>NZ_LMER01000020.1:384200-684200 GCF_001426435.1 Angustibacter sp. Root456 | reverse complement strand
GTGGCGATCTCGTCGAGGCCGTAGGTGGTGGTGTTGCCGAACGATCCGACCGGCACCTGCACCGCCCGGATGTCGGGCACGCAGCTGGACGAGGTGACCCAACGCACCCGGCGGTTGCCGTTCGGCGACGACAGCGCGAAGGTGTCGTCGACGTCGGCTACGTACGACTGCAGCGAGGCCCTGATCGATGCCAGCCGGTCGGCCTGGCCGGCCTCGTAGGCGTACAGCACCTGCACCCGGTTGCCGTCGGTGCCCGTGCCCGTGCACGAGGGCGAGACGTGCTGGGTGATGGCAGGGTTGCCCGGAACGCCGGCGGGCACGTCGAGCACGACAGCGGGGCGGTCCGCCGCGAGGGTGTCGCCGGCGAGCTGGCTGCCGGTGCGCGATGACGACCGCGGGGCGAGCCGAGCCGGACGCCGCTCCACACCGGAGCGCGCCACCACCTCAGCCGTCGACACCCGAGCGTGCACGTCGACGCCACGCGGCGCGGGGTCGACGTGCGTCGGATCGGGGCGATGACCGTGCGCCGCCCGCTGGGCGGAGCCGACACTCGAGCCAGGTGTCGCGTCCGGGCGGCCGGACGACGGCGTCGCGCTCGCCACGGACGCCGGCACGACCATCAGGGCGATGACGCCGAGGGTGACGAGGGATCGAGGGAAGGCAGCCACCGTGTGGCTATCGGCAAGGATCGGCGTGTTCTTGAGCCGTTCGAGTCACCTGACGCCGGTGACCCCGGTCACGCCGAGGGCGGGGCCGGAGGCTGCTGGGGGGCGCCGCCCGGCGTCCCGAACGACACCTGCGGCGCCGCGCGGACCTGCTCGTCGTCGGCCTCGAAGTACTCGGCCTGCTTGATCCCGAACATGCCCGCGACGATGTTCGACGGCACCGTCTCGACCTTGGTGTTCAGGGCCCGCACGTTGGCGTTGTAGAACCGGCGTGAGGCGGCGACGCGGTCCTCGGTGTCGGTGAGGTCGCGCTGCAGCTGCAGGAAGTTCTGGTTTGCCTTCAGGTCGGGGTAGGCCTCGGCGACGGCGAAGAGCCGGCCGAGCGCCTGCGTGAGCACGTTCTCCTGCTGGGCCTGCTGGGCCGGTGACGCGCCCGGCTGCATCGCCGCGGCGCGCGCGTTGGTCACCGCCTGCAGGGTCTCGCGCTCGTGCGAGGCGTAGCCCTTGACCGTCTCGACGAGGTTCGGGATCAGGTCGTGCCGCCGGTTGAGCTCGACGTCGATCTGCCGCCACGACTCCTGCACGACGTTGCGCAGCTTGATGAGCCCGTTGTACATCCCGACCGCCGCGAGGGCGAGCACGACGACGAGCACGATGACGATGATCAGGATGACGATCCCGGTACCCATGAAGGTCCCCTTCCGAGGGTGCAGCGCGATGCTACCGGTGGTGCGACGTCCGGCACCGCCTCTGGGTTCCCGACGCCACCCCCCCCGTGATCATGCACGTCAACCCACCCGGGCGTGGCCGAGCCGGTCACCGGCGGGCGGGCGTCGTCCGCCCCACCTAGCGTCGGACCGTGAGCGACCGCACCTCCCCCGACGCCCCCGACGCCCAGCGCTGGCGAGCCCTCGCCGTCTGCCTGGTCGCGGCCTTCATGACCCTGCTCGACATCAGCATCGTGAACGTGGCGCTGCCGTCGATCCGTGAGGGCCTGGACGCGCAGAGCAGCGAGCTGCAGTGGATCGTCTCCGGCTACGCGCTCACCTTCGGGCTGGTGCTGGTGCCCGCCGGCCGCCTCGGCGACGTCTGGTCGCGGCGCGCCATGTTCGTCACCGGCGTGGCCGTCTTCACCGTGAGCAGCGTGGTCGCGGGCCTGGCACCCAGCGCCGTGGTGCTGGTGGTGGCCCGGCTGTGCCAGGGCATCGGTGGCGGCCTGCTCAACCCCCAGATCTCGGGGCTGATCCAGGAGCAGTTCCGCGGCGCCGAGCGGGGCCGGGCGTTCGGCTACCTCAGCGCCGCGATCGGCATCTCGACGGCCATCGGGCCCCTGCTCGGCGGCACGATCATCAAGGTGCTCGGCACGGACGTCGGGTGGCGCTGGATCTTCTTCATCAACCTGCCGGTGGGGCTCGCCTGCATGGCGCTGGCGGCGCGGTGGGTGCCGGCGTCCGCGGGCTCTCGGCGCCGCAGCCAGGGGCTGGATCCCGTGGGCGTGCTGCTGCTGGGTGCCTCCGTGGTCGTGCTGCTGCTCCCGCTCGTCGAGCAGCAGCAGTGGAAGGGCTCGGCGAAGTGGTTGCTGCTGCCGGTGGGGGCCTTGCTGCTGCTCGCGTTCGTGCTGTGGGAGCGCCGGCAGTCTCGCGGCGGCCACGACCCGCTGGTCGACCTGCACCTGTTCGCCCGGCGCAGCTTCAGCGCCGGCACCGCGATCGGCGTCCTGTACTTCTCCGGGTTCACGAGCATCTTCTTCGTGACGACGCTGTACCTGCAGTCGGGCCTCGGGCTGAGCGCCCTGCAGGCCGGCCTGGCGGTGACCCCGTTCGCGGCCGGCTCGGCGCTCACGGCCGTGCCGGCCGGCCGGCTCGTGTCGCGCCACGGCCGGCCCCTCGTCGTCGGGGGCATCGTGGCGGTGGCGATCGGGCTGGCGCTGACCGACGCCGTCGTCGCCTGGCGGGGCGACCAGCCGAGCGTGGCGTGGTGGACAGCGGGCCCGCTGCTGCTCGCGGGCCTCGGCAGCGGCTTCGTCATCTCGCCGAACCTCACCATCACCGTGAGCGAGGTGCCAGTGCGGCAGGCCGGCGCGGCCAGCGGTGTGCTGCAGACCGGGCAGCGCATCGGGACGGCCGCGGGGATCGCCGTGGTCGGCAGCGTCTACTTCAGCACCCTCGCCAGCAGCCAGGGTGATGCCGCGCGCGCCCTCAGCACCGCGCTGCGGCTCACCGTCCTGCTGCTGGTGCTGGCCCTGGTCGCCGGCATCGTCGACGTCGTCCGGCCGGACCGGTCGGCCGAGCGGGACGACCAGTCGGCCACCGCCGAGGACCGCTCGGGCGGGCAGGTGCGCGACCCCGCCTGACCCGCCCCGGACGCTGGGTCGGTCCGGCGTTACGGTCGGGGTCATGGCGAACCCCACGCGCTGGGCGTCCCAGCACGGTCCCGAGCACTCCCAGTGGTACATCGACCGCTTCCGGCGGATGGCTGCCGACGGCGCCGACCTGGCCGGTGAGGCGCGGCTCGTCGACGCCATGGTGCCGCGCGGTGCGCGGATCGTGGACGCCGGGTGCGGCCCCGGGCGAGTGGGTGCCGAGCTGCACGTGCGCGGCCACGAGGTGGTCGGTGTGGACGCCGACCCGCTGCTCATCGAGGCCGCGGAGGCCGACCACCCCGGGCCGCGGTGGCTGGTCGCCGACCTCTCGGAGCTCGACCTGGCGGCGGCGGGTGAGAGCGCGCCGTTCGACGCGGTCGTGTGCGCGGGCAACGTCATGCCCTACCTCGCGCCGGGCAGCGGTGGCGCCGTGCTGCGACGGCTCGCCGAGCACCTACGGGCCGACGGCGTCGCGGTGATCGGCTTCGGCCTCGACCGCGGCTACTCACTCGCCGACTTCGACGCCGACACCGAGGGCAGCGGCCTCCTGCTCGAGCACCGCTTCGCCACCTGGGACCTGCGCCCGTTCGCCGACGACAGCTCCTTCGCCGTCAGCGTCCTGCGCCGCCCCGCCTCCCGCCGTCCGTGATCATGCACGCCAGCGCACCCACCCCCGTCCGTGATCATGCACGCCAGCGCACCCACCGCCGTCCGTGATCATGCACGCCAGCGCACCCACCGCCGTCCGTGATCATGCACGCCAGCGCCACGCTGGGGAGGATCACTTCACTCCATGAGTGCGACTGGGGCACCCAACTGCCATAGGAATGCAGCAGGGTGCCCCCGCGCCAAACCCACGGGAGAGGTTCTGGCGGGCAGGATCGAGCAGGGGCCGGGGGCTCAGAGGCCGACGTCGGCCTTGGAGTACGCGAAGCGGTACTCCAGGCCTGCGTCGCGCACGCGCTCGGCCGCGCCGGTGTCGCGGTCGACGATCACCGCGACGGCGACGACGTCGGCGCCCGCCTCGCGCAGCGCCTCCACGGCGGTGAGTGCCGAGCCACCGGTGGTGGAGGTGTCCTCGACGGCGAGCACGCGGCGTCCGGTGACGTCGGGGCCCTCGATGCGCCGCTGCAGCCCGTGCGCCTTGCCCTCCTTGCGGACGACGAAGGCGTCGAGCTCGCGGCCCTGAGCGGCGGCAGCGTGCAGCATGGCCGTCGCGACCGGGTCGGCGCCCATGGTGAGGCCACCGACGGCGTCGTACTCGAGGTCGGCGGTGAGGTCGAGCATCACCTGGCCGACGAGGGGCGCGGCCGCGCCGTCCAGCGTCACGCGGCGCAGGTCGACGTAGTAGTCGGCCTCCTTGCCGCTCGAGAGGGTCACCTTGCCGCGCACGATCGCGGAGTCGGTGATGTGGGTCAGGAGGGCGTCGCGAGGGCTCGTCACAGGGCCGCAGCCTATCGGGCAGTCGCCGGCGCGACCTCAGCCCTGCGTGCGACGGCGCTGCACGGCGCCCGAGCCCTTGCGCACCACCGACCGCGGCAGGTGACGCATGGCCAGCACGAGCGTGCCGAACCGCCGGCTCGGCACGCTGACGACCTTGCCCTTGGCGACGTCCGCGAGCGCCTCGGCCACGAGGTCGTCGGCGTCGAGCCACCCCCACTCGGGCAGCGCCGACATGTCCATGCCCCCGCGGCCGTGGAACTCGGTGCGCACGAACCCGGGGCAGAGCGCCATCACGCGCACGCCGTACGGCGCGAGCTGGGTCGCGACGGACTCGCTGAACACCGTGGCCCAGGCCTTCACCGCCGAGTACGTGCCCATCGCCGCGAAGCCCGCCACCGACGAGACGTTGATGATCGTGCCGCTCCGGCGGTCGCGCATCGCGCGCCCCGCCGCGTGGGTGAGCACCAGCACCGCGCGGCAGTGGATGTCGAGCAGCCGCTCCTCGTCGGCGACGTCGGTCGACAGGAACCCGCGGCCCAGCCCGAAACCGGCGTTGTTGACCAGGACGTCGACCGGCCGGCTCGCGTCAGCCAACCGGTCGGCGACCCGCTGCACGGCGGCCCGGTCGGTGAGGTCGGCCGAGAGGGTCTCGACCTGGCGGCCGTAGGCGGTGCGCAGCTCTGCGGCCACCTCGTCGAGCCGCTGCTGGTCGCGCGCGACGAGCACGAGGTCGTGGCCGTCGGCGGCGAGGCGGCGGACGAACGCGAGGCCGATACCCGCGGTGGCGCCGGTGACGAGGGCGGTGGTCATGGCCGGACCCTAGCCGCCGAGGGTGTCGGCGCCCGGCGGTAGGTTCGACCTGTGCGCATCGCCACCTGGAACGTGAACTCCGCCCGTGCCCGCCTCGAGCGCATCGTCGCGTGGGTCGAGCGCAGCGACGTGGACGTCGTCGCGCTGCAAGAGACCAAGTGCAAGGACGACCAGTTCCCCACCGAGCGGTTCGAGGCGATGGGCTACCAGGTGGCCCACCACGGGCACTCGCAGTGGAACGGCGTGGCGCTCCTGTCGCGCGTCGGCATCGAGGACGTCGAGCTCGGGTTCCCCGGCCAGCCCGGCTGGGGTGAGCCCCTGGCGGCGGAGGCGCGCGCGCTCGGCGCCACCTGCGGCGGCGTGCGCGTGTGGAGCCTCTACGTGCCGAACGGCCGCCAGCTCGGTGACCCGCACCTGGCCTACAAGCTCGACTGGCTCGAGCACCTGCGCGTCGCGGGGGCCCAGTGGCTGGCCGACGACCCGTCCGCGCAGATCGCCCTCGTCGGCGACTGGAACGTCGCGCCGCGCGACGAGGACGTCTGGGACATGGCGGTGTTCGCCAACTCCACGCACGTCTCCCCGCCCGAGCGGGCCGCCTTCGACGCCATCGTCGACGCGGGGTACGCGGACGTCGTCCGGCCGCATACCGAGGGTCAGTTCACCTACTGGGACTACACGCAGCTGCGGTTCCCGAAGAAGCAGGGCATGCGGATCGACTTCGTGCTCGCCTCCCCGGCGCTGGCGTCCCGGGTGACGGGCGCGGCCATCGACCGCGAGGAGCGCAAGGGCAAGGGCGCGTCCGACCACGCACCGGTGATCGTCGAGCTGGGCTGAGGCCGGCTGTCGGAGGGGGGCACTAGCGTCCCGCCATGGCCATCGCGAAGTTCCCCACCGTCGTCATCGACTGCCCGGACGCCGACCGCCTCGCCCGCTTCTACGCCGAGCTGCTGGGGTGGCAGCTCGAGCCGAAGGACGGCTGGGTCGACATCCGGGCCGACTACGGCGACTGCATCAGCTTCCAGCAGGTTGAGGACTACCGGGCGCCGTCGTGGCCGGGGCAGGAGCACCCGCAGCAGATGCACCTCGACGTGGTCGTCGACGACCTCGACGCCGGCGAGTCCGCCGTCGTCGCCCTGGGCGCCACCCGGGCCGAGCACCAGCCGGGCACGACGTTCCGGGTGTTCCTCGACCCGGCCGGGCACCCGTTCTGCCTCTGCACCAGCTGACCGTCCCCTGCCTGGTCCTCACGAGGGAGCCGGCAGGCGGTCAACCGGCGGGGGTCAGGTGGTGGACAGCCCCGGCCAGAGGACGTCCATCACCAGCTCGGTGGCTCGGTCGGCGCCGACCGCCTGGGCCGCCTGCGCCGTCCGCCACACGGCGACGCGTTCGCAGGCACCGATGACCATCTCAGCTCGCGCGGCGAGCTCGAGGGGGTCCAGCGTCGAGCCGCCAGGCAGGCCGGCCAGCAGGGCCTGGGTGTAGTCGCTCTGCTGGCGCCGGATCTCCTCGATCTCCCGGGCGCCCGGGCCGGTGGTCACCATCGACTCGGCCTGCAGCACCGCCCAGGCCGCCGCGTGGTCGTCGACGAAGTCGAAGAAGGCGCGCACGGCGCGGGCCATGAGGTCACGCGGCTCGCCACCGCCGCGCACTGCGTCGACCGTCTGGTCGTGCAGCTGCTGCCGGGCGCGGGCGAGGCACGCGCGCAGCAGGCCGTCCTTGCTGCCGAAGTACTCGTAGAGCATCGGCTTGGTGACCCCCACCCGCGCCGCGATGTCGTCCATCGAGGTCGCCTGGTAACCGGACTCCGCGAAGACGGCCTCGGCCACCTGCAGCATCTGCTGCTCGCGCTGAGCTCGAGGCATCCGGGTGCGGGTCGGCGACTTCACAGGATCACCTTACGACAGGTAAGTTACCGCCGGTAAGTTCCAGAGCTGACGAAGGAGGCTCCGTGCCGGTCACCACCGAGGTCGCGGTGCGGCCCGTCACCGTGCTGGCGGACGACGGTGCCCGCCTCGCCGCGTGGGTGCACGAGGCGGCGGGCGGCGCCGGTCCGTCGGCACCCACCGTGGTGCTCGCGCACGGCTGGACGCTCGACCACCGCTCGTGGGACCGCGTCGTCGGGCTGGTCCAGCAACGCGTGCGCGTGCGCGTCGTGACCTATGACCAGCGCGGCCACGGGGCCTCGACGCTGCGGGGGCGTCGTCGCCGTCCGCGGGTGCAGCCGAGCGTGCGCGGCCTCGGCGACGACCTCGCCGCCGTCATCGCCGCCGTCGCGCCCGCGGGGCCGCTCGTGCTCGGCGGCCACTCGATGGGCGGCATGACCGTCATGGCGTACGCCGGCACGCATCCGGACGACGTCCGCGCCCGGGTGCGGGGCGTCGCGCTCGTGAGCACCTCGGCGGGCGAGCTGCGTGGCCTGGGGCGCCGCGGGGAGGTGCCGCTGATGCGCACGATCTCCCGCGTGCCGGGCGTGCGGGCGGGTCGGGCGATCACGCACGAGAGCCAGCGCCGGCTGCTGTTCGGCACCCGGGCCGCGCCGGCGGACGTCGCCGCGACGCGCGACATGGTGGCCTCCACCCGCCTGGCCACGATCGGGCGCTACTACGCCGCGCTGAGCGCGCACGACGAGGCCGAGGCGCTCGCGGTGCTGGCCGACGTCCCCACGCACGTGCTCGTGGGCGAGCTCGACCGCCTCACCCCCGTGTCGCACGCCCGTCGGCTCGCCGAGCTCGTGCCGCACGCCCAGCTCGAGGTGCTGCCGGGCGCCGGTCACATGCTGGGCTACGAGGCCGCGGAGGTCGTCGCGCGCCACCTGAGCGAGCTCGTCGAGGAGGCGTCGTGATAGTGCACGAGGCCGTGGTGGTCGGCACCGGATTCGGCGGTCTGGCGGCGGCGATCGAGCTGCAGCGCAACGGGATCAGCGACATCGTGCTCTTGGAGAAGGCCGACGCGCTCGGCGGCACGTGGCGTGACAACCGCTACCCGGGCTGCGCCTGCGACATCCCGTCGCACCTGTACTCCTTCTCCTTCGCGCCGTCGGCTCGCTGGTCCCGCGCCTACGCCGAGCAGCCGGAGATCTGGGACTACCTGCGCCGCGTCGCCGACGAGTTCCGTGTCTCGCAATGGATCCGCTACGGCGAGGAGCTGGTCGAGGCCACCTACGACGCCGGGCTGTGGCACCTGTGCACCGCGCGCGGCACGCGGCTGTCGACGCGTTCGCTCGTCCTGGCCACCGGCGCGCTCAGCGAGCCGTTCGTCCCGGCGCTACCCGGCCTGGAGTCGTTCCGGGGCAACGTCTTCCACACCGCGCAGTGGCCGGACGACGACACCGCCGCCATCGACGGACGCCGCGTCGCGGTGCTCGGCACGGGAGCGAGCGCTGTGCAGGCCGTGCCGCAGATCGCTCAGCGAGCAGAGCACCTCACCGTGCTGCAGCGCACCCCGTCGTGGATCATCCCCAAGGGCGACCGCGAGATCACCTCTGACGAGCAGGAGCGGCTGGAGCGCAAGCCCTGGCTCTACCGTCTCGTGCGCGCGGGCCTCTACTGGCGCAACGAGTCTCGCGTACTGGCCTTCACGACCGCGCCGTCAGTGATGCGGCTGCTCGAGCTCATGGCCCGGCGCCACCTGCGCCGTCAGGTCGACGACCCCGCGACGCGCAGGGCCCTCACACCGACGTACCGCATGGGCTGCAAGCGGATCCTCATCTCGAACGACTACCTGCCGACGTTCAACCGGCCGAACGTCGACCTCGTCACGAGCCCCGTCGCGGCGGTCGAGGCCGGCGCCGTCGTCACGGCCGACGGGCGGCGCCACCCGGTCGACACCCTGGTGCTGAGCACCGGGTTCAAGGTGACCGAGCCGCACGACCAGCTCACGGTCACCGGCGCCGGTGGCCGCACCCTGCGCGAGGCCTGGTCGGCGGGCATGCAGGCCCACCTCGGCGTCACGGTCGCCGGCTTCCCCAACCTCTTCCTCGTCGTCGGGCCCAACTCGGGGTTGGGCCACAACTCGATGGTGTTCGTCATCGAGGCGCAGACCCGGTACCTCGCCCAGTGCATCCGGATGCGCGACGAGGCCGGCGCGAGGTCGGTCTCGGTGCCGCAGCGGGTGCAGGACACCTTCAACGCCGAGCTCGAGCGCCGCTCGAAGCACACGGTGTGGGCCAGCGGCTGCCGCAGCTGGTACCTCGATCGGTTCGGCAACAACCGGACGCTCTGGCCGTCGTCCAGCGTCTCGCTGTGGCGGCGGACCCGCCGCCTCGACCCCGCGCACGTGCAGCTGGACGTCGACGAGCCGGCGCGCGTGCCCTCACCACCGCAGGAGGTCTCGGCATGAAGCAACAGGTCGCCCTGGTCACGGGCGGAGCGTCCGGCATCGGGCGGGCGCTGGCCCAGGCCCTGACGTCGCGTGGACACGTGGTCGTGGTCGCGGACGTCGACGGCATCGCGGCCCGGACGACGGCCGCGGAGCTGAGCGAGACCGCCGCCGGCGCTGGCGGCGCGACGGGGATCACGCTCGACGTCACCGACCGGCCGGCGTTCCGCGACGCCGTCGACCAGGTCGTGGCCACGCACGGCCGCCTCGACCTGCTGTTCAACAACGCCGGCATCGGCGTCGGCGGTCTGGTCGACGAGCTCGACGACGAGCACTGGGACCGCTGTCTCGCGGTGAACCTGCACGGCGTGGTGCACGGCGTGCAGGCGGCCGTGCCGGCGATGACCCGCCAGGGCAGCGGCCACATCGTCAACACGGCCTCGATGGCCGGGCTGATGACGACGCCGATGATGCTGCCCTACACGACGAGCAAGCACGCGGTCGTCGCGCTCAGCCGGGCCCTGCGCTCGGAGCTGAAGCCGGTCGGCGTCGGGGTGACGGCGGTCTGCCCGGCCTTCATCGCGACCCCGCTGCTCGACAACCTCAACCCCGGCATGGCGCCGACCGCGGCGACGTCCGGCGTCCGGCAGCTGGCGGCGACCCTGCAGCCGCGCGGCCTCCCCGGGCCCGAGCCGCTCGCCGACGCGGTGCTGCACGGCGTGGCCAAGAACAAGCCGCTCGTCGTGTTCCCGCGCGAGCAGTGGGCGGTGGTTGCGGCCCAGCGGTGGCTGCCCACCGTCGTCCACGCGGCGGTCGACCAGCAGGTGCGGCGCTACCGCGCCCGCCGGGCCGGCTGACCCCCGCCCCCGGCAAATTCCCAAGAACTTGCACGTCTGGCGTGCCCCAGACGTACGAATTCCCAAGAATTTGCCGGAGGGGGCGTCAGGCGGGGGTGACGGTGAGCCCGTCGGCCTCCCCGGCCGACCGGTCGACCAGCACCGTGTCACCGTCGCGGATCTCACCGGCGAGCAACGCGCGCGCCAGCCGGTCGCCGATCTCCTTGGCCACCAGGCGACGCAGCGGACGCGCGCCGTACGCCGGGTCGTACCCGGTGAGCGCCAGCCACTCGCGCGCGGCGTCGCTGACCTCGAGGCTCAGCCGGCGCTCGGCCAGGCGCTTGGCGAGCCGATCGACCTGCAGGTCGACGATCCTCCCGAGCTCTTCGATCGACAGCGCGTCGAAGATGACGACGTCGTCGAGCCGGTTGAGGAACTCCGGCTTGAACGCCGCCTGCACCGCGCTCATGACGGCGTCGTGCTTGGCCCGCTCGTCGAGGTTCGGGTCGACGAGGTACACCGAGCCGAGGTTCGACGTCAGCACGAGGATCACGTTGCGGAAGTCGACGGTGCGGCCCTGGCCGTCGGTCAGCCGGCCGTCGTCCAGCACCTGCAGCAGGATGTCGAACACGTCAGGGTGCGCCTTCTCGACCTCGTCGAGCAGCACCACCGAGTACGGCCGCCGGCGCACGGCCTCGGTGAGCTGGCCGCCCTCGTCGTAGCCGACGTACCCGGGCGGGGCGCCGACGAGCCGCGAGACGGTGTGCTTCTCGCCGTACTCGCTCATGTCGATGCGCACCATGGCCCGCTCGTCGTCGAACAGGAAGTCCGCGAGCGCCTTGGCCAGCTCGGTCTTGCCGACGCCGGTGGGGCCGAGGAACAGGAACGAGCCGGTCGGGCGGTCGGGGTCGCTGATGCCCGCGCGCGAACGGCGGACGGCGTCGCTGACCGCCTCGACGGCGCTCCGCTGGCCGATCAGCCGGCCACCGAGCACCTCCTCCATGCGCAGGAGCTTCTCGGTCTCACCCTCGAGTAGGCGGCCGGCGGGGATGCCGGTCCAGGCCGCGACGACGTCGGCGACGTCGTCCGGGCCGACCTCCTCCTTCACCATCGGCTCGGACGCGCCGGTGCCCTCTGCCGTGGCCTCGGCTGCCTGCGCCTCGGCGAGCTCGCGCTCGATCTCGGGGATACGGCCGTAGAGCAGTGCGGACGCGGCGGCGAGATCGCCCTCGCGCTGCAGCCGGTCGGCCTGCGACCGGACGTCGTCGAGCTGGCTCTTCAGCTCACCGACCCGGTTGAGCCCGGCTTTCTCCTGCTCCCAGCGGGCCGTGAGCGCGGCGAGCTGCTCGCTGCGGTCGGCGAGGTCCTTACGCAGCCGGGCGAGGCGCTCGCGCGAGGCGTCGTCGTCCTCCTTCTCGAGGGCGAGCTCCTCCATCTTGAGCCGGTCGACGGCGCGGCGCAGCTCGTCGATCTCGACCGGCGAGGAGTCGATCTCCATCCGCAGGCGCGACGCGGCCTCGTCGACGAGGTCGATCGCCTTGTCGGGCAGCTGGCGGCCGGTGATGTAGCGGTCCGACAGCGAGGCGGCCGCGACGAGCGCGGAGTCGGCGATGGCCACCTTGTGGTGCGCCTCGTAGCGCTCCTTGAGCCCGCGCAGGATCGCGATGGTGTCGGTGACGCTGGGCTCGCCGACGAAGACCTGCTGGAAGCGCCGCTCGAGCGCCGGGTCCTTCTCGATGCGCTGGCGGTACTCGTCGAGCGTGGTGGCGCCGACGAGGCGCAGCTCACCGCGGGCGAGCATCGGCTTGAGCATGTTGCCGGCGTCCATGGCGCCCTCACCGGACGCACCCGCGCCGACGACGGTGTGCAGCTCGTCGATGAAGGTGACGATCTGCCCCTCGGAGCCCTTGATCTCCTCGAGCACGGCCTTGAGCCGCTCCTCGAACTCGCCGCGGTACTTGGCGCCGGCGACCATGGCGCCGAGGTCGAGCGAGATCAACCGCTTGTCGCGCAACGACTCCGGCACGTCGCCGTCGACGATGCGCTGCGCCAGACCCTCGACGACGGCGGTCTTGCCGACGCCCGGCTCGCCGATGAGCACGGGGTTGTTCTTGGTGCGGCGGCTGAGCACCTGCACCACGCGGCGGATCTCGCTGTCACGGCCGATCACCGGGTCGAGCTTGCCCTCGCGGGCTGCGGCGGTGAGGTCGACGCCGTACTTGCTCAGCGCGTCGTAGGTCGCCTCGGGGTCGGGGCTCGTCACCTTGGCGCCGCCGCGGATCTTGGGGAGCGCGTCGAGCAGGCCCTCGCGGGTCACACCCGCCGACTTGAGCGCCTGGCCGACGGGGCCGACGTCCGCCGCGAGACCCAAGAGCAGGTGCTCGGTGGAGACGTACTGGTCGCCGAGGGCCTCGGCCTCCTCCTTCGCCGCGTTCAGCACGGTGAGCGTGCCGCGGGAGGGCGCCGCCGGGCCGACCGTGGCGCCGGTGGCGGACGGCAGGGCGGCGAGCGCGCGGTCGACCGCGGCCTTGAGGGACGCCGGGTCGGCTCCCACGGCCTGCACGAGCGGACGCGTCGTGCCGTCGGTCTGGGCGAGCAGCGCCGACGCCAGGTGGGCCGGCTCGACGTGCGGGTGGCCGCCGGCCGACGCCGTGCGGACGGCGTCCGACAGCGCCTCCTGGCTGCGGGTGGTGAGGTCCATGCAGGTGCTCCTGGGGGTCACGCGGAAGGGTTCACCGGTGTCAACGCGCACGAAGTTGAGTGTGTTCCGCTCAACTGTGACTGAGTCTAGCCGCGCGCGCCGCCTGGTGCGGCGCGGCAGGATGGGCGGCCAGGAGGTGGGCATGGACCTCGACGAGGCCGTCGACGAGCTGTACGCGCTGGCACCTGGCGAGTTCACGGCGCGCCGCGACGCCCTGGCGGCCGACGCCAAGCGGGACGGCGACACCGGGCTGGCGAAGCAGCTGAAGGCGCTCCGGCGGCCGACCGCCGGGGCCTACGCCGTCAACCAGCTGGCGCGCGACGCCGCCGCCGAGCTCGCCGCCTACCTGGAGCTGGGCGCACGCCTGCGCGACGCCCAGGCCGGGTTGAAGGGCGACGACCTGCGGGCCCTCGGGCACGAGCGGCAGCGCGCCGCAGCCGGGTTGGTCGAGACCGCCGTCGGGCTGGTCGACGGTGGGTTGAGCGACGCCGGGCGGCAGGAGGTCGAGGCGACGCTGCGCGCGGCGGTCGCCGACGTCGCGGCGTCCGAGGCGGTGGCGTCCGGACGCCTCACCAAGGCCCTGGCGTACGCCGGGTTCGGCGAGGTCGACCTCACCGCGGCCACAGCCACGCCGCTCACCGGGCGGGGTCCGGCGAAGGCGTCACCCGAGAAGCCCCGGGAGAAGGCGCGGGAGAAGCCCCGGGAGCAGGCGCGGGAGACGGAGCGGGAGACGGAGCGGGAGAGGTCGCGACCGCCGTCGCCGGGACGGGCGAAGGCGGGGGCGTCGCGGGGCGACCAGGTGCTGGCTCAGCGTCGCGATCAGGCGGCGCGCGACCTCGACGAGGCCGAGCGCGCCGTCGAGGAGGCTCGGCAGGCTGCCGCGGCGGCCGAGGCCGAGCAGCAGCAGGCCGAGCAGGTGCAGTCGCAGGCCGAGGCGCACGTCGACGACCTGCGCGAGCAGCTCGCCCAGGCCCGCTTCGCCGTCCGGGACGCCCAGCGGCGGGCGACGACCGCGGCGTCCGGGCGCGCGGCGGCTGACAAGGCGTTGGGCGCCGCCGAGAAGGCGGCCCGGCGCGCCCGCGATCGCGTCGCCCACCTCACCGAGCGCCCGCCCCGGTGATCACGTTAAGGGGGTGGGCCAGCACTTCACGCGGCGTGCAACCCGTGCGAAGTGCTCGTGAACCTACTTCACGTGATCAACTTCGCGGGGCGCCGCGGCGGGGGTGGGCTCGTCGGTGCGGGCGAGGAAGAAGATGCCCAGCAGCACCGCTCCGAGGCCGATGACCTCGGCGGTCACCGACGCGAGGTCGCCGGGCGGCCGCTCGGCGTACACGACGATGCCGAAGACCAGGCTCACCAGCGGGTTCACCATGTTGAGCATGGGCAGGTAGTCGGGCAGCCGGGTGCGGTTGTAGGCCCGCTGGTTGAGCAGGAAGCCGAGCGGTCCCAGGACGCACACGGCGTACGCCGGCCACGAGCTCAGCACCTCGCCCGCGCTCCACGCCTCGGTGGCTGCCTTGATCGACCCCGCCACGAGCCCGAAGACGATGCCCGCCGCCGTCCCCATGAGCAGGCCCGCCCACGGCCTGAAGCGCACCGACGCCCACACGAAGGTGGCGGTCAGCGCCAGACCGACGCCGATGAGCACGGCCGCGTGGCCGTCGTCCGGGGCAGGAACGCCGTCCGTCGAGCCTGCGGCGGTGAGGAACAGCGCGAGCCCGGCGGCGGTGATGGCGCCCCAGGTGAGGGTGCGGCGCGAGGGCCACTGGTGGTCGAGCGCGTCGCGGAAGACCAGGGAGAAGAACAGACCGGTGACCACGAGCGGCTGCACCAGCGACAGCGAGCCGAGGTGCAGCGCGACGACGTGCAGCCCAAGACCCAGCAGGCTCGCCGCCATGCCGAGCAGCCACCGCCACTGCGTCACGACGTGGCGCAGAAGGCGCAGGTAGCCCACGCCGTCGTCCGCGCCGGACGCGCCGTGGTGCATGAGCGCGGTCGACCAGCCGAACGCGATGGCGGCCGCCAGCGCGACCAGCACCGCGGCGGCGCTCATCGCTCGACCTCCCCCGTGCATCGCATACTCCCGAGCATGCCGCACCGCGGCGGCCACTTCTCGAGGGTTTCTGCCACTTGCCGAGGGGTGCAACCCTCGGCATGCGGAGTGTCACCCACTGAACGTGATCAACGGGAGAGGTGGCGGGCGAGGAGCTGGGCGAGGTGCACGCCCTGCCGCGACGCGAGGTCGTCGAGCTGGGTGCGGCACGAGAAGCCGTCGGCGAGCACCACGCCGCCGTCGCCCAGCTCACGCACGGCGGGCAGCAGCTGGGTCTCGGCCACCGCCACCGACGTCTCGTGGTGCCCGCGCTCGACGCCCCAGTTGCCGGCGAGGCCGCAGCAGCCGCCGAGGCGCTGGACGTCGGCGCCGGCCTCGTCGAGCAGCGCCGCATCGGCCTGCCACCCCATCACGGCGTGGTGGTGGCAGTGCGGCTGGGCGACCGCGCGCTCGCCACCGAGATCGGGCGGCGACCAGTCCGGCGTCCGGCGCAGCAGCTCGGCGAGCGTGACCGTGGCGTCCGCGACCTCGCGGGCGGCGGCCAGCTCGTCGTCCGGCAGCAGCTCGAGGACGTCGGAGCGCAGCACCCCCGTGCACGACGGCTCCAGGCCCAGCACGGCAGCCCCGCCGCGCACGTGCGGCAGCAGCGCCTGCACCGTCGCCGACGCCTGCTTGCGAGCGCCGTCGAGCTGGCCCGTCGACACCCACGTGAGCCCGCAGCAGACCGGCTCGCTCGTGACGCGCACGCGGTAGCCGGCGTCCTCGAGCACCGCCACCGCGGCCTGGCCGACGTCGGGCGAGAACGCGTCGGTGAAGGTGTCGACGAACAGCACGACGTCGCCGTGCCGGGCAGGGCGCGATGGCGCCTCGCGCGAGGCGAACCACTGGCGGAAGGTGTGCGGCGCGAACGTCGGCAGCGACCTGCGCGCGTCGACGCCGGCCGCCCAGGTGACGAGCGGGTGCACCAGCCGCACGCGCATCATGAGGTTGGCCAGCCGGGTGAGCCCCGGCACGCGGGCGACGAGCCGGGTCCAGCGCGGCAGCCACCCGAGCGCGTAGTGCGAGCGCGGGCGCAGCCGGCCGCGCCAGCGTTGGTGCAGGTACTCCGCCTTGTACGACGCCATGTCGACGCCGGTGGGGCAGTCTGACGAGCAGCCCTTGCACGACAGGCAGAGGTCGAGCGCGTCGTGCACCGCCTCCGACCGCCAGGGGTCGGGGCCGAGGTGGCCGGCGACGGCGTCCTGCAGCACGCGCGAGCGCCCGCGCGTGGTGTCCTTCTCGTCCTTGGTGGCGAGGTACGACGGGCACATGACGCCGCCGGTGCCGGTGGTGTCGGCCCGGCACTTGCCGACACCGGTGCACCGGTGCACCGCCATCGACAGGTCGCCCCGGTCGTGCCGGTACGCCAGACCGAGCGACTGCCGGTACGGCGGCGCGTGGGCGACGCGGACGTCGGCGTCGAGCGGCAGGGGGTCGACGACCACTCCGGGGTTCAGCAGGTTGTCGGGGTCGAGCACCGTCTTGACCCGGCCGAACAGCGCGATGGCCTCGCGGGAGTACATCAGCGGCAGCAGCTCGCTGCGGGCGCGGCCGTCCCCGTGCTCCCCCGACATCGAGCCCCCGTGCGCGGCGGCCAACCTTCCGGCGTCCAGCATGAAGTCGCGGAACACGCGCGTGCCCGAGCGGAACGGGAAGTCGATGCGGATGTGCACGCAGCCGTCACCGAAGTGGCCGTACGGCAGGCCGTCGAGCCCGTACCCCGCCATGAGGTCGTCGAACTCGCGCAGGTAGTCCCCGAGGCGGTCGGGCGGGACGGCGGCGTCCTCCCAGCCCGAGTGGGCCGGCTCGCCCGCGGGAGTTCGCGCCGACAGGCCGGCGCCGTCCTCGCGAATGCGCCACAACGCGGCGGCCTGCCCCGCGTGGTCGACCACACGCGCGTCCAGCGCCCCCGCCTCGCCGACGACGCGACGGGCGGCGTCCTGCAGGGCGCGCGGGTCGTCACCAGCGAGCTCCACGAACAGCCAGCCGTCGCCGTCCGGGAGGTCGGGCACCGCCGACGGGCCGCGCCGGTCACGCACGACGTCGACGATCCGGCGGTCGAGCCCCTCGCAGGCGACGGGCTCGTGCTCGAGCAAC
Source organism: Angustibacter sp. Root456 (assembly GCF_001426435.1). Taxonomy (NCBI): domain Bacteria; kingdom Bacillati; phylum Actinomycetota; class Actinomycetes; order Kineosporiales; family Kineosporiaceae; genus Angustibacter; species Angustibacter sp. Root456. Next base: position 666,877 of record NZ_LMER01000020.1, on the reverse strand, counting down.
GCCGGGACGGCGTCCGCCGCGTCCGCCATCGACGGGTAACCCAGGACGACGAGCACCCGGTGGGTGGGATCGCGCACCAGGCGCACCCGCGCGGCCAGCGTGAGCGCGAGCGTGCCCTCGGTGCCGACGAGGAACCGCGCGACGTCGAAGCCGTTCTCGGGCAACAGGTGCTCGAGCGAGTAGCCCGACACCTGACGCCGGAACCGGCCGAACTCCGTGCGCACCACGGCCAGGTCGGCGTCGATGACCCGGCGCAAGGCGTCGAGCGTCGGCGAGGCCGTGGTGGCCTGCGTGCGGCCGTCGAGGCGCCCCACGGTGAGCCGCTCACCCCTGGCCGTGACGACGTCGAGACCGAGCACGTTGTCGCTGGTGCGGCCGTACGCCAGAGCCCTCGAACCGCAAGCGTTGTTGCCGATCATGCCGCCGAAGGTGGCGCGGTTGTGAGTCGACGGATCGGGCCCGAAACGCCACCCCGACGGCTGCACCTGCTGCTGCAGCGCGGCGTGCACCACACCGGGCTCGACCAGCGCCGTCCCCGCCTCGGTGTCGACGTCCAGCACGCGGTTGAGGTGGCGCGAGACGTCGACCACGACGCCGGCCCCTACCGCGTTGCCGGCGATCGAGGTGCCCGCGCCCCGCATGGTCACCGGGACGCCGAGGCTGCGGCAGACCTCCATCGTGGCGAGGACCTCGTCGACGTGCTGCGGCACCACCACCGCTCGAGGCGGGACGCGGTACAGCGAGGCGTCCGAGGAGTAGAGCGTGCGACGCAGCTCGCTGTCGTCGACCTCCGCGACCCCGGCGCGCCGCAGTTCCTCGACGAGCTCGCTCACGGCGGAAGCCTACGTCGCACCCGCCGTTGCCGCGGGTGCGGGAGTGAGGCAGTCTCAGCACGTGGCCGCCGAGACCGTGTTCACGTACGCCGCCCCCGGCCTGAAGTTCGGCCCCGGCGCCAGCGCCGAGCTCGCCCACGACCTGGCGGCGCTCGGCTGCCGGCGCGTGCTGCTGGTGACCGATCCGGGCGTGCTGGCCACCGGGGCACCGGAACGCATCGTCGACCTGCTGCGCGCCGGCGGCGTGGACGTCGAGGTGTACGCCGACGTCCACGTCGAGCCCACCGACCGCAGCCTCCAGGACGCCGTCGAGCACGCCCGTGTCCTGAGCCGCGTCGACGGGGTGGTCGCAGTCGGGGGCGGGTCGAGCATCGACACCGCCAAGGCGGTCAACCTCATGCTCTGCGCCCCCGGCGAGCTGATGGACTACGTCAACGCCCCCATCGGCAACGGCCAGGCGCCACCCACGGACCTGCTGCCGCTCGTCGCCGTTCCCACCACGACGGGTACCGGCGCGGAGTCCACGACCGTGTGCGTGCTGGACGTGCTGGCCCGCAAGGTCAAGACCGGCATCAGCCACGCGCGGCTGCGCCCGACGCTCGCGGTGATCGACCCGGAGCTCACCATGTCGCAGCCGGCCGGCGTCACCGCGAGCGCCGGCATGGACATCCTGTGCCACGCGCTCGAGAGCTACACCGCGCGTCCGTACGCGACCTTCGAGCGCAAGCGGGCTGACGAGCGGGTGCCCTACTGCGGCGCCAACCCCATCTCCGACATGTGGGCGGAGCGCGCCATGTCGCTGCTCGCGCAGTCGTTCCGGCGCGCCGTGACCGACGGAGGCGACGTCGGCGCGCGTACCGACATGGCCCTCGCCGCCACGTTCGCCGGGCTGGGCTTCGGCAACGCCGGTGTGCACGTGCCGCACGCCAACGCCTACCCGGTGGCGGGCCAGGTGCGCGAGTTCCGCGCCGAGGGCTACCCCGGCGACGGGCCCCTCGTGCCGCACGGCATGTCGGTGGCGATGACCGCGCCCGAGTCGTTCCGCTTCACCTACTCTGCCAACCCCGACCGGCACGTGCGCGCCGCTGAGCTGCTGGCGCCCGGCGTCCGGTGCGATGACGCCGTCGACCTGCTGCCGACGGCGCTGACCGAGCTCATGCGCGACATCGGGCTGCCGAGCGGGCTGGCCGAGCTGGGGTTCGGCGCCGACGACGTCCCGGCTCTCGTCGAGGGGTCGCTGGCCCAGCCCCGGTTGCTGTCGATCAGTCCCCGGCCGGTGGAGGCCGACGACCTCGCGACGATCTTCAGCCGTTCGATGCAGAACTGGTGAGGTCGGCGAGCGCGTCACGCACCGCCTGCGGCACAGGCACCGGACGCCGCGTGCCGGGGTCGACGTACACGTGCACGAAGCGGCCCACCGCGGCAGGGTCGGCCGCGCCGACCCGGAACACCGCGAGGCGGTAGGTCACGCTGCTCGTGCCGAGCCGCTCGACGGCGATCCCGACCTCCAGCGCCTGCGGGAAGCCCACCTGCGCCAGGTAGCGGCAGGACGTCTCCGCGACGACGCCGATCGCCGGCAGGTCGCGGACGTCGCTGCCGAGCCGTTGCATCAGCAGGCCGTTCACCGCGGTGTCGAACCACGAGTAGTAGACGACGTTGTTGGCATGGCCGTACTGGTCGTTGTCGGCCCACCGCGTCTGCGTCGGCCACCACACGGTGAAGTCCGTGCGCGGGGGGACGTCACGCGGGGCAGCGGTCATGCCGCCACCCTGCCACGACGGCAGAGCGCTACAGCGCCGCCATCTTGCGGAACGGGCTGACGACCCGCACCACCTGCGTGCCGAAGTCGACCGTGACCGCGTCGGCGTCGGTGCTCACGACGCGGCCGACGCCGTACACGTCGTGGTTGACCTGGTCACCGCACTCGAAGTGCGGCACCACCGCCTCCGGCTGGGGTCGGAAGGGGCTCGTGGCGAGGGTCCGCCGCCGCGCGGGCGTTGTAGTCATCACCTTGAGTATGCGCCTTCCGGGGCCCTCAAGGGAACAGGAGCCGTCAGCCGACGCCCAGGCCCGCCTCGCGGGCCCGCACGATCGCGGCCGATCGGTCGGGCACGGCCAGCTTGGTGAGCACGTTGGAGACGTGGTTGCGCACCGTCTTCGGGCTGAGCACCAGCCGGCGCGAGATCGACGTGTTGTCGAGGCCGCGCGCGAGCAGGTCGAGCACCTCGAGCTCGCGCTCGGTGAGCGACGGGAACGGCGAGACGGACGGCCGAGCACCGGTCAGCTGGGCCAGCGCGCGCGCGGCGATCGCGGGCCCGAGGATCACCTCGCCGTTGGCGACGGCCCGCACTGCCCGTTCGACCTCCGCCGGTGTCGCTCCCTTGAGCAGGTAACCGCGCGCTCCGGCGCGCACCGAGGCCACCACGGAGTCGTCGTCCTCGAGCATCGTCACGACCAGCACGCGCAGGTCGGGGTGCTGTCGCACCAGCTCGCGGGTGGTCTCGACGCCCGAGTCGGCGCCGAGGTGCAGGTCCATGAGCACCACGTCGACGGGGTCGACGGCGGCGTCGACCACGGCGAAGGCCGCCTCGGCGCTGTCGGCCTGGCCGGCCACCTCGATGCCGTCCAGGCTGCCGAGCATCGCGGCCATGCCCAGCCGGAACATCGGGTGGTCGTCGACGACGACCACGCGGATCGTCGTCACGCGAGGCTCAGCGGGAGCTGCGCGCGAACGGACGTGCCCCGAGGCGCCCGCGGCTCGATGGTCAGCGTGCCGCCCTGCTCCTCGGCGCGCTCGCGCATCGACGTCGTGCCGACGCCTGCGACGGCCGACGCCGCAACGCCGGTGCCGTCGTCCTCGACCAGGGCGACGAGCTCGTCGTCGACGACGCCGACGGCCACCCAGCACCGCCCCGCCGCTGCGTGCCGCACGACGTTCGTGACCGCCTCGGCCACGACGCCGTAGACCGCTGCGGCGACGTCGCGAGGCAGGTCCGAGGGCACGCTGCAGTCGAGCCGCACCTCGAGGCCGCCCTCGCGCTGGCGCTGGGCGAGGTCGTCGAGCGCCGCGGCGAGGCCGAGCTCGTCGAGCACCGGTGGCAGCAGGCTGCGCGAGAGCTGACGGACGTCCTCGACCTGGTGGTCGAGCTCAGCCTGCAGGGTGGCCAGCAGCTCGGCCGCGGCGGCCGGGTCGGTCTCGACGACGTTGCGCGCCGCCTGCAGGCCGAGCCGGATGCCGGCCAGCGACGGCCCCAGCCCGTCGTGCAGCTCGCGACGGATCACCCGGCGCTCCTGCAGCCGCACCGTGGTGAGCCGGTCGCGCGCGTCGTCGAGGTCGCGCGAGGCCCGCGCCAGCGCGACTCCCGCCGCGACGACGGCGGCGAGCTCGTCGAGCGCGCGACGGGAGCGGACGTCGAGGGCCTCGCCGGCGGGGGCCGTGACCCGCAGCTCGCCGACATCCGCGGCGCGGTGCCTCAGCCGGACGACGTCCGGTGCGGCGGTCGCCACGCCACGCGAGGCGGTCACGCCGTCCGCTGTCACGAGCTCGGCCGACTCGAGCCGCAGCGCCTCGGCGACGCTGGCGACCAGCCCGTCGAGCAGCTCGTCGGTGGTCTGCGCCGACCCCAGCTGCGCACCGAGGCGACGCACGGCCCGCTGGGGGTCGGCCGCCTCGCCGTGCACGAGCCGCTGCACCCGGCGCTGAAGCCACAGGCGCGAGGGCTGCACGGCGACCGCTACCGCCGCCGCGGCCGCGACCTGGCTCGCCCCCTGACCCGGCACCAGCCGGGCGATCACGGCCGCGACGACGACGTAGACGACCACGAGGACGACGGTCAGCACGCCACCCAGCACGGCCCGGCTGATGCTGAGGTCGATACCCCACATCCGTTGCCGCAGAACGGCGACGAGGACGGCAGCGGGGAAGAACGCCTGGGCCAGCAGGTGCAGCACCGGCACCGACCAGATCGGCAGCCGCTCGGCGGCGGGCACGGCGAGGGGCACGAACGACAACGCCATGATCGCGGTGCCGATGGCGAGCCACCCGAGGCCCACCCGCTCGCTGAGCGGCCCGCGCGCCCAGCGCCAGGTGGTGTCCGCCGCCGCGATCAGCCCGACGGCCACCGTGGCGGCAGCCAGCGGCGCGATGGGCACCGGGGAGTCGAGGGCCGAGGTCACGGTGAAGGTCACGGTGACCGCCACGCCGAGCCCGAGCCCGGCGCGGGCGCCCAGACCGAGCCGGTGGTCGCGCACCAGCCAGGGCACGACGAGGAACAGGCCGAGCGTGCCCGGCACCCAGGCGACCCCGTTGAGCCGCAGCACCTGCTCGACCAGCGGGAGCCCGGTGTACCGCATCCCGAGCGATCCGTAGGCGAAGGCGAACGCCGTGGCCGCGCCACCGAGCGCGGTCACCGCGAGCACACCGGGAACGGCGTGGCGACGTCGGGAGAGCACGATCCCCGCCACGAGGCCGTAGACGCAGCCCACCATCGCGTCGACGACGAAGAACCACAGGTCAACGGTGAGTGGCGGGCGCGCGGTGACGAGGATGACGAGCGCGAGCACGACGACGCCCCACGCGGTGACTGCGATCGCAGCCGCCGTGCGGGGCAGGCCCTCCGACCGCGGCGAAGCGGACTGAGGGGTCGAAGCGTGCGAACCCGGCGCGGTGAGCGCGGGGACGGCGCTCACGGTGACGGCCTCCATGAGCCCAGGACTGTATTGGCGCCCAGGGAGGCCGTCACCGGGTTTGGCGATGTCGGTGACATCAGCTGGCGTCAGGCTCGGCGAGCGCGGTCACCGAAGGTGAAGCCGACGGCCGCCACCAGCAGCCAGAGCGGGCCGACCATGCCGGCCATGTACTGCAGCGGGGAGAGGCCGAAAAGCAGCGTCAGGCCGCCGAGGACGACGCTCACCCAGCCGATCCAACGGGGCGCGGCCGCGTGCCGCAGAGCAGCGACGGCGACGGCCAGGCCGGTGAGGCCCGCGCCCATCCAGAGCCACGGGATCGTGCCGACCCAGTGGCCGAAGAACGCAGCCGACTCCGGCACCATCTGCTCGTCCTGGGCGAGGCCGAAGACGAACTCGGTGGTCAGGCCGGCGCCCATGAGGCCGGCGACGGTGACCAGGCCGAGGCCGGACGCCGCCACCGTCGGCAGCAGCGACTGCGCCGGGGCCTGCGCCCGCAGCCGGCGCTGCAGACCGGCCGCGAAGACGACGGTCAGCGCGACCGCGATCATCGTGGCGGTGTGGAACACCAGGATCTGCGGGACCTGCTCGGCGAGCCGGTCGACGATCTTGCCGGCGTCCCCCTCGGCCGAGGGGTCGTAGACCGCGTCGACCTGCATGCTGGCGCCGATGCCCACCAGGCCGGCGAGGCCCGCGCCGACACCGGCGACGGCCCAGCCGCGGCCGGGTGCGCCGTCCGCGGCGCGGGGGGAGGTGCGTGCCTCGAAGGGGTCGGCGGCGCCGACGAACTCGGGGCGGTTGGTGCTGGTGCTGGTCACGTCATGCTCCTCGTGCGGTGCGGGAGCGACGTTCGACGCGCCCGCGGGCTGCCCCGGCCGACGTCCGGCCCGGGGGCACCGGTGTGGTGCCAGGAGAGACGATGAGCCGGGACGCGTCCCGGGCACGAGGGACGCGTGTCCTGACCTCGCGGGCAACCTCTCCCACCCGACTTGTGACGACTTTCCGACCCTTCTCGGCTCGGGAAGGGTCGGAAAGTCGTCACAAGTCGGCGGGAGGGGTCAGCCGCGGGGGCGCCAGACCACGAGCGCGGAGGTCGGGCCGAACGCGGAACGGTCCGGGCGCCGTCCCGCGAGCAGCGAGACCACCTCGCCGCCGGGGCCGGCGGCGAACACTCGACGGGAGAGCCCGGCGCTGGCCTGCGCGCGCTCGAGCTCGGCGCTGAGCTCGAGCACCCGCGCCTGCAGGGCGTTCACGTGCGTCTCCAGCTCGAGGATCCGTTTGATGCCGGCCAGGCTGACGCCGTCTTGAGACAGCCGCTGCACCTCGCGCAGCGTCGCGACGTCGCGGGCGGAGTAGCGCCGCCCGCGACCGCGCGTGCGGTCGGGCGACACCAGGCCGATGCGGTCGTACTGCCGCAACGTCTGCGGGTGCATGCCGGCGAGCTGCGCCGCGACGGAGATGACGAAGACGGGGGTGTCGTCGTCGAGGTCGAGCTCGGCGCGCTCACCACGCCGCTGAGCCATGTCAGCCGCGACCCTTCGCCGCGCGGGCCATGAGCTCGGCCCGCGGGTCGTCACCCGAGGTCGCGGCGGCGTAGGCCTCGACGGCGGCCCGTGCCTCGTCGCTCAACCGTTGCGGCACAGCGACCTGGACCGTGACGAGCAGGTCGCCGGTGGTCTTGCCGCGATGCACGCCGCGACCCTTGACCCGCAGCACCCGGCCGGACGGCGTCCCCGCCGGCACCTTGACCCGCACCGTCGCCACAGCACCTTCAGCACCGAGCGTCGGCACCTCGATCTGCGCGCCGAGCGCCGCCTCGTCGAACGACACCGGCACGGTGACCGTGAGGTTGTCGCCCTGGCGGCCGAACACCGGGTCGGGCGTGACCGCCACGGTGATGAACATGTCGCCGCGCTCGGCACCGGCGTCGCCGACGCCTCCCTTGCCGCGCAGCCTGATCTTCTGACCGTCGCGCACGCCGGCCGGGATGCGGGTCGTCACGGTGCCGCCGTCCGGCGCGCGCAGCGTCACCGTGGAGCCGGTGACCGCGTCGCGGAACGGGATGGTCGTGGTGGCGTTGAGGTCGGCGCCGCGTCGGGGGCCGCGCGTGCCACCGAACCCGCCGAAGCCTCCACCGCCACCACCCATGCCGCGCAGGAGGTCCTCGAGGTCGACGGCCTGACCGCCGGTGTCGAACCGCATCCGACGGCCGCCGCCGGCGCCAGCGCCGGGTCCCCCCGCCCCGCCGAAGAGGCCGCCGAAGAGGTCCTCGAACCCACCGTTGCCGCCGGCGCCGCCCGGGGCGAACCGGGCGCCGCCGTGCGACATCGCGCGGATGGCGTCGTACTGCTGGCGCTGCTCAGGGTCGGAGAGCACCGCGTAGGCCTCGCCGATCTCCTTGAACTTCTCGTCGTTGCCCGCGTTGGCATCGGGGTGGTGCTTGCGCGCCAGCTTGCGGTACGCCTTCTTGATCGCCGACTCGTCGGCGTCCTTCGCGACGCCGAGCGTCGCGTAGAAGTCCTTCTCGAACCAGTCCTGCCCGGCCACCCGGCGCCTCCCTTCGCGTTCTCGCAGTAGCTACTCGGCGCTCGGCTGAGGGTCGGCCACCGCCACGCGCGCTGCGCGCAGGACGCGGTCGCCCACCTTGTAGCCCGGCTGCAGCACCTGCACCACCGTGGTGACGTCGGTGCCCTCGGCCAGCTCGGCCTGCGTGTGCATCAGCGCCTCGTGCACGGCGGGGTCGAACGCCTCGCCCGGCTCACCGAAGCGCTGCAGGCCGGCCCGGCCCAGCACCGCCTCGAGCTTGTCGGCGATCGCGGCGAACGGGCCGCCCTCGAGGTCACCGTGCTGGCGGGCCAGGTGGACGTCGTCCATCACCGGCAGCAGCGACTCCAGCACCGACGCGACGGCGTACTCGCGCGCGACGTCGCGGTCGCGCTCGACCCGCTTGCGGTAGTTGACGTACTCGGCCTGCAGGCGCTGCAGGTCTGCGAGCCGCTCGGCCGCGAGGTCCTGGTCGGGGGTCAGCCCGGAGGGCGCCTCCAGGGGAGCCTCGACCTCGGTCTCGTTCGCCATCTCACCACTCACGTCGGGTTGGGCCTCAGGAGTCGAATCGGTTGCGGCAGAGCCACTCTGGGACGAGCGGACCTGCCCGGTCTCGGGGTCGATCCGCCGCTTGTCGCGGACGACGGGAGGCTCGCTCCCGTCGTCCGCGACCGGACGGTCGCCCAGGGGGGCGTCGGTCATGCCTGCGCACGCCCCTCGGGCTCGTCGTCCACGACCTCGGCGTCGACCACGTCGTCGTCGGACGGCGCGCTGCCGGCCTCACCGGTGGGAGCACCGGCGGACTCGCCCGCCGCGCCCGCGGCCTGCTCGGCCTGGTACATCGCCTGGCCGATCTCCTGGCTCACCGTGGCGAGCGCCTCGGTCTTGGCCTTGATGTCGTCGACCGAAGCGTTGGACGACAGGGCCTCGCGCAGCTCGGAGATGGCCTGGGTGACCTTCTCCTTGGGCTCGGCCGGGATCTTCTCGTCGTTGTCCTTGACGAACTTCTCGGTCGACCACGCCAGCTGCTCGGCCTGGTTGCGGGCCTCGGCCTCCTCGCGGCGCTGCTTGTCCTCGGCGGCGTGCGCCTCGGCGTCCTTCACCATGCGCTCGATCTCCTCCTTCGGCAGCGCGCTGCCGCCGGAGATGGTCATCGACTGCTCCTTGCCGGTGCCGCGGTCCTTCGCCGACACGTGGACGATGCCGTTCGCGTCGATGTCGAAGGTGACCTCGATCTGCGGCACACCGCGGGGAGCCGGCGCGATGCCGGTGAGGTCGAAGGTGCCCAGCGGCTTGTTGTCGCGGGTCATCTCGCGCTCGCCCTGGAACACCTGGATCGTCACCGACGGCTGGTTGTCGGCCGCCGTGGTGAAGACCTCGCTGCGCTTGGTCGGGATCGCGGTGTTGCGCTCGATGAGCTTGGTCATCAGACCGCCCTGGGTCTCGATGCCGAGCGAGAGCGGCGTGACGTCGATGAGCAGAACGTCCTTGCGCTCGCCCTTCAGCACGCCGGCCTGCAGCGCCGCGCCGACGGCGACGACCTCGTCCGGGTTGACGCCCTTGTTGGGCTCGCGGCCGGTGAGCTCCTTGACGAGCGTGGTGACGGCGGGCATGCGGGTCGAGCCGCCGACCAGCACGACGTGGTCGATGTCGGCGAGCTTGATGCCGGCGTCGGCGATCACCTGGTTGAACGGCGCCTTGGTGCGCTCGAGCAGGTCAGCGGTCATCTGCTCGAACTGCGCGCGGGTCAGCGTCTCGTCGAGGTGGATCGGGCCGTTCTCGGTCATCGACAGGTACTGCAGCGACAGGTTGGTCGACGACGAGCTCGACAGCTCCTTCTTCGCCTGCTCGGCGGACTCACGCAGGCGCTGCATCGCGATCTTGTCCTTGGACAGGTCGATGCCGTAGCCCATCTTCACCTTCTGGAGCAGGTGGTCGACGATGCGCTGGTCCCAGTCGTCGCCACCGAGGTCGTTGTGACCGCTCGTGGCGCGCACCTGGATGGTCGAGAACTCGTCCTCGTCCTTGCCGACCTCGAGGAGGGACACGTCGAAGGTGCCGCCGCCGAGGTCGAAGACGAGGATGAGCTCGTCCTCCTTGCCCTTCTCCAGGCCGTACGCGAGCGCGGCCGCGGTGGGCTCGTTGATGATGCGCAGGACGTTCAGGCCCGCGATCTCACCGGCCTCCTTGGTGGCCTGGCGCTCGGCGTCGTTGAAGTACGCCGGCACGGTGATCACGGCGTCGGTGACGTCCTCGCCGAGGTAGCTCTCGGCGTCCCGCTTGAGCTTGCCCAGGATGCGGGCGCTGATCTCCTGCGGGGTGTAGTTCTTGCCGTCGATCTCGACGTGCCAGTCCTTGCCCATGTGGCGCTTGACCGACCGGATCGTGCGGTCGACGTTGGTCACGGCCTGGCGCTTGGCGATCTCGCCGACGAGCACCTCGCCGTTCTTGGCGAAGGCGACGACGGACGGCGTGGTGCGCCCGCCCTCGGCGTTCGCGATGACGGTGGGCTCGCCGCCCTCCAGGACGGACACGACGGAGTTCGTCGTGCCCAGGTCGATGCCGACCGCTCGTGCCATCAGGTGTCTCCTCGTGCGTTGCGGGCCGCGGCGCGGCCACCTTGAGTCTGCTTCACTCAAGTCTCGGCAGCGCCTCCGGACCTGTCAAATCCGCGCCTCGGAACTTGAGTACACCTGACTCAACCTCATGTCTGCGCTGCGCATTCCCGCAGGTCACCGCCCAGCTGCGCCCACTCCCCCGTTGATCACGTTCAGTGGGTGACACGCCGCTTGCCGAGGGTTGCACCCCTCGACACGTGCGCGGAAGGCTCGGCAAGTGGAGGACCGCCCTGCCCGGCTCAGGCGCGCCCCAGCGTGTACCGCACCTGCTGGGTGAGCTCGATGCCGCCGTCGGAGGTCGACGCCCGCCGCAGGCGCCGCACCGCCTCCTCCCGGACGCCGGCCCGCTCGCCCTCCGGCACAGCAGCCCACATCGCCCGCTGGCCCGTCGACATGCTGAAGGCGGCCCAGTGGTCGGCGTCCCGAAAGCGCACCGGCAGCGCACGCGACACCGTCCGGACGTCGGTGAGCCCGGCAGCCGCGAACAGCTGCTCCATCCCGGCGTCCGAGGCGAAGGGACCGCGACCCCCGCTGGTGCGCGCATCGAGCACGAACTGCGGCAGGTAGGGAGTGAACACGTCGTCGACGGCCCGCCAGACGTCGTCCTGGGCCCCGAAGGTGCTCACGCCCAGGCGCCCACCAGGTGCGAGCAGGGCGCGCCAGGCGGTGAGCGCCGCGAGCGGGTCGGCGAGGAAGAACAGCACGAGGGACGAGCCCACGACGTCGAAGGCGCCGGCGGGCAGCTCGGGCGACTGGACGTCCCCGACCGCCAGGTCGACCGCCGCGAGCCCGAGCCGGTCGGCGGCCTCCCGGGCCGCCGAGAGCATGCCGGGTGAGATGTCGACACCCACGGCACGGCCCGTCGTCCCGACCGCCTGCGCTGCCGGCAGGAGCAGCGCCCCCTTGCCGCAGCCGAGGTCGACGAAGGACTCACCGGGCTGGGGGTCGAGGGCCTGCAGCAACGCGGCGGCGATGGGCCCGAAGAAGTCGACGCCCACCGCGTCGTAGCTGTCGGCGAGCGCGTCGAAGAGGCGAGCGTTGCGCAGAGCGGGCGGGACGTCGTCCGCCGGGTCGGGCGAGGTGCTCATGGCTGATCATGGCGCGCTGGTCAAGGCCTGCACCCGCTTGCCGAGGGATGCACCCCTCGGCAAGCGGAGTGTCACCCACTGAACGTGATCAACGGTCAGTCGTCGGCGCCGGACTCGCTCTCGCGGCGCTCGTCGTCCGAGGTCGAGAACACGGGGGTGCCCCCCGAGCACTCGGCCTCGACCTCGATCTCACGACGCTCGCCGGACGACCGGAACGTCACCTTCACGTGCTCCGGCCCTGAGTCGTCTACGCCCACCGCCCAGCCGTCCGCCGGCTGGGCGAACCGCAGGGACGCCGTGCGCCCCACGCACCGCACGCCCACCTGACCGCCCTCCACCCGCACGGTGCGGTCGACGGCCGCCGGCTTGGGCGGTGTGGACGTCGTCGTCGCGCGCGGGCGGCTCGACGACGGCGCGGCAGACGTCGTCGAGCTGCGCGGGCGGCTCGGCGTCGTGGTGCGTGGCCCGGAGCCCGTCGTCGCCGCGCGGCTGGACGACCGTGACATCGGCGCCGTCGGCGAGGTGGGCGTGGAGGTCGAGGAGCTCGGCGAGGTCGTCGGTGCCGTCTGGGCCCGTGACGGCCGCGGCGTGCGCGGGGCACCGGTGCTCACCGCGCCGGGGTCGACCCGCGCCTCGGACGTCGCGGTGAGCACCTCGCGACCCGCGCGGTCGATGGCGAACCACGCCACGGTCGACGTCGCACCCACCACGGTGACCCAGCCGGCCACCGCGGCCACGAGCGCGCGCCTCCTCATGACCACAGCCTGACATCCGGCGCGGGCTGAGCACGACAGAACCCGCGCGGCAGTAGCGTCAGCACGTGGCAACCATCCTCGTCGTCGAGGACGACCCGGGAATCCGCGGCGCGCTCGTGCGTGCCCTCACCGAGCGCGGCCACACGACGTTGAGCGCTGACCGCGGGATGACCGGCCTGCAGTCGGCGCTCGACGACCAGCCCGACCTGGTGCTGCTCGATCTCGGGCTCCCCGACGTCGACGGCCTGCAGGTGCTGGCCATGCTGCGTGCCGTGAGCGACGTCCCCGTCGTCATGGTGACGGCGCGCGACGACGACGCCGCGGTGGTGAGGGCCCTCGACGCCGGCGCCGACGACTACGTCGCCAAGCCCTTCGGCATCGACCAGGTCGAGGCGCGGATCCGGGCGGTGCTGCGGCGCGGTGGCCGCGGGCCGGCCGAGTCGTCGTCGGTCACCATCGGGGAGCTGGTGATCGACGGCCGCACCCGCAAGGTGAGTCTGGCCGGCGAGCCGATCGACTTGTCGCGCAAGGAGTTCGACCTGCTCTACGCGCTCGCCAGCCGACACGGTGAGGTGGTCAGCAAGCGCGACCTGCTGGCCGAGGTGTGGCGTCAACCGTACGGCGGCGGCGACCGCACCATCGACGTCCACCTGTCGTGGCTGCGCCGCAAGCTCGGCGAGAGCGCCGCGCAGCCGCGGTACCTGCACAGCGTGCGCGGCGTGGGGCTGCTGCTCGAGGCGCCGACCGACGACGGCGCCTGATGCGGCGGCAGATCTGGCTGCTCGTGGCAGCCACCACCTCAGCGGTGATCCTGGCATTCCTCATCCCCCTCGGCCTGCTCGTGCGGACCCTCGCCGAGGACCGCGCCCTCGCCAGCGCCAGCCAGGAGGCTCAGAGCGTCGCCGCGCTCGTGGCCGCGGTGAGCGACCAGCGGCAGCTGGCCGACCTCGTGGCGGGGGTCGGCGAGCGGTCGCGCCTGCAGACCAGCGTCGCGCTGGCCGACGGCACGCAGATCGGGCCGGCGATCGGCACCGCGGACGACGAGCTGCTGGAGCGGGCGCGCAGCGGTGAGGCCTTCACCTCGCGCCGCCCCGACGGCTCCGCGCGCGTCTACGTGCCCGTGGTCACGCAGGACGGCACCGCCGTCGTCCGCAGCGTGGTTCCCGGGGGCGAGCTGCACCGGGGACTCACCGCCGCGTGGCTGACGATCGCCGCGCTCGGGCTGCTGCTGCTCGCGGGCTCGCTGTTCGCCGCCGACCGGCTCGGACGGCGCGTGGCGGCTCCCATCAGCGAGGTGTCGCTGGTGGCCCACCGGCTGCGCGAGGGCGAGATGACGGCGCGCGCCCACGTGGGCGGCCCGCCGGAGGTCGCGGACCTCGCGTCGTCGCTCAACCGGCTCGCCGACCGCATCGGCGAGCTGCTGCGCATCGAGCGCGAGGCGGTGGCCGACCTGTCGCACCGCCTGCGCACGCCGATCACCGCGCTGCGGCTCGATGTCGACGCCGTGCGCCCGGCTGAGGCCGCCGAACGGCTGGGCGCTCACGTCGAGCACCTGCAGCGCACCGTCGACGCGATCGTCAAGGAGGCCCGCCGGCCGGTGCTGTCGAGCCTCGACCGAGGGTGCGACGCCGCCGCCGTGGTGCGCGAGCGCGTCGACTTCTGGTCGGCGCTGGCCACCGACCAGGACCGCACCGTCACCGTGGAGGTGCCGCAGCGACCCGTGCCCGCAGCGCTGGACGCCACCGAGCTGGCGGACGCCCTCGACGTGCTGCTCGACAACGTCTTCGCCCACACCCCCGAGGGGACGCCGTTCGAGGTGGCCCTGTCGCACGACAGCGCAGGCGCCGTGCGCCTGGAGGTCATCGACGCCGGCCCCGGCCTCACCGACCCCTCGCTCACCGAGCGGGGAGTCAGCGGCGCCGGATCGACGGGACTCGGCCTCGACATCGTGCGGCGCACGGCGGAGGCCGCGGGCGGCGAGCTCGTCGTCCGCCGCGGCCTGCGGGGTGGCACGGTGGCCATCGTGACGTTCGCTCCCGGCCGCCGGTGAGGCGGCCGGGAGCTAGCGCGGGTCAGTCGTCGGAGCCGCCGTCGTGGCTGTCTTCGCTGCCATCGTCGGCGTGCTCGCCGCTGTCGTCACCGTGGTCGTCGCCCTCGGCGTGCTCGCCGTGGTCGTCGCCCTCCTCAGCGTGCTCGCCGCTGTCGTCACCGTGGTCGTCGCCCTCGGCGTGCTCGCCCTGGTCGTCGCCCTCGTCGTCAGCCTGCGCGTGCTCGGTGGCGTCGGGCTCGGCCTCGTCGGTGTGACGCGTGCTGCGCGTCGTGGTGCTGTCCGTGGCCTCCTGCACCGACTCGCTCACGACGCGCGGTGCCACCGTGGTGGTGCGGTCGAGCGTGACGACGCAGACGCCGTTCGTGAGCACGGCGTGCTCGCTGCAGGTGGGCTCCACCGTCGGCACGACGGTGGTCGTGACGGCCTGCGGGGCGCTGGCCGACACCGGGCTGGCGTCAGTTGGCTGCCCGGCGGTGGCGGCGTAGGTGGCTCCGGCGGCCACCAGACCGACCCCGGCTCCGACGACGGTCGCAAGCGTCGCGCTGATCCTCATGGTGTTCCCTTCTCGAGCGGTCACCACGACGGTGCAGGGCGCCGCCCTATGGGCGCCTCGCCGGAACCTCAAGAGAACGTCAAGAATGACCGGGAGGTCCGGTTTCATGAGGTGCTCTTAACGCTGGCCTGAGGCTGGCTTGCCGCACCCGCCTGCACGCTGGTGGTCCATCGAGGTCGACCACGGAGCTCATCGCATGGCACACACCCCGCGTTCGCGTGACCGCTCGCTGTCGACGCTGCCGGTGCTCACCGGCACCCTCACGGCCGCTGCCGTGTCGGCCACGGGCTGGGCCACCGGCGCAGCCGCCGACGCGACGGCGCAGCAGCAGGCGGCCAAGGCCCGCGCGAAGGCCGCGGCGCTCGCCGCCCTGCCGACGCCGACCGTGACCGTGACCGCCGCACCCGCGAAGCCGAAGCCGCTGCCGACGCGGACGGTCGTGCGCGAGCACGTCGTCCGAGCCGTCTCGGCGGCCGGATCGGCACGGGTGGGCGGCTTCACGTCGTCGCGCTCGTCGAACGGCACGAGCCACACGTCTTCGCGTTCGTCTGGTTCATCGGGCTCGTCAGGGTCGGCGGGGTCGTCGGGCTCGTCGGGCTCGTCGGGGTCATCAGGCTCGACCGGCCACTCGTCGGGCTCGTCCGGTGGCTCGAAGCCCGCGGCGCCGGCTCCCCCGCCGCCGCCACCGCCGCAGCCGACCGTGCCGTCGTCCGGGTCGTGACAGGCCGCACCATGGACGACCGCCGGCTCGATCAGGCGCCGGCGCCCTCCACGCGCGAGTGGCAGGCGCTCGGCACGTACGTGCGCGTCGCGACCTCGCCTGCCGAGGCTCTCGACGACGCCGCCCGGCTCGCGAGCGAGGTGCTCGACGAGGTCGACCGCGCCTGCAGCCGGTTTCGCAGCGACTCCGACCTGGTGCGCGCCAACGCACGCGCGGGGCGACCCACCGACGTCAGCCCGCTGCTCGCGGCAGCGGTGCAGGTGGCCGTCGCGGCGGCGAGCGAGACCGACGGGTTGGTCGACCTCACGCTCGGCCACGCGCTGGTGGCGGTGGGCTACGACCGCGACCTCGCGCTGCTCCCCCAGGCCAGCACGGATCCCTCGATGGTGCCGGTGCCTGCCCGCACCGGGGCCTGGCGCGAGGTGCTCGCCGACCCCGCGGGCGTCGTCACCGTGCCCGAGGGGTGCGCCCTCGACCTGGGGGCCACCGGCAAGGCGTGGGCCGCTGACCTGGTGGTCGCCTCTGTCGCCGATGCGCTCGGTGTCGACGTCGTCGCGAGCCTCGGCGGCGACGTCGCGGTGCACGGCGCCACCCCCTGGCCCGTCGCCGTGAGCGAGGTCGTGGGTGCGATCGACGCCGTCGACGTCGTGATGGTGCCCGCCGGCGGCTTGGCCACCTCGACCACGCTGGCCCGGCGCTGGGTGCGCGGCGGCGTCCCGCGGCACCACCTGCTCGACCCCCGCACCGGCGAGCCCACCCGTGGCCCGTGGCGCACGGTGAGCGCCTTCGGGCTCACCGCGGTCGCGGCCAACACGGCGACGACCGCGGCGATCGTGATGGGGGATCAAGCGCTGGAGTGGTTGCAGCGCAACGATGTCGCAGCCCGCCTCGTGGCGCAGGACGGCACCGTGGTGCGCACCCCCGGGTGGAACGGGCAGGTGGTGAGCTCGTGATGCATGGCCCGGCGCTGTGGTTCGCCAACCGAGGCACCGGCGTGGTGCTGCTGGTCGTGGTGACCCTGTCGACCGTGCTGGGCGTGCTGTCAACCGCCCGGGCCGGCTCGCGCCTGTGGCCTCGCTTCCTCACCCAGGGACTGCACCGCAACGTCGCGCTCCTCGGCGTGGCGCTCACTCTCGCGCACGCCGGCACCGCCGTGATCGATGAGTACGTCGACATCCGGTGGTGGCAGGCGCTGGTGCCGTTCGGCGCGACGTACCGGCCGTTCTGGCTGTCTCTCGGCACGCTCGCCTTCGATCTCATGCTCGCCGCCGCGGGCACCAGCCTGTTGCGCCACCGCATGCGCCACGGGCTGTGGCGGGCGATCCACGTGTCGACGTACGCGGTGTTCGCCCTCGGCGTGGTGCACGGGATCGGGATCGGCACCGACGCCGGCGAGCCGTGGAGCGTCGCGGTCACCGTGGGGTGCGTCGTCGCCGTCCTGCTGGCCGCCGCGACCCGCCTGGTGACGCTGCGCCGCGACGAGCTGGTGTCGTCGTGAGTCGCGCGCCGGTCGCCGCGCATACGCCCCTCGTCGTCCGCGAGGGCACGCTGCTGCTGGCGGACGTCGGCCGCGACGCGTCGTGGGCTGCCCACCGCTCGCGGCTCGGCCCGGTTCCGGAGCTCGACGTGGCGACGCTGGCCGCGTGGACTGACGAGACTCAGCTGCGCGGACGGGGTGGCGCGGGATTTCCCTTCTCCCGCAAGCTCACCACGGCGGCACGACGCCGCGCACTGGTGGTGGTCAACGCGTCCGAGGGCGAGCCCGCGAGCCACAAGGACGAAGCGCTCGTGACCCGCGTGCCGCACCTGGTGCTCGACGGTGCGGTGGTGACCGCACGCGCCCTCGGCACGCGCGAGGTCCACGTCGTGGTGCCGAGCGCCCGGCCGGCGATGGTGCAGGCCGTCGCGGCCGCCGTCCGCGAGCGGCGCAAGGCGGGAGAACGCGTGCGCTGGCACCTGCACCAGGCCGCCGACCGGTTCGTCGCCGGGCAGGCCCGGGCGGTGCTCGAGCTGATGGCCGGGCGCGAGAACAAGCCCGTGACCGCGTGGGCACCAGAAGCCGTCAGCGGCCATCGCGGGCGCCCGACGCTGCTGTCTAACGCCGAGACGTTCGCCCACGTCGCCGCCGTGAGCCGACTGGGCCCCAGGGCGTACGCGGCCTACGGCAACCCGAGCACCCCGGGCACCGTGCTGCTGACGGTGGACGGCGACGGTCCAGCCCCTGAGGTGCTGGAGGCCCCCGGTGGCGGCCGGCTGGTCGAGGCGCTGTCGACCCGGTGGTTGCCCGGGATGCCGGTGTTGCTCGGTGGGTACCACGGCACCTGGCTCACGGGCACCGACGTCGAGTCGGCGCGACTCGACCGTAACGCGCTCGCAGTCGCCGGCTTCGCCCTCGGCGCGGGCGTCGTCCTGCCTCTGCCGCAAGGGATCTGCCCGGTGACACGCACGTCAGGGATCGTCACGTACCTCGCGGGCGAGTCCGCCGGGCGCTGCGGTCCGTGCCGGTTCGGCCTGCCGGCGTTGGCCGCCGAGCTGGAGCGGGTTGCCCGAGCCGGTGGTGACGATCGGCGCCTGCTCGAGCTCGCGGGTGTCGTCACCGGCCGCGGCGCGTGCGCGCACCCCGACGGCACCGCCCGGCTGGTGCGCTCGCTGCTCGACCGCTTCCCCGTCGAGGTCGCCCAGCACCTCGAGGGCCGCTGCCACTGGGCAGGTGACGCACGAGGCCGTGCCCCGAGGCAGCCACCGCACCAGCTCGCCGGCGGCCCGCGGAGCGGTCGATGAGCCGGCGGCTGCGCGTCGACTGGCCGCGCTGCAGTGCGCACGGCCTCTGCCACGAGCTGCTGCCCGAGGTCGTCGGCCTCGACGAGTGGGGCTACCCCGTGGTGGGCGAGCTGCCGGACGACCTGGTCGAGCTGGCGCGCCAGGCGGTGACGGCGTGCCCGACGCTCGCCCTGCGGCTCGTCGACGTCCCAGCCCGCTGAGCCTGCGGGGCTACCGGGCGGTCGGGGCGGTCGGAGCGACCACAGGAGCACGGCGGTCGGTGCCACCAGCTCCCCCGGTGGCACAGCGGCCACCGGGGGAGCCGGCACCTCCGGGACTGTGCGGGGACACAGCCTCCGGCGACGTCCGGTACGGCCACGATGGGTGGGGGGTTGGTCGTGGTCGTCTGGTCGGACGCCGAGTCCGGGTGGAGCTCGGGAGGGTGCTGCGAGCGACGCTGCGGTCACGGCGCAGTAGGAGCAGCAAGGCCAGCCAGCCGAGCGCGACGAGGGCCGCGGCCGGTGTCGTCAGCGACGCGAGCTCGCGCCCCACAGGGCCGTGGACGCCACCTGCCACCACCCACGTGCCACGAGCTGTCGCGACGGGCAGTCCGGCGCGCTCCGCCTCGACGGTGAGGTGCCATGGGCCGGCCTCCGGCACCTGCAGCGGCAGCGCCCACGTTCCGTCGGGGTGTGCGGAGGCAACGCCGGTGACGGGGGTCGAACCGGTGCGGCGCAACGTGACGCGCACCGCGTGGACGGGTGCCGGCGCGGGTCTGCGCGTCTCGAGCACGCTGACGTTGGCGTACGCCGGACCGACGGCGTTGGGGCCGATCGACACCTGCACGAGCAGGTCGTCGGCGTGCAGGGCCACCGAGCGGGACGCCGCCGGGCCCGGCGTCCACTGCGGTGAGTTGGCGGGCGACGTCGCTGCGAGCAGCCCCGCGGTGGCCAGCACGCTCACCAGCAACGCGGCCTCGACTGCGACGCCGCGGCGGCCGGACGCGCCGACGACACCGTCAGCTCGTCCCTGCCGGTGGTTGCGCAGCGCCAGGAGCAGCACGGCACCGATCAGCGCGCTCTTGACGACCAGGGTGACGCCGTACCGCGCACTCAGGAGCGCCGTGGTGGTGGCCACGCCGTGCCCGGCGAGCAGGAAGCCGGTGGCGACGGCCACCGCGACGCACGTCGCCGACAGCAACGCGAAGGCCCGGGCCGGCACGGCTGGACGCAGGCCCCGCCCACCCGCGTGGATCACCGCCAGGGCGACGACGGCACCGGCCCAGGTCGCAGCGGCCACCATGTGGAGGACCTCCGCGACGACCAGCGGGTGCGACGACGACCAGATGTGCCCGCGGACGCCGCTGACCACCGGCACGAGCAGCAGCGCAGCGACCAGCAGCGCCGACTCGGCCGGGTAGCGGCCCAGCGTCGGGCGCAGGCCTCGCTCGGTCACCTGGCGGATCGCCCGCCCGACCAGCGCCAGAGCCACGACAGCACCGACGACACGCAGCACCCACGCCACACCGAGGGCCGGGTCGTGCGCCGCGAGCCAGGCCTGGCTCACTGACCGCAGCTGGGCCGCGGGCAGCACCACGGACGCGGCCACGAGGACGGCGCCCGCTGCACGCGCCAGGCGCACCAGCCGCGAGCGCCGTCGCCCCCGCAGCGTGCGACCCGCGAGCGCCGCGACGACCAGCGGCCCGAGCAGCCCGGCCAGGCACGACCACATCACCCATCGCGTCGCCGCCTCGCTGAGCCCCGGGGCCTCGTCGACCACCCCTACCGCGCCGACCTGCTCGCCGACGCCGAACGCCAGGACACCGGAGGCCTGGTGGAGGTCGTCGGCGGAGAGGGTCTTCCACGCGACGCGGTAGGTGCCGCGTGGCAGGTGGGGCAGCGTGACGGCCACCTGCACCGGCTGCTCGGTGTCGGCGCCGTCACGAGCTGACGCGACGGTGATGGATACCGGCATCACCCGGGTTCCGTGTCCGTCGGTGAGGCTCACCTGGGTGGCACCCAGCACGAGCGCCTCGCTGAAGTCCAGACGCAGCGTAGCCGGGGCCGTGTCGAGGACCTGGCCGTCCGCGGGGTTGCTCCCCACGAGGAACGTGTGAGCGTGAGCGGCCGGTGCACCGAGCCACACCAGGGCCGTGAGCGCGACACCGAGGGCGACGAGACGAGCCGACCAGCGAGGCAGGCGACGGGGGTGGGGGCTCATCACCGCACCGGCACGTGCCGCAGCTGCTGGGAGCCGACCACGAGCGTGACGTGCTCACCGGGGCGCACCGCGCCGCCGGTGTTCTGGTAGACGAAGTAGTACGTCTGTCCCGGGCGCATGTTGTGGCCCTGCCTCATCACCGAGATGCGCTCGGTGCCACCGGCGCGGTCCTCCGCGCGGATCGTGGGCGAGTTCGCGGAGTCCTCCATGAAGGCCTGCGCTTTGTCGACGTCGAGCGCGACGAAGCTGACCTCGACCAGCCCACCGTCACCGACGACGGCCACGCGGTCGAACCGCACGCCCGTCGCCAGCTCCATGGCCCCGCTGCGCGGCACGCTCACGTCGTGCGTCGCCTGGTGCACCACCACGTTGCGGGCCACGAGCCCACCGAGGGCGAGCGCCAGCACCGTCAGCACCGCGCTCACCCACTGCGCCGCCGACCAGGCGGCGAGGTGCCCGCGCAGGTGGGTCGCCAGCCCGGGCTGCGTGGGCGCCGGCCCCTGCGGCACCTCCATCAGCTCTCCCACAACACTCATCGGTCTCCCCTTCCCTGGTGGGCCTGCGGCCGCCGTGCGCGGCGGCCGCAGGCCCGGTGATCTCCTGCTACGGCAGCGTCTGACGGGTCGACTCGAACGAGTCGAAGTACGCGACGCCGTGGGTGGTGCTCGCGACGGTGACCGCCCCGAGCTGTGCGGTCTCGACGCGCAGCGTCGAGTTGGCCGCGGTGAGCAGCTGCTTGGCGACGCCGTCCACCGACAGCTGCAAGGTGCCGGCGGTCCCCGCCGCCCAGTCGACCCGCAGCGTGTGCGGTCCGCTGGTGAGCGACACCCAGGTGCCGGTGACGTTCGTGCCCGTCGAGCGACGCAGGACGCCGCGCACCTGGTAGGTGCTTCCGCTCTTGCGTACCTGCACGGCAAGCACCGGCGCGTTCGTGCTCGACATCCCCTGGAACACCGTCGTCACGCCGCCGACCCACGTGCCGGCGCTGTACCGGAACTGCGCGTGGTACGTCGGCTCCGCGCTGGGAGTGGTGTCGACCAGGTACCGCGCGGTGCCGCCGGACGGCTGGGTCACCGCCAGACCCTCGGTGCCGGCGAGGGCCGCCGTACCAGTGACCGCCAGGCCGCTTGCGCCCACCGACGACGACCAGGCCGCGATGCTGCCGGACTCGAAGTCGTCGGAGAAGATCGCGTTGGGCGGCTCGACCGTCACGGTGGTCGCGACGGCGTTGCTCCAGTTGCCCGCGAGGTCCCTGACCCGCAGGTTGATCCGCTGCGCACCCCGGGCGAGGTTCGCCGTCGAGACGTCGACCGTGAGCTGCGTGCCCGCGGTGCTGACGCTCGCCGCCGAGGTCGCCCGCCCGGCACCGGGGTCGGTGGTGCCGACCCAGTACTCGGCCGCCGCGATCGTGTTCGCCTCGGTGACGGTCGTGGTGAGCGTGATCTGCGGTGCACCGGCGGTCGGGTTCGGGCTGGCGCTCAGGCCCGACAACACGGGAGCCGTCTTGTCGACGAGCAGATCGGTGACGTAGACGTCGCCCCACGTGCCGGCGGCGTCCAGCCCTCGCACGTACAACCGGTGCGTGCCGTTGGTCAGCGCCTTCACCTGCGACAGCGGGAGGAGCCCGTAGACCGCCTCGTCGGAGGCGTCCATCGACCCGTCCACTGCGATGAGCTGCAGGCCGCTGCCGCCCGCGGGTTGGGCTCCGGCCGCGAGGTCGAGGAACGCCTCCGCGTCCTTGAGGGTCGACACCGAGCCGCCGGGACCGGGCTGGTCGACGAGGTGCGCCGACACCAGCAGGTAGCCCGGGTTGCCCTTGTCGCTCAGGATGCCGTTGGTCGGGTTGGGTCCGACCGACGCCGCGTCGACCACCGGGCCGGCCAGGTCGACCACGAGCTCGATGCTGTGCGTCGGCCCCCAGAGCCCACCGGAGTCGTGGCTGCGGACGTAGACGATGTGCTTGCCGTCACCCAGACCGGCCACCGTCGCGGCCGGGATGGTCGCGGTCTCCGACACCACCGGTGCCATCTTGTTGAGCGTCATGACGGTGCCTGACCCCGGGGCCGCCTCGACGTCGATGGAGTACTCGGCCGCGTCGATGTTGCCGCCGAGGGTCCGGTCGTCGCCCGTGGCGGTGATGCTGACGTCGCTGGCCCCGTTCGTCGGGTTGTCGGACGCCGTGCCGCTCCTGGTCTGCGGACCGACCTTCGGCAGGTTGAGGACCGCGGAGGCGACCACCCCCCAGTTGCCGGCTGAGTCCTGGGCCCGCACGAACACGATGTGCTTGCCCGCCTGGAGATCAGCCATCGCGGCGGTCGACAGCGTGCCGACGACACCGGTCACGTCGACGGAACCGAACGCGCCGTACATCGGCGTGCCCGCGCCCAGCGCGGTGCTCGTGTCGTCGACGACGAACTCGGCCTGGGTCACCGACGAACCGCCGGTGGCACCATCGCTGAGGTCGGCGCGCACCGTCACGTCGACGAGGCCGGACGCCGGCTGCGGCGAGAGAGAGATGTTGTCTGCCAACGGCCCCACGTCGTCCGTGCTGGGCGGCGGCGCGTTGGTGTCGATGTAGGTGAGCATCCCCCCGAAGGCCAGCTGAAGCGGGTTCGCCGCGTGCTGGCCGTCGTTGCTGAGCCGGGAGGCGGCCTCGTACACCGCAACCTTCGACTCCTGGCCGGTGGGGGCCGTGACGATCGTGTCGAGCGTCTGCCCAGGCACGATGTCCTCAGCCACGACGGTCGAGGCGTACCTCATCGCGTGGCCGTCCTGCGCCACCTCGACCTGGTCGACGCCCAGCGTGCTCATGGCGTGCAACTGCGACCCGGCGTTCACGTAGCGCAGCAGGACCTTGTGGCCCTGGTCGGTGCTGATCACGTCGGTCTCGGGGAACGCCTTGCCGTTGACGAGCCGGAACCGCGGCGAGAAGTACCGCATGTCGAAGGCGGTCGGGTCGGCGTTCAGCTTGGGGTCGATCTCCGACAGCACCAGGACGGCCTCGTCGTCGTACGCGGTCGAGGGGTAGCCGGTCTGCGACCCGTAGGCGGTGCCGTCAGCCGGGAGCACCACGAGCGCGCCGGCCAGGCCCATCGCCACCTGGCGCGTGCCGTTGGCGGTGTGGCCCGCCTCGTACAGGAACGTGCCCGGCCGCGACGCGGTGAAGCTGTAGATGCGGGTGCCGCCCGTGGCGACGCCGGCCGTGTCGTCGTCGTGGCGCGTGCCCCACGTGACCCCGTCGATACCCGGCAGGGCCAGCGAGACGCGCTCTGCGGCCAGGTCGTTGTGCAGCCGGATCCGCACGCTGTCGCCCTGGTGTACGACGAGCACGGGCCCGGGCGTGGACGCCGACCCCGCCGTCGACGAGAAGCCCCAGATGGGGATCGCCGTGCCCGCCACCGTGGTGGTGCCTGCGCTGGCGTAGAGCTCGCACAGCACCGAGCCGGTTCCCGTGCAGCCGCTCGGCTGCAGGTGGCCGACCGGTGCGGCCGGCAGCGCCGACCGCACCCCGGCGGCCTGAGCCGCCGCAGCCGAGCCGGCGGGCCGGGTCGCCGCACTCGCCGGCTGCCAGCCGACCAGGGCAAGAGCCGCCGTCACCGCCACGGCAAGCGTCCGACGGGTCGAGCCGCCGCTTCGCGAACGCGTCTGCATCGTCATCGCCCGTCCTCAGTTCGTCGGGCAGCCGTTGGGCGGGTCGATGCGGAAGACCGTCATCATGCCGCCGAAGGCCGCGCCGTAGTTGGTTGCCTGCTCCAGCGCGTGGCTGTGAGCGATGTGGTAGTACTCGCCGCACTCGTTGTTCGACGTGATGTTCGTGGGCAGCTCGTTCTTGACGCCGAGGTAGCCGCTCTCGCTGAACCACGTGTCGGGACCGACGAGGTCCTGGTCGGTGATCACCGGGATCTGGGTCGGGATCGGGTTGTCCACCGGGTCCCACGACTCCGCGTCACGCCAGTCCATGAGGACGTCGAGGGTCTGGCCCGGGCCGACGTCGAGCAGGTACTTCAGGTACGACAGGTCCTGGTGGTCCGGACCCTCGAGCGGACGGCCGTCGCGGTTGACGACCCGCTCGTCGCTGCCGTGCGGGTGGAACGGGAAGTTGACGCTGCCCGCGTTGAGGTAGCGGATCGCCGCCGGCCGGGGGTTGGTCGCCGCGTCGTACGGCTTGATGTGCACGAGCGCGCTGTACGGCTGGGTCGGCAGCCACGACGCGAAGTTCGGCGCCAGGGTGTCCGGCATGCTGCGGCCGTTGATCATGAAGTACCGGGCGCGGTAGCTGCTCGGGTCGACCGCCTGGCCCCGCTCCACCGCGAGGTGGACGTCGGGCGCGATCTCGGACAGCAGGAACACGTAGTCCTTGTCCGCGTTGAACGTCGAGTCCACGCGGTTGTTGAGCTGGTCCGGGTGGCCAGCCGGCCGCACGACGAGCGCGCCGTACATGCCCATCTGCACCTGCTTGTCGACGTCGGTGCCGCTCTCGTACAGGTAGGTGCCGGGGCTCCCGGCCGTGAACGTGTACGTCACCTGCTTGCCCGGCGCGGCCGCCTGCACCATCGAGGTCAGGGAGCCACCGCTGTCGAACTGCGGCTGCGCGGGGCTCCCGCCGGCCCGGACGCCGGACTGCCCGGGGAAGATGATCGAGGTCGCCTCCGGCAGTGTGTTGTGCAGGACGACCGTCACCTGCTGGCCGGACGTCACGCAGAGGGTCGGCCCGGGCAGCTGGAACCCGCGCTTGGAGTTGCCGTAGCTCCACATGTAGATGGAGTTGCCGTCGGGGGTCGAGACGTAGCCGTCGCTCGCAGTGAGCGAGAACGCGTTGTCGGGTGCGGTGTCGCACGGCAGCCCCGATGACGGGGCCGCTTCTGCCTGAGGCAGCGTGGCCAGAGCGGCTGCGGCCATGGCGGTCGCGAGCGCTGCTGACAGGGCCAGCCGGAGACGGGCGCGTGGTGTGGTGCTCATCGTGGTCCTCCGTCCGGCCCGGTCAGACCGGGTTCTCGTTGGCGTTCACTTGCCGCGGCAGCGTGCCCGGCGGGTTGACCACGATGCGCGTCATCATGCCGCCGTAGCCCGGGCCGCCTCCGTTGCCGAGGTAGGAGTACCGGCGGTCGTACAGCAGGTAGGTCCCCGGGTCGGGCGCGGTGAAGATGACGTCGCGGCTCTCGCCGGGGCCGACGTCGACGGTGTTCGTGGTGATGTACGACTTTGTGTGGTCCCGGCCCTCCAGGAGCGCGGCGTCCTTGGCGACGACCGTCATCGTGATGTCGTCGATGGTCATGGCGTGGTTCTGGTAGCCGAGGCTCGAGAGCCGCAGCAGCACGCGGTCGCCGGCGTTGCACGTGATGAGCGAGCTGATCGGCTGGTACTTCAGCCGTCCGGTGCTCGTCATGGGATCGCCGTTGGGCTGCAACGTGTCTGGCCAGGCGCGGCCGTTGAGCAGCCAGAAGCTCGGGTCGTAGTCGGTCCAGTCGTTCACCTGGATGTGCGCGTCCCGGTAGTGGGCGGCCGACCACAGCTCGGTGATCATGAACGCGAACTCGCGGTCGTAGGCCGTGCTGTAGTCGCCGTCGTTGTAGGCGTACCGCTCTCCTGGGACTCGCGGGCTCTTGTTCTGCTTCGGCCGCACGAACACCATGCCGGTCATGCCCATCTGCACGTGCTCGACGTCCTCGAAGTGGCAGTGGTACATGTACGTGCCCGCGTCGTGAGGGCGGTAGAAGTAGGTGAGGTCGCGGCCGATGGGCACGGCGAGCGAGAGCTCAGGGACGCCGTCGAAGAGCGGGATCGCGTTGACGAAACCGTGCCAGTGCAGGGTGTGTCCGTCGAAGAGGTCCGGACGCTGCACCAGGCCGAGGTTCGTCAACGTGAGGTAGATGTCGTCCTCCTCGTCGAACGACAGCATCGGAGCGCTGATCTGCGCTTTGCCCCGCTGCGCCGCCACCTGCGTGTCCGACAGCCCCGTGACGTCCCGGAAGCCGAACACGTAGGTGTTGAACGGCGAAGGAGCGTAGGAGTCGGGGAAGAACGGCGGGTCCGCGGGCGCTGCTGCCGGCATCGACACCCAGCCGTCGGTGCCGACGAGGTGCATGTCGACCCGCGGGTGCGTGACCGCCGCCGCGAGCGAGGTGCGCCGCGCCGCCTGCGCGACCTGGCCGCCGACGAGGTGCGCCCCCGTGACGGCGGCGGCCAGGCCGGCACCGCCGGAGATGAAGGTCCGTCGCGAGAGTCCGCGGCGAGCGGTGTCGTCAGTCACTGTGTGCTCCTCAGGTCGTTCGAGGTGGAAGAGGCGGGCGGGCGGACGGACGTCATGACAGCTGGTCCGATCCGGCGTCGTACCTCAGCGCGGGTGCCGGCGAGGGCC
Source organism: Angustibacter sp. Root456 (assembly GCF_001426435.1). Taxonomy (NCBI): domain Bacteria; kingdom Bacillati; phylum Actinomycetota; class Actinomycetes; order Kineosporiales; family Kineosporiaceae; genus Angustibacter; species Angustibacter sp. Root456. The sequence continues at coordinate 639,691 of NZ_LMER01000020.1, read as the reverse complement.
GGACGTCGCCGTCGATGTCGCGGCTGGGTGCCGAGACCGTGTAGTGCCAACCGATGGCCCGCGAGTCCCAGGCGACCGTCGTGAAGCCGGTGCCGAGGCCGTAGGCAGGGGACGTGGATCCGGTCAGGTGGTAGTCGCCCTGCAGGTGCGGCGGCAGCAGCTCGGCGACGATGGCGGCCTGGCGGTACGCCGGGTAGCCACGGGCGGCGAGGATGTTGACCGTCACCTCGTAGGGGTCCTTCAGGCCGGGGTCGTTGGTGACCACGTTGGTGGTGCCCACATCCACACCCTGTGTCGTCTGCAGCACCGACGAGATCGGCGTCAGGAAGGCCGCGGGGTCATCGGCGACGCCCATGTCCCAGTTGTTGACGTCGTTCGGCGAGCCGTCCGGCAGCTGGCCTCCGATGCCGTAGACGTAGCCACCGCTGTAGCTGCCGGCCCGGTTGTCCCAGAACACGTTGTTGAGCAGCGTCGGCTTGCTGAACGTGGTCTGCGACAGCAGGTTCGACAACCGGAAGGCGGTGCTGCTCAGGCGAGCCATCAGCGGGTCGGAGTTGTTCGCCGTCGACAGCCCGGCCGGTGCCGGCTGCCCGTCGCTGGTGATCGCGGTGGCGGTGGTGAGGTTGCGAGCGACCGTGTTGTTGACGACGTCGACGAAGGCTGCGTCGTCGAAGGCCAGGCCACCGCCCTCGTGCGCCGAGACGTTGTCGGTCACCGTGTTGTTGGAGATGGTGATCGTCTGCGGGTCGGTGCGCGTGATGTGCGACCCGCTCGTCTGCAGCAGCCGGATGCCACCGCCGTCGTCGTTGGCCAGGTTGGTCGAGATGACGTTGGAGTCGATGAGCACCGGGCCCGATCCCTCCGAGAGCAGCGACGGGTCGGACGGCAGCTCGCCGGCGATCATCACCGCGCCACCCTCGTCGTACGACTGGTTGAACCAGATCGTGTTGTCAGTGACCCGCCCACCCGGCAGGACGCCGAGCTGGGAGTCCTGCGCCGGGTGCACCATGTAGCCGTAGGCCGTCATGGCGCCGCCGTACTCGGCAGAGAAGTTGCCGCAGATCGCGTTGTGGTCGATCTGGTAGCCGTCGCTGCCGTTGAAGAGCCCGATGCCGCCGGCGAGGTTGGTGCCGCCGTTGTCGCGGATCTGGTTGTGGCCGACGTACAGGTTGTAGTTGCGCAGGTTGCCGGCGTACGGCGTGCCCACGCGGATGCCACCGGCGTAGGAGCCGCTGTTGCCACGGATGACGTTGTCGGTGATTCGCAGGTTCATGACGCCGGAGTGGACGAACACGCCGCCGCCCTGCGTCACGAGCGCACCGTCGGCGCCGTACGGCGTCTTGATGCCGCCGTTGACCTCGTTGATGCTCGCCGGGAAGTCCGACTGCGACCCACCGGTGATCGTGAAGCCGTCGATCGCCGGGAAGTAGGTCGACGGCACCACGCCGGCCAGCTGCGGGTCGTTGAGCACCGTGACCGTCGCGGCGTCCGGCACCGCGGCCGGCCCGTTGTAGCGCAAGGTGCTCAGCAGGGCGATCCAGTCGGCGCCGCTGGGGTTGTCGGGGTTGAAGCCGGCGCCGTCGATGATCGAGCCGGGGACGAAGTTGCCGTCCGGGTCGAAGCCGCCGGCACCAACACCCTGCAGTCGCACCTGGTGGTGGAAGATCACGTTCTCGGTGTACTCACCGTGCGGGTTGCCGGCGGTCTGCTCGCCCGGCCACACCACGACGAGCCAGTACGGCTTGGTCGACGTCGGCTTGGCGGCCTCGAGCGCTGCCTGGATGGTGGCGTAGGGCTTGCCGGGGCCGACCTCAGCGATCAGCGGGTTCTGCGGGGTGCGTCCCTGCGGCCCGATCAGCGTCGGGGCGCTCAGCACCTGCACGGTCAGACCGTTGACGCTCCGCTTTCCGTTGCGCGCCACGACCTCCACTGACGTCGGGCCGAAGGCCGTCGCGTTCGGGACGTTGAAGGTGATCTGCTTGTCCGTCCAGCTCGGCACTCCGGTGGGCTGGCCGTTGAGCAGCACCTGCCCCTTCAGGGCACCGAAACCGAAGCCGGTGATGGTGATCGCGCGGTTGGTGTCACCCCGCCGGATGTACGGCCGGTCGACCGCCAGCGGTTGGGGCTGCGCGGGGTCGAGGTCGCACATCGTGCGGTCGACCTGGGTGGTGCCCGGCGTCAGGGCTGTCGCCTGCACCTGGGTCGGTGCGGTGTCGGTCACCGTGTACAGCCCCGGCCACGCCTGGAAGTTCGTCGCGATGGTGCGGAACCTCGAGTTGTAGTCCGGGTTGAGGTGACCTGGACTGCCCGGGTCGTTGCCCACGAACCGGTACATGTTCGGGCAGGGGCCGGCGGGCAGGGGGCAGTTGTAGGTCGACGTCGACGGCTCGAGGGCCTCGTAGAAGCCGTTGAAGTCGGTCTGCACGGTGTCGACCAGGCGGCCGGTCCAGTCGTAGATGCCCATGGGCACGAACGGCAGGCCCTGCGCCTCGCCGTACTCGACGCTGCGCTTGTCGAGCGAGAGGCCGAGGTCGTTGATCGTCAGACCCCAGAAGTGGGTCGGGATCGGGACGTCGCTGAAGAGGTTGAACGTCGGGGCCACTGCCTGCGCGTTGCGCAGGTTGACCAGCTTGTCGGTGCAGAGCGGCCGCGACTGACCCTCGTAGGGGCTACCGCCACCGTCGATGAAGTTCTGGTTCGTCACGTGCACCGTGTGCAGCGGTCCGACGCAGCCCGAGACGATGCCGCCGGTCTGCGAGGGGTCCTGCGACGGCGTGGGCTCACCGCTGCCCGCACCCGGCGGCGTGTCAGTCGCCTGGGCCACGGTCGGCGGGTAGTTCTCCTGCGGCAGGTAGGTGTCGCCGTCGAAGACGTTGACGTCCTCCTCGCGGGTGACCTTGTACATCGCGCCGCCGCCCACGGGGTTCTGCGGGATCTCGACCGAGACGATGTACTCCTGCGGGCGCAGGTCCTGCTCCGGCAGACCGAGGGCGGCCAAGTCGGCGTAGAGCGGCAGCTGGTGGTCAGCGGCCGGGTTGCGGGGGTCGCCGGGCGCGTAGAGGTTCAGCTTGGAGGTCGCGAACCCGTAGTTGCCGTTGACCTGCTGGCTGAAGCCGTCCGGTCCGGAGTTGACCTCGGCACCGACCTGGAAGCCCATCATGGGCGCCTCGATGCACTTGCGGTCGTTGGCGAGGCCGAACTGCGACAGCGCCTGCTGGTCGGTCAGCGGCTGGCCGTTGTACATCCGGGCGGTGCAACCGCGAGGCGGCTGCCACGTCTCGGAGGTGTAGGCCTCCTGCAGCTCCGGGCCCTTCTTGAGGGCACCCGTGGCGGTGTCGAGCTGGAAGCCGCCGCTGCACTCGTCGGCCGGTGTGGTCGGCTCGCAGGGCACCGGCGCGTACAGGTGCACGGGGACGTCGGGCACGCCCGGCTGGTAGGCCTCCGCCGCCGCGTCCGCGGGGTCGAGCTCGTTGCGGGTCGTGTCGTAGGTGATGGTGCCGACGATGCCGCCGTTCGTACCGCCGACGTACGGCTTGACGCCCCAGTCGACCCGGCCGCCGAGGCCGATCACGTTCAGCACGTTGATGTCGACCGCACCACCGAGCAGCGTGGTCGGCTTGGGGTCGTTCTCGGCCTGGTAGGTGATTCCGGTGGCCTGGTACCGGGTGTTGAAGCCCTCGAGCACCAGCCACTTGCTGAGCGGGTAGCCCTCGTTGATCGAGTAGTTGCCGACCGTGTCGGTGATGACGGTGTTCGTGTACTGGTCCATCAGCGAGTTGTCCCGCTCGCGCAGGGTGAGCGTGAAGGACGGCACGCCCTGCTCACCCGGGTCGCGCTTGCCGTTCTCGTTGTCGTCGACGAACACCGAGCCGTAGATGTGCGTGAACCAACCCACGAGCGACTTGTTGCCGACGTCGACGAGCTGGCCGTCGTGCACCTCGACCTGGAAGGCCCACAGGATGTAGTCCTGGTCGTCGTCCCAGACGGTCAGCGAGTACGTGCCGTCGGGGACGTTCTTGATGTCGAACGAGCCGTCGACAGCGCCGCGACCGAGGTAGACCTCCGCGTCACCGGCGTCGAGGTCGGACAGCGCGATCCAGGGACGGCGGATCGGACCGCCGATCTTGGCTCCGGCGAAGCCGGTCTCGGGGACGACCTGGCCGTTCTGGCCACCGACGTACGGCAGCGCGGCCACGGCCACGCCCTTGATCTCACCCGTGGGGGCCGGCTGACCGGCAGCGGGCGCCGCCAGCGCCATCTGCTTGGAGAACCCGAAGTGCACGTACGGCACCAGCTCGGCACCCTTGGTCTGCTCGGTGTCGAAGCCGGTCTCGCCCTCCTGCTGCCAGATGTCGTAGTCGTGGCCGCCCTCGAGCGTGGTCGTCTGCACCCACCCCTGTCCGGCAGGCGGGGAAACCGTTGCGGCGTAGCGGTTCGGGCCGAGATTGGGGATCACGATCTGGCCGTCGGCGTCACTGACGCACTTGCCGGTCGACTTCGTGGTGTCGACCCGCGGCTTGCCCGCGGCGTTGAACAGGATCGGTCGCGTCGCGACCCCGCCGGCGTGCAGGTAGACGGTGCACAGCGGGTTGCCGTAGTAGTCGGTCGACACCGGCCCGAGGACGTCGGTGAGGTTCGCCGTGAAGCCGGCCAGCCCCTGCTCCGCGTCGACCTCGTACGTGCCGTCGACCGGCGCGTTGTCGTTGAACACCTGCAACCGGATCGTCTGCAGCGGAAGGGGAAGCGGCTGCATCTTCACGACGACCTGCTGAGCCGAGCCCGAGGTGACCGTGAAGTGCGCGCCGTCGATCTTGTAGCCGTCGGCCGTGAGCGAGATGAGGTACTTGCCGACAGGGAGGCCCGGCAGGGCGACGCTGTCGTTCAACGTCGTCTCGTCGCCTTGGGCGACGATCGGCGCGTAGCCGGGCGTCGTGCGCACCGACGGCCACTGGCAGGTGTCAGCGAACTTCGGGTCGCTCGCCAGCCCCGGCAGACAGTGCTCGGGCGCGTCCTTCGTGTTGCCGACGTCCTCCGCGTTGATCAGCCACTTGTAGGTGGTGACGGCATCACCCTCGTGCACGAAGCCCGGGCCGGTGTTGACCGACCGCGCGCTCTGCACGTGCAAGGTGATGCTGCCCGGATCGACGGGGTCAGCCGCCTTCGCCGTCTGCGCCAGCCGCGGCAGCGTCAGCTGCCCGACACACAGCGCGAGTACGGCGAGGGTGATGACCACGGCCCGCAGACGGGTGACACGACGTCCCATGACGACCTCCAAGACGGGAACTCTGCGTCGAGGGTCGAGCCAGCAGGGGGCGGTCGTCCGGCACAGGACAGCCGCATCACGGAACGCTCATGAAGCGCCATCCAGCCGTCATCTCCCATCACGCCGCCGTCACGAGACGTGACGGCGCTCGTCATCCAGGCGTCATGGGCGGCCGGGCCAAAGGCGGTCAAAGCGGTGCGGACACGATCAGCGAGCGCGCCACTTTCGCTGTTTTGGTGGCGCGCGGGCGGCCAACTGCCCATCCTCGAAGTCGCTGCGCTGCAGCAGAGGGGAGGGCAACATGGCCAAGGTCATGGTCGTCGACGATGAGCCGCGGATCCGCACGTACCTGCACCGCGCGCTGTCCGGTCAGGGGCACGTCGTGCACGAAGCGGCTGACGGTGAGGCCGCGCTCGAGCACCTCGCACAGCACCACGTCGACCTCGTACTCCTCGACCTCGCGATGCCCCGGCTGGGTGGTCTCGGGGTGCTCTCGCTCCTGCGTCAGCGAGAGGACAGCCCGCCCGTCATCGTCCTGTCGGCGGTCACCGACATCTCGGCGCGCGTTCAGGCGCTCGATCGGGGTGCCGTCGACGTCGTCGGCAAGCCGTTCTCGACCGCCGAGCTGACGGCGCGCATCCGGCGCCACCTGCACCAGCACCCCGCTCCCCCGCGTGGAGAGAACCGGTATCTCGAGGTCGGCGGCGTGCAGCTCGACCTGCACCGGCGGCGAGCGACGACCGCCGCCGGCTCCGTGAGCCTCACCGAACGCGAGTTCGCGCTGCTGGCTCACCTGATGCGTCGGTGTGGCGACGTGTGCACGCGCGAGGAGCTCCTGCACGACGTCTGGGGCCTGGACTTCGACCCCGGCAGCAACGTCGTCGACGTCTGCGTCCGCCGACTGCGCCACAAGCTGAGGCCGGACCCGCCCATCGAGACGGTGCGCGGCGTGGGCTACTGCGTCTACGACCGGTGATGCCATGACCTCGACATCGGGGAGCCCCCTCGACACGGCCACAGCGGCGGTCAACGCCCGCGAACCGGCGTGGCGGGCCCGCCTCATCCCTGCGTGGGCGGTGTGGGCGACGCTGTGCACGTTCGCGATGCTCGTGCTGCCGGGGCAGGAGACCATCCCCTACCACCTGGGCTGGGCCGGTTTCGCGCTCGCCTACGGCCTCGCCACCTGGCATCGCTGGCAGCTGGTGGCGGCCCTCGCGGGCTACACCGTGGCGAGCGGCGTGGTGCTCACCCGCAGCTCCCTTGTCGGCAACGTCGAGTGGCAGGAGACCAACGAGATCCCGCTGATGTTCGCCCTGGCCCTGCTGATGGTGTGGCACGTCCACCGTCGCCAGGAGGCCCTGAGCCACGCCAGGGTGCTCGCCGAGCGCGACATCCAGGCGGCTCGCGACCGCGAGCGCCTCATGCGCCTCACCTCGCACGAGCTGCGCACCCCGCTCACCATCGCTCGCGGCTACGTCGAGCTGCTGCAGGAGCGCGTGACCGACTTGGAGGACCAGCAGGACCTCGCAGTGGCCGCCGACGAGCTCGACCGGCTCTCACGGGTCAGCGACCGGCTGATCCGGATGATCCGGTTGCAGGACGACACGGTCACCGAGGACGTCGACCTCGACCGCGTCCTGTCGCAGGCCGTCGAGCGCTGGCGCATCGTCGCCGACCGCCACTGGGTGCTGAAGTCCCGGCTGGGCCACTGCCACGGCTCGGCGGAGCGCCTGCGCACCTGCCTGGACACGCTCATCGAGAACGCGCTGCGCTACACGGTGCCGGGCGACACGATCCGCCTGCTCGGCGTGCGCCGTGAGGCGGAGTTCGTCGTCGCGGTGCTGGACTCCGGCACGGGACTCACCGACAGCCAGATCATGGCGATCAACGCCGGTGAGCAACCGCAGCAGGCTGAGACGCCGCTCGGCTCGGTCGACCGGCTGGCCGGCACCGGTCTGGGCTTGGGCATCGTGCGCCAGATCGCACACGCACGCGGTGGTTCCCTCTACGCCTCCCGTGCACCCGAGGGTGGCGCCGCGCTCTCGGTGACCTTCCCCGTGAACTTCCCCGTCGCGGCCGTGGGGCGCCTCACCGTGCCCGACCTGCCCAACCTTCTCGGCACGCGCGTGCCGCGGCAGACGGGGTCACCGTCATCGGTGCTCGACGGCTGAGGTCGGGTCAGCCGACCAGCAGCGGCGTCGCGGCGACGAACCCGGCGAGGGCGAGCAGGACGGTGTCGCGGCCCCCCCAGTGGGGTGCGCGCGCCCAGGTGCGCTGGTGCGCCGTGGCGAACCCCCGGGCATCCATCGCGAGCGCCAGCTGCCCCGACCGACGCAGCGTGTGCACGAGCAGCGCGAAGGTGAGCGAGCCGACGTGCTTGGCCCGTGACCACGCAGAGCGGGTGGGACCCAGCCCGCGCACGTGGCGCACGCGGTCGAGCGTCGTCCACGTGGTCGAGAGCTCTTCGAGCTGTTGCAGCGCTGCCACGGACGCGACGACGGCCCGGGCCGGCAAGCGCAGCCACTGCGCCAGCTCGTCCCCCAGCCGGCTCGGGTCGACCCACGTCGCGACGAGCGACGCCGGCAGCACCAGCGCGAGGATCCGCAGTCCGGCGCCGAGCGCCGTGGCGGCGTCGTTGCCGGCGAACCACCAGCTCGAGGCGCCGAGCGACGCGGCGGCCAGGAGGCCGGGCGTGAGGCGGCGCAGGGCCTGGACCGGGCGGGCCACCGCGAGCGGCGCGAGCAGCAGCTCGGCCGCCACCATCACCAGCCCGTCGCGCAGGTCGTGCACCTGCGTCGAACCGACCACGGCCAGGGCTGCGGCCGACAGCAGCGCGAGCGGTGAGCAGCGGGCGCTCGGCGGCCAGCTCATGACGGCACCACCGCGAGGTCGGGCACGTCAGCACCCAGGTGCACCGCGCTGGTGCAAGTCGCTGCCCCGACGGCGGCCAGCAGGTCGCCGTCATGGGTGGCCAGCGCCACGGCCGAACCGTCTGTGACCGCCTGGAGCACCGTCTCGAGCACGGCCCTCCAGGTGCTGCGGTCCTGGCCCACCGTGGGCTCGTCGAGCAGCAGGACGTCGGGCCCGTGCACGAGCGAGGCCGCGAGGCCCAGCCGCCGCTGCTCCCCGCCAGACAGGTAGTGCGGGTCGGTGTCGACGAGGCGCGCGAGGCCGAGCGTCTCGAGCAGGGCGTCGGCGCGCTGCTCCATCGCGGCGGCCGGACGCCCCAGCGCCCGGGACGTCGCGAGCACCTCGTCGCGCACGGTGCGTGCGACGAGCGCGTGCTCGGGCGCCTGCGGCAGCCAGGCGACTCGCGCCGCCAGCTCACGCGAGCGCCAGCGATGCGGTCGCCGCTCGCGACGCGGGGCCCACTCGGCGTCCGCGAGCAGCTCACCGGAGGTCGGTGCGGCGAGCCCGGCGAGCACGCCGAGCGCCGTCGACTTGCCCGCGCCGCTGCGTCCGGTGACGGTCGTGACCACACCGCGGACGAGGCTCGCGTCGAACGGGCCGACCCCTGCCGCCGGGCCGCGCCCGCGCCCGCTGCCGGGGCGAGCGACGACGTCGCGGGCCCTGAGCAGGCAGGCGCCGGGCGCTGTGGCGACGACCTCCGGGACCACGGGGGCCACGTCGTCGACCCACAGGCCCGCCCCGCGCAGCTGGTCGGCGGCGTCGGCCAGCACCCGGGCAGGCGCGCCGTCGGCCACCACACCGCCGGCGGAGCCCAGCACCACGAGGCGGTCGACGTGGTCGAGCCACGGCGCCATGCGGTGCTCGACCACCACGAGGGTGCAGCCGCTGCGCTCGGCCACCGCCAGCACCGCCTCGCGCACGCGGGCGGCGTTGGTGGCGTCCAGCATCGCTGCCGGCTCGTCGAGCAGCAGCAGGCCCGGGCGCAGCGCGAGGGCACCGGCGAGCGCCAGCCGCTGGCCCTCACCGCCCGACAGCGCCGCGGTCGGCCGGTCGGCGGCGTAGGGGAAGGCGCTGCGCCGCAACGAGTCCTCGACGCGCGCCCAGATGTCGTCCCGCGACAGTGCGAGGTTCTCGGGGCCGAACGCCGTGTCGCGTCCGACCCGGTCGGCGACCACGGCGGCGCTGGGGTCCTGCAGCAGCAGGCCGGTGACGCCGTCGACCTGCACCTCGCCGGCCAGCTCGCCGTCGTCGGCCGACAGACGCCCCGCCAGGGCACGCAGCAGCGTCGACTTGCCGGCCCCGCTCGGCCCGGCGAGCACGATGCGCTCGCCGGGCTCGAGCCGCAGATCGATCTGGTCGAGCACGCGGTCGCGGCGTCCCCACGGCCGCCACGTGAGACCGCGGACGTCGACGCTGGCGCCGCTCACCGCGCGGAGGTGGTGTTCCGCTGCAGCTCTGCGTCGCGGGCGCGGGCCTGCTCGCGTCCGGCCGGGAAGGCCGCCAGGGCGCCCGAGCGGGTCAGCGCCCGCACGATCAGCCAGCCGAGCAGTCCGGCCAGCAGCACGCCCGAGAGCATGAAGGTCACCAGGTAGAGCACCGTGCCGCCCGCGCCGAAGGTCGTGGCGTAGTCGTAGGTGAAGTACTCGTACGCCGTCTCGAGCGTTGCCGCGAGCGCGGCGCTGAGCGCAGCCACGCCCGGGCCGAACCGGCGGAACAAGAAGATGGCCAGCACGATCTCGACGCCCAGGCCCTGCAGCAGCCCGGACACGAGCGTCGCGACGCCCCACTGGTTGCCGAGCAGGTACTCGACGTTGGCGGCCACGAGCTCGGCGAGCAGGGCGGCGCCGGGACGCCGGACGACGAGCCCACCGACGACGCCGGCCAGCAGCCACGGGCCGCCCAGCAGACCCCCGAGCGCCGGGACGGCGGTGAACGCGGGGCTCACGACGGTGTACGCCGCCGACCAGCCCCAGTAGGCGACACCGAACGCGACACCCAGCATCGCGGCGGTGACGAGGTCGACGGTGCGCCAGCGGGTGAGCTCGCCCAGCGACGGACGTGAGGTGACAGCGGGTGCCGTCATGGTGTGGAACCTCCTACGTTGCAGCAGGAGGGGTACCGCCGTGGCGGCACGTGCTCGACGCACCGACACGGCGGTCGAGATTCCCGACTCCCTCCACCGGTGCTAACCGGATCAGGTTCGAGGGTCTGCGGTTGCCCGCACTCTCAGCGCCTGGTGGCGCTCCCCTGTCGTGTGATCCCACGCTACACCGGTGTGACGGTCCGGTCGACCGTCCGGTCGACCGTCCGGTCGACTGCGCCGACGGGTGGCTGCCCGGCGTCCGGTGGGGCAGGCTGGCGGCATGGGTGCAACGACGTGGAAGATCCTCGGTACCGGCGGCGCGGTGGTCGCCGGCATCGCCGCACGCAACCTGCTCACCACGGGCTGGAAGGCGGCGACGGGCTCGGCCCCTCCCACCAACCCCGAGCACCCCGACGTCGAGTGGCACGAGGCCGTGCTGTGGGCCGTGCTCAGCGGCGCCGTGATCGGTGTGGCGCGCATGCTGGCCACGCGCAAGGCTGCCGAGTACTACCGCAACTCCACCGGGCACCTGCCGCCCGACATGGCCGAGGTGCAGTGAGCGCCCCTCCCCGTTGATCACGTTCAGTGGGCGACACCCCGCTTGTCGAGGGTTGCACCCCTCGACAAGCGGACGCGACCCTCGAGGAGCAGCGGACTAGAGGTCGAGCGCGCGCGCCAGCGGGACGCCCGGACGGTAGGCCAGGTGCCGGTACGTCGGCGCCTCCAGCACCGCGAGGTCGGCCCGAGCACCCACGCCCAGGTGGCCGACGTCCGGACGCCGCAGCGCCAGGGCACCCCCGGCCGTGGCCGCCCACAGCGCCTCGGCCGGTGACAGCCCCATCTCGCGCACCGCGAGCGCGATGACGAACGGCATCGACGAGGTGTAGCAGCTGCCCGGGTTGCAGTCGGTGGCGAGGGCCACCACCACGCCCGCGTCGACGAGGGCGCGGGCATCCGGGTACGGCGAGCGGGTCGAGAACTCGACGCCGGGCAACAGCGTCGCCACCGTGCCGTCGCGCCCGGGCGCGGGGCTCGCGCCGGCGAGCGCGTCGACGTCCGCCGCGCTCAGGTGCGTGCAGTGGTCGACGCTCGCCGCACCGAGATCGACGGCGAGCCGGACGCCGGGCCCCGCCGAGAGCTGGTTGCCGTGCACCCGAGGCAGCAGCCCCGCCGCCATGCCGGCGGTGAGCACCACGCGCGCCTCGTCGCCGTCGAAGGCGTGCGGGCTCGCGGGCTCGCAGAAGACGTCGACCCACCGGGCGAGCGGCGCGCAGGCCGCCAGCATCGGGCCAGTGACCAGGTCGATGTACGCGCGCCGGTCAGCGCCCGCCGGCACGACGTGGGCGCCGAGGAACGTCGTCTCGTCGGTGATCTCACGGGCGATGCGCAGGCTGCGCGCCTCGTCGGCCACCGTGAGGCCGTAGCCGCTCTTGACCTCGAGGGTCGTCGTGCCCTGGGCGCGCATCTCGGCCTGCAGCGCGCGGGCGCGAGCCAGCAGCAGCTCGTCGGGAGCGGCGCGCGTGGCGGCGACGGTCGTGGCGATGCCGCCGCCGTCGTAGGGCGTGCCGGTCATCCGCGCCTCGAACTCTCGCGAGCGGTCACCGGCGAAGACGAGGTGGCTGTGCGAGTCGACGAAGCCCGGGACGACGGCGCGGCCGGCGAGGTCGAGGTGCTGATCGGCGTCAGGTGCCTGGCGCTGCGGCCCGACCCAGGCCACCGTGGCGCCCTCGACCACCACGGCGGCCTGCTCGATCACCCCCAGCGGCGAGCCGTCACCGAGGCTGGCGTCGTTCGTGACCAGCTCGCTGATGCCCGTGAGCAGCACGCTCGACATCTCAGTCCTCCCACAACGGCGCGATGGCCTCGGCCAGCAGGCGGCCGACGTCACCGAGCACGTGACGTCCGTCGGAGACCACCGTGCGCCCGGCGTTCACCACCGTGTGGACGTCGGACGCCGTGGCACCGTAGATGGCTTGCGGCACAGCGGTTCCCGCGGTGCGTACGGTGTCGAGCCGCACGGCCACCAGGTCGGCCGGAGCCCCGACTGCGATGCGGCCAGCCTCGGGCCAGCCCAGCGAGGCGTGGCCGTTCACGGTGAGCGCCTCGACCAGCTGAGCGGGCGTGAACACCCCGCGTTCCAACGAGAACAGCCGCTCATGCATCTCCAGCGCGCGCGCCTCCTCCAGCAGGTCGACCACGGCGTTCTGGTCGCTGCCGAGGCACAGGGGGCTTCCGTGCTCGGCCATGAGCTTGGCGGGCCCGATGCCGTCGGCGAGGTCGCGTTCGGTGGTCGGGCACAGGCACACGGACGTGCCCGTGCTGCCGAGCAGCTCCATGTGCGGCGCGACGGTGGCGTGCACGACGGTGGTGCGCGGACCGAGGGCGTCCGCACCGGCCAGCAGCTCGGTGGGCGAGCGGCCGTAGAACGCCAGTGCCGCCTCGTTCTCGGCGAACTGCTCGGACAGGTGGGCGTGCAGCGGGCGGTCGGGAAAGGCCTGCGCGACGTCGGCGAGCTCGAGCCGGGGCACCGCCCGCACCGAGTGGATCGCCGCGCCGACGCGAAAGCTGTCGTCCGCCCTCAGGCGCGCCACGCGATCAGCCCACCGCGCGCTCGAACCGTCCGAGAAACGTTGCTGCACAGGGTCGGGCCGGGTGTGACCCTCAGCCGTGAGCCCACCGGCGAGGTAGCACGTGTCGAGCAGCGTGATGCGCAGCCCGGCCTCGCGCGCGGCCTGCCGCAAGGCCTCCGCCATCGCGTTCGGGTCGTCGTACGGTGTGCCGCCGGGACCGTGGTGCAGGTAGTGGAACTCGCCGACGCACGTGACTCCGGCCAAGACCATCTCGGCGTAGACCGCGCGGGCGAGCGCCAGGTAGGACTCCGGATCGAGCCGCTCGGCGACGCGGTACATGCGCTCGCGCCACGTCCAGAACGTGCCTCCCATGTCGTGGGTCCGGCCGCGCAGGGCCCGGTGGAAGGCGTGCGAGTGGGCGTTGGCGAAACCCGGGAGCACGAGCCCGGCCAGCCGGACGTCGTCCGGCTGCGGCGCCGCACTGCGCTCGACGGCGGCGATGACACCACCCTGCGCTGTCACCCGCACCCCCGCGACGGGCGCGTCCCCGAGCCAGGCGTGCTCGCACCACCACGACGTCATGAGGCCAGATCCTCCAGCACCCGGGTGAGCGCGCGCACACCAGCGAGGCAGTCGTCGAGCTCGGCGTGCTCGTGCGGCGAGTGCGAGACGCCAGTGGGGTTGCGCACGAACAGCATGGACGTCGGCACGCCGGCCTCCGCCAGCACTCCGGCGTCGTGCCCGGCGCCGGTCTCGATGACCGGGACGTCGCCGAGCGTGCGGGACAGCCGGCGGGTCAGGTCGATGTCGAAGGGCGTGCGCGGGGTCCAGGACTCTCGCTCGGCCTCGCCGTGCTCGGCAGCCAGGTCGGCGACCAGCGACCGCACCGCGTCCTCGTCGGGACCGCGCGCGTCGAGCCAGGCCTGCACGAGCGACGGGATCGCGTTGACTCCGTTGGGTTGCACGATCACCTTGCCGACAGTGGCGAGAGCGTCGTGGCGCTCGGCCGCCGACCGCGCGCCGGTCACGAGGGCGGCTAGGGCGAGCATCGGGTCGTTGCGGTCGGCGAGCCGGGTCGTGCCGGCGTGGTCGGCGCGGCCGGCGAGGTCGAACCGCCAGCGGCCGTGCGGCCAGATCGCGGCGCCGACGCCCACCGCGTCCCCGGTGTCGACGAGTGCGCGGCCCTGCTCGACGTGCAGCTCGACGAACTGGCCGACGCGCGCGAGCGCCTGCGGGTCGGCCCCGAGCTGCTCGGGGTCGCGGCCGGCGGCGCGCACCGCCTCGGCCATGGACACGCCGTCGGCGTCGGTGAGGCGACGGGCGCGGTCGGCGTCGAGAGCGCCGGTGAGCAGCCGCGAGCCGGCGCAGGCGATGCCGAACCGAGCACCCTCCTCGTCGCCGAAGCACACCACCGAGATGGGCACACTCGGCGTGAAACCGTTGCCGCGCAATGTCTCCACCGCCGCGAGGGACGACACCACTCCGAGCGGGCCGTCGAAGGCGCCGCCCTCGGGCACCGAGTCGAGGTGGCTGCCGACGACCACGCCCGGGCCGTCGCGGTCGGGGTGACCCCACCAAGCCCACAGGTTGCCGGCGCGGTCGGTGACGACGTCCAGGCCCAGGCCTTGCGCCGTGCCGACGAACCACTCGCGCAGCGTGGCGTCCTCACGCGTCCAGGCGAACCTGCGGTACCCGCCCGACGCGGTGCGCCCGATCGGCGCCAGGTCATCCCACCACGTCTCGAAGCTTCCGGTGCTCCCACTCACGCCCCCCACCCTCCCGTGATCATGCACGCCAGCGCACCTCCCCTCCCGTGATCATGCACGTCAGCGCACGGGCACTGCGCTGGCGTGCATGATCACGGGCGAGGGGGGAGGGGGCGAGGGGAGTGGGGGCGAGGGGGTGGGTCGTAGGGTGCGGTGCCATGAGCGAAGAGCGCGCACTGGCCGCGCTGGAGGCCAGCGGCATCGCGTACCGCGTGGTGCGGCACGGCGCCGTCCGGTCGCTGGCCGAGGCCGCCACAGCCCGCGGCATCGAGCCCCGCGCCCTGCTCAAGAGCATCGTGGTGCGTCGGGCCGACGACGACTTCCTGTTCGTCCTCGTGCCCGGCGACCGCGAGATCTCCTGGCCGAAGCTGCGCGCCTTGCTGGGCGTCAACAGGATCTCGATGCCTGACGCCGAGACCGCGCTCGCCGTCACCGGGTACGTCCGCGGCACCATCACGCCGTTCGGCTCGCTGCGCCCGTGGCCGGTGGTCATGGACGAGTCCGTTGCGGGGCAGGAGATCTCGCTCGGCGCCGGGGCCCACGGAGTCGGCATCGTCGCCCAGGCGGACGACGTCGCGCAGGCCCTCGACGCGCAGCTGGCCGACATCAGCGCCTAGTCCTCACGCATCGGCACACGCACGCCACGCTCCTGCGCCACGTGCTCGGCGAGGTCGTAGCCGGCGTCCACGTGCCGGATCACGCCCATGCCGGGGTCGTTGGTGAGCACCCGCTCGAGCTTCGCCGCGGCCAGCTCGGTGCCGTCGGCCACCGACACCTGCCCGGCGTGGATCGAGCGGCCGATGCCCACGCCGCCGCCGTGGTGGATCGACACCCACGACGCGCCGGACGCCGTGTTGACCAGCGCGTTGAGCAGTGGCCAGTCGGCGATGGCGTCGGAGCCGTCGGCCATGCCCTCGGTCTCGCGATAGGGCGAGGCGACGCTGCCGCAGTCGAGGTGGTCGCGCCCGATGACGATCGGCGCGCTCACCTCGCCGGACGCCACCAGCTCGTTGAACCGCAGCCCCGCCTTGTCGCGCTCGCCGTAGCCGAGCCAGCAGATCCGAGCCGGAAGACCTTGGAACGCCACACGATCCTGCGCCGCACGGATCCAGCGGTGCAGGTGGTCGTTGTCGGGGAACAGGTCGAGCACTGCCTTGTCGGTGGCGGCGATGTCCTTCGGGTCACCGCTCAGCGCCGCCCACCGGAACGGCCCCTTGCCCTCGCAGAACAGCGGCCGGATGTACGCCGGCACGAAGCCCGGGAACGCGAAGGCGCGGTCGCAGCCGCCGTGGCGAGCCTCGTCGCGGATCGAGTTGCCGTAGTCGAACACCTCGGCGCCGGCGTCCATGAACCCGACCATCGCCTCCACGTGCTTGGCCATCGAGAGCCGGGCGCGGTCGGTGAACTCCTCCGGCTTGGCGGCGGCGTAGTCGTGCCAGTCGGCGAGGTCGATGCCCTCGGGCAGGTAGCTGAGCGGGTCGTGCGCGCTGGTCTGGTCGGTGACGACGTCGACGTCGACACCGCGGCGCAGCAGCTCAGGCAGCACGGTGGCGCAGTTGCCGACGAGGCCCACGCTGAGCGCGCGACGCTCGCGCTTGGCGACCTCGCAGCGGGCGATCGCGTCGTCCAGGTCGGTGGCGACCTCGTCGAGGTAGCGGTGCTCGACCCGACGACGAAGCCGGGCCTCGTCGACGTCGATCACCAGGCACACGCCGCCGTTGAGCGTGACGGCCAGCGGCTGAGCGCCACCCATGCCGCCGCAGCCACCGGTGACGGTGAGCGTGCCGGCCAGGGTGCCGTTGAACCGCTTGGCCGCCACCGCCGCGAACGTCTCGTAGGTGCCCTGCAGGATGCCCTGGGTGCCGATGTAGATCCACGAACCGGCCGTCATCTGGCCGTACATCGTGAGACCAAGCTGCTCGAGGCGGCGGAACTCCGGCCAGGTCGCCCAGTCGCCGACGAGGTTGGAGTTGGCGATCAGCACTCGCGGCGCCCACTCGTGCGTGCGCATGACGCCGACCGGCCGGCCGGACTGCACGAGCAGGGTCTCGTCGTCCGCCAGCGTCGTGAGGGTGCGCACGATCGCGTCGTAGCTGCGCCAGTCGCGGGCGGCGCGGCCGGTGCCGCCGTAGACGACGAGGTCGTCCGGCCGCTCGGCCACCTCGGGGTCGAGGTTGTTCTGCAGCATGCGCAGGGGCGCCTCGGTCTGCCAGCTGCGCGCGGTCAGCGTGGTGCCGCGCGCGGCCCGCACCGGTCGGGCTCCGTCCATCGTCGTTCTCCTTCGTCGGTGCCCCGGCAAATTCCCAAGAACTTGGCGCCTGAGGGCAATCCAGGCGACGTTTTCCGGGGAATTTGCCGGAAGGGGTCAGGTGAGGGGGTGGTCGAGGGCGGTCTCGGCCGCCTGCCGGACGGCGCCTCCACGCACCGCCTCGACCGCCGCCTCGATCTCGGGGGCCAGGAAGCGGTCGGGCCCGGGGCCGGCCGCACCGGACGCCCGCAGGACGTCGCGCACCGCGCCAGTGGCCGGCGAGGGCTCGAGCGGTGCCCGGAGGTCCATCGCGCGGGCCGCGGTGAGCAGCTCGATCGCGACGACGCGGGTCAGCCCGTCGAGAGCCCGACGCAGCTTGCGCGCGGCGGCCCAGCCCATCGAGACGTGGTCCTCCTGCATCGCGCTGCTGGGGATCGAGTCGACGCTCGCGGGCGCCGCGAGCCGCTTGAGCTCGCTGACGATCCCGGCCGCGGTGTACTGCGCGATCATGTGCCCGCTGTCGACGCCGGGGTCGTCGGCGAGGAACGGCGGCAACCCGTGGTTGCGCGCGACGTCGAGGAACCGGTCGGTGCGGCGCTCGCTCATCGACGCGACGTCGGCCACCGCGATCGCGAGGAAGTCGAGCACGTACGCCACCGGGGCGCCGTGGAAGTTGCCGTTGCTCTCGACCCGGTCGTCGACGGTGATCACCGGGTTGTCGACGGCGGCCGACAGCTCGCGTGAGGCCACCAGCGCCGCGTGGTCGGCGGTGTCGCGGGCGGCGCCGTGCACCTGGGGCGCGCAGCGCAGGGAGTAGGCGTCCTGCACACGGGTGCAGTCCGGCGTCCGGTGGCTCGCCATGATCCCGCTGCCGGCCAGCAGGGTGCGCAGGTTGGCGGCGCTGGCGGCCTGACCCGGGTGCGGGCGCAGGGCCTGCAGGTCGTCGGCGAACACCGCGTCGGTGCCGAGCAGCGACTCGACGCTCATCGCCGCGGCGATGTCGGCCGCCACCAGCAGCTCGCGCAGGTCGTGCAGGCCCAGCAGCAGCATGCCGAGCATGCCGTCGGTGCCGTTGATGAGGGCCAAGCCCTCCTTCTCGGCGAGCTCGACGGGCTCGATCCTGTTCTCGCGCAACACCTCCGCGGCCGGACGCCGCACGCCGTCAGCGTCCCGCACCTCACCCTCGCCCATCAGCACCAGCGCGCAGTGCGCGAGCGGCGCGAGGTCACCCGAGCATCCGAGCGAGCCGTACTCGTGCACCACCGGCGTGATCCCGGCGTCGAGGATCGCGGCGTAGGTCTGGGCCACCACCGGACGCACACCGGTGCGGCCCGTAGCGAGCGTCGACAGTCGCAGCAGCATCAGCGCACGCACCACCTCGCGCTCGACCTCGGGGCCAGAACCCGCCGCGTGCGAGCGCACGAGGCTGCGCTGCAGCTGGGCCCGGCGCTCCACCGGGATGTGCTGGGTCGCGAGCGCCCCGAAGCCGGTCGAGATGCCGTAGTGGGGGTCGACGTCGTCGGCGAGCGCCTCCACGACGGCGCGGGTGCGGGCGATCTCCGTCAGCGCGTCGTCCGCGAGGCGCACCCCCGCACTGTGCCGCGCCACGGCCACCAGGTCGGACGGCGACACCGGGCCGCGCCCGACGGTGACGTGGGTCGTGGCTGCCGGGCGATGAAGCGTGTCGGTCATGCCGTCCATTGCAGCGCCGTCCACTCGGCCGCGGCAGTCGCCACGGCGACGTTGTGTCTGGTATCCCAGACATGTGCCTGACCCTCGCTCCCGACGACTTCCCCGGAACTCGACGCCTGGAGGTCGCTCAGGCGACGAGTTCCGGGGAACTTGCCGGAGGATCGCCTCAGGGGGTGAGGGGCACCGACAGCGCCGAGTGCACCGCCGCCTCGTCGCCGGTCACGCGCGCGCCGTCCGCGGCCAGCGACGCCAGGTCGTGCCGTCCCCAGACGAGCAGCAGCAGCGGCTCGGCGGCCGCCTCGATGGCGGCCACCGCCTCGCCCTCCCCCAGCAGGACGTCGCAGCCGACGTCCGTGCAGCGCAGCACCACAGGTGCGGCCAGCGGCTCGCGTCGGCCGAGGCGCACCTGTCGCGGGTAGAACACGCGGGCCACCTCCTCGACGCCGTCGGCGGCGAGGTCAGCCGCGACCCGCGCCGGACGGTCGAGCGCGATCGCGGCGTCCCAGACGTGCACCGCGGTCTCGAGCGCCTGCCGCCGCACCCAGAACGCGGCGGTGCACGGCTTCGGCCCGAAGCCCCAGCACTCCGTGGCCGGGTCGGTGCCGCGCAGGGCGCCGAGCAGTCGATCGGCTCCGTCGACGAACCACGCAGCGAGCTCGTCACGTGGCGGCGGAGAGCCCTCAGCCGGAGGGGTCTGCGACCCGAGCGCGTCGGTGGCCCAACGGTGGGTGACGCCGAGGTGGCTGCCCAGGTCGCCGAGGTCCCACCCGGGGCAGCCGGCGACGGGAGCGGACAGGTCGCCCGACGTCAGGTGGTCGGCCATGGCGGCGACATCACCCTCGAGCGCGTCGAGGTAGCGCTCGCGCGTGAGCATCCCGTCCACCCGGGGCTCCTCCCGTGACCGGCGCGAGCCGGGTGCCCGCTGCCGAGCAGACCCTACGCATCCTCACCCACCTGGCGCGGCACGCGGGCCCGCTTCCCGCCGCACGCATCGCCGCCGACCTCGGGCTGCCCCGGTCGACCACCTACCACCTGCTCACCGTGCTCGTGGACGCCGGGTTCGCCGTCCACCTGCCCGAGGAGCGGCGCTACGGGCTCGGCGTCACCGCGTTCGAGGTCGGGTCGGCGTACACGCACCAGGACGCCCTCGCCCGCTTGGCCCGCCCCCTGCTGGCGCGCCTCGTGGACTCGATCGGCCAGAGCGCGCACCTCGCCGTGCTGCACGGGCGCGAGGTGCTCTACGTCGTCGAGGAGCGCGCGAAGGGACGGCCTTCGCTGGTCACCGACGTGGGCGTGCGGCTGCCCGCTCAGCTGACGGCGTCCGGCCGGGCGATGCTCGCCGCGTTGCCCGCGGCGCAGGTGCGTGCGCTCTTCCCCGACCGCGAGGCGTTCGTGCTGCGCCACGCCGCCGGGCCGGACTCGCCGTCCGCGCTGCGCCGGCTGCTCGTCGACGTCCGCGCGCGGGGTCACGCCACCGAGGACGGCGAGATCACTCCGGGCTTCGCGAGCGTCGCGACCGCCGTCCTCGACCACGCCGGGCACCCGGCGGCCGGCCTGGCGATCACCTACGCGACCGGGGACGGCGTCGACCGCGTCGACCCCGCGCGGCTGGCCGAAGCCACGGCGCGCACCGCGCGCGAGATGTCGCGACGCATCGGGGGACGAACCCTGCCAGGCTGACGCCAACGCGACGCTCGTCACACGACGTGGCCGCGCAAGTTACCGCCCCGTAGAGTGACCGGGCTGGTCCACATCCCGAACAGGAGCACCGATGCAGGTCGCCGCCATCGTCCTGGCCCTGGCCGCTACCGCGGTGGGGGTCGCGCTGTTCGCCCGCACCGTCGGCACGATCGTCGGCACGGTGCGCCTCGGGCAGCCCGACGGACGCCGCACCAACGCGCCGGTCACGCGCACCGTCACGCTCGTGCGCGAGTTCCTCGGTCACACGCGCATGGCTCGGCTGCCGGTCGTGGCCGTGGCGCACTGGTTCGTCATGGTCTCGTTCGGGCTGCTGTTCTTCTCGCTGGTCACCGCGTACGGGCAGCTGTTCGACCCGCACTTCGCGATCCCGTTCATCGGCCACTTCGTGCCGTTCGAGTGGGCGACCGAGGCCATCGCGTGGCTGTCGCTGGTCGGCATCCTCACGCTCATGGCGATCCGGCAGAAGCAGCACCCGCGCAGCGCGCCCGACGACGGCCGCCGCTCGCGCTTCTTCGGCTCGACGTTCTGGCAGGCCTACTACGTCGAGCTGACGATCCTCGGCGTGGTCATCTGCGTCATCCTGCTGCGCGGCCTGGAGTACGCGCTCGGCAAGCAGGTCGGCGACGGCTGGGCGAGCGCCCTGCACTTCCCGCTGACCTTCTGGTTCGGCAACGCCTTCACCGGCCTGACCCGCGGCGCGCTCGAGAACGCCATCATCGTCGTCGCGACGATCAAGATCCTCATCTCGATGGCGTGGTTCATCACCGTCGCGCTGCAGCCGGCGATGGGCATCGCCTGGCACCGGTTCCTGGCCTTCTTCAACATCTGGTTCAAGCGCCACGCCGACGGCCGGACGTCGCTCGGCGCGCTGCAGCCCATCGCCGTCAAGGGCGAGCCGGTCGACTTCGAGAACATCGACGAGCTCGACGAGGACGCCGCCCTCGGCGTCGGCCAGGCCGAGCACTTCACCTGGAAGGGTCTGCTCGACTTCAACACGTGCACCGAGTGCGGCCGCTGCCAGAGCCAGTGCCCGGCGTGGAACACCGACAAGCCGCTGTCGCCCAAGCTGCTCATCATGGGGCTGCGCGACCACACCCGCGCCAAGGCGCCGTACCTCGAGGCACTGGCCCACCCGACCTACCTGGCGGCCCAGAACGGCAAGCCGCTGCAGGCCGCCGAGCCGGACGTCGAGGCGCTGGCACCGCGCACCCGCGCCGCCGCCGAACGCCCCCTCATCGGTGACACCGGGTACGCCGGCCACGAGAACCTCGACTTCCTGCGCGCCTACAACCCGGACGGCTCGGCCGCGGCCGAGCTCGGCGTCATCGACCCGGACGTGCTCTGGAGCTGCACCACGTGCGGCGCCTGCGTCGAGCAGTGCCCCGTCGACATCGAGCACGTCGACCACATCGTCGACATGCGCCGCTACCAGGTGCTCATCGAGTCGGCGTTCCCCAGCGAGCTGGGCGGGCTGTTCAAGAACCTCGAGAACGCGCAGAACCCCTGGGGCATGAACGCCCGCATGCGTCTGGACTGGGCCAAGGACCTGCCCTTCGAGGTCAAGCAGGTCGGCCAGGACGTCGAGTCGCTGGACGACGTCGAGTACCTCTTCTGGGTCGGCTGCGCCGGTGCGTTCGAGGACCGCGCCAAGAAGACGACGCGAGCCGTCGCCGAGCTGCTCAACACGGCCGGCGTGGACTTCGCCGTCCTGGGTGACGGCGAGGCCTGCACGGGCGACCCGGCTCGGCGCGCCGGCAACGAGTTCCTCTTCCAGATGCTCGCGCAGGGGAACGTCGAGACGCTCAACGAGGTGGGCGCCAAGAAGATCGTCGTCACCTGCGCGCACTGCTTCAACACCCTCTCGAACGAGTACCCCCAGCTCGGCGGCAAGTACGAGGTCGTGCACCACACCCAGCTGCTCAACCGGCTGGTGCGCGAGAAGCGGCTCGTGCCCGTCGCCCCGGTAGCCGGTAGCGCGGCGGCCAAGGACGGCGTCACCGCGGCCGGCACGCCGATCACCTACCACGACCCCTGCTACCTCGGCCGCCACAACGGCGTCTACGAGCCGCCGCGCGAGCTGATCGAGGCCATCCCCGGCGTCGAGTACCGCGAGATGGAGCGCAGCAAGGAGCGCTCGTTCTGCTGCGGCGCCGGCGGTGCGCGCATGTGGATGGAGGAGAAGCTCGGCACCCGGATCAACAGCAACCGCACCGCCGAGGCCGTGGCCACCGGGGCCGACAAGATCGCGATCGGCTGCCCGTTCTGCCGGGTGATGCTCAGCGACGGGCTGGCCGCTCAGCAGGCCGACGGGTCCGCGCGCGAGGACGTCGAGGTGGTCGACGTCGCGCAGATGCTGCTCGCCGCCGTCAACCGCGGCAAGTGAGGTTCGCCGCGGGGGCACCCCGTTGCACTCCTAGTGCAGTGGGGTGCCCCAGCGGCATTCAGGGAATGCAGTAGAGCGCCCCAGGGCCAGCGCACCGGGGCGGATCCCTGCGTCCCCGGTTGGCGAGGTCACTCAGGCGGGCGGGGTGGTCAGCGCCACGAGACCACCCTGGATGATCCGCACGAGGTAGTCGACCAGCGCGTCGGCCGACATCGAGCGCTCGTCGGCCCAGCGGCGCGTGGCCAGCTGCACCATCCCGACCACGCCGAACGCCCACACCTGCGCGCCACCCGAGTCCAGCCCGAGCGCGCGCAACCGGTCGCCCACCAGCGCCGAGAGGGCGACGGCGATCCGGCGCTCGGTCGCCGCGACGAAGTCGCCGTCCGAGCCCACCCCGGCGTGCCGCAGCGCGAACCGGTAGAGGTGCGGTTCGTCGTCCACGACCGTGACGAACGCCTGGACGACGCGCCGGACCGTCTCGCCGTCAGTGAGCTCGCCGCCGGCGTCGGCCAGCGCCTCAAGGCCGATCTGCGGTAGCAGCACCTCGTCGGCGATGGCGTCCAGCACGGCGGCGAACAGGTCCGAGCGGTCGGCGAAGTGGCGGTACAGCACAGGTTTGGACACACCGGCCTGGGCCGCGATCTCGTCGAGGCCGGTCTGCGGCCCGTGCGCCCGGATCGCCTCGAGGGCGGCGCCCACGAACTCCGCGCGCCGGACCTGCCGGTGGCCGGCCCATCGCTGCCGGCGCCCGTCGACCTCTTGCATGCGAGTCAGATTAGCAGTAAACATGATTTACAGTTACTCGCCAGAGGAGGCCAGATCCCCCCCGCTCGCCCCGCCACCCTCGACCGCGAGGTCGTCCCGACGCGCCTGCTGAAGTCGTCCGCCAAGGCCTCGTTCGACCCCAACGTCGCCCTCGACTACGGCGCCCCCATCGACCCGTCCCTGCACGGCATGAGCCCGCAGTGGTCGACGCTCTACGGCACCGACCTGTGGGACGACCTCGACCCCGCGCGCCAGGCCGAGCTCACCCGCCACGAGTTCGCCTCGATCAGCGGCGTCGGCATCTGGTTCGAGATGATCCTCATGCAGCTGGTGCTGCGCGACGTCTACGACGACGACCCGTCGCAGCCGCACGTGCAGTTCGCCCTCACCGAGATCGGCGACGAGTGCCGGCACTCGGTGATGTTCGCGCGGATGGCCGCGGCGTACGGCTGCCCGGCGTACGGGCCGTCGCCGCGCGGACGGCGGCTCGGCCGGCTCTTCAAGACGATCGGCCACGGGCCGGCGGCGTACGCGGCGATCCTCGTGGCCGAGGAGGTGCTCGACATCCTGCAGCGCGACCTCATCACCGACGAGCGCGTGCAGCCGCTGTCGCGCGAGGTGAGCCGCATCCACGTCATCGAGGAGGCGCGCCACATGCGGTTCGCGCGCGAGGAGCTCGCGCGTCGGGCGCCCCAGCTCTCGGCGTCCGAGCGGCGCCGGCACCGCGCGGTGATCGCGGTCGTCGCCGAGGTCATCGTCAGCAATCTCGTGCATCCCGACGTGTACGCCGCGGTGGGGCTCGACCCGCGTGTCGCGCGCGCGGCCGCCGCATCCAACGAGCACTACGCCGAGCAGCTGCGCTCGAGCGCGCGCGGTCTCGTGAGGTTCCTCGACGACCTCGGGCTCATCGGCGGCCTCAGCGCGCGCCGGTGGCGTCGCATCCACCTCCTCTGACCCGCCCGCACCTCTCCCCTGGGTTGGCCGCGGTGGCACCCCGTCGCCAACCTAGTGAAGTGGGGTGCCCCAGTCGCCATCATCGAATGCAGTGATGCTCCCCAGCGGTGGGCTGGCGTGCATGATCACGGACGAAGGCAGGTGCGCTGGCGTGCATGATCACGGACGACGGCACGTGCGCTGGCGTGCATGATCACGGGAAGGGAGGGGGGGCTAGAGGGAGTAGCGGTCGACCTCGAAGCCGGAGCCGTCGCTGACCACACCCGCTGTGGCCTCCGCGAGCGCCAGCGCCGCGGCGCGCATCCGGGGCCGGTACCGCTCGCGCTCCATCCGGAAGGCGTACGGCGGGTCCTCCGACTCCAGCAGCGTCAGGTCCTCGGGCAGCCAGCGCACCGAGTACGTGACCACGGGGTTGCTCTCGTCGAGCAGCTGGTGGACGACGCGCTCGCGCACCCAGCCGGGCACGGCGTCCTCCTGGATCACCTCGACGACGATGTTGCCGGCCGCCGTCAGCGCGTAGCCGTCGAGCACCACGCCCTGCTCGAGCGCGGTGGCGTCGTGCTCGGCGCTGACGGCGTCGATCATCTCGTGATCGGCGTCGCCGAGGGCGTGCGCGAGGTCGGCACCGAGCGGGTCGAGCGGGTCGACCGACCACGGCTGCGCCGTCCGCCGCCGGGGGGCCTCGTGCCGCCCGTGCACCCCGAGGTCGACGTCGGCGCCGGGCAGCAGCGGTGACAGCAGCGCGAGGAGCCGCTCGGGGTCGAGCCAGTAGCCGGACCACACGGTGAGGTCGGTGATCCGCTCGTGGTCGGGCTCGAGGACGACGTTGCTGCCCGCTGCCCGGAGCACCCCGCCGAGCCGGCGGGCGAGGGCGAGCCCCAGGTCGACGGCGTCCCCTTCCTCGCGGAACGGCTTGCCCCGCGGGAACGCGCGCATCCACCAGGCCCGCAGCACGGGGTCGGCGATGTCGTCGAAGGCCTCGGGGTCGGGCTCGGGCTCCACCTCGAGGGCGTAGGCCACTGACCACGGCGAGGGCACCTTGACGTAGTCGAGCTCGTCCGGCTCGAGCAGGTGAGGGCCGCTGATCGACGACTGGCGGCCCAGGCGC
This sequence comes from Angustibacter sp. Root456, assembly GCF_001426435.1. Taxonomy (NCBI): domain Bacteria; kingdom Bacillati; phylum Actinomycetota; class Actinomycetes; order Kineosporiales; family Kineosporiaceae; genus Angustibacter; species Angustibacter sp. Root456. Next base: position 614,248 of record NZ_LMER01000020.1, on the reverse strand, counting down.
GCACGGCGGTTGTCGGCCAGCCGGGCGTCGGGGTAGCGGTTGCGCACCAGGCGGTCGACCTCGGCGTGGTTGACGTGGTGGGGCAGCAGGAGCAGGTGCCAGTGGCGCAGCTGCTCGAGCGTCGGCTCGTCAGAGCTCTTGCGCCGTCCGAACAGCCCCATACCGTCGGCCCGTCAGACCCGGGTGCGGTGGAAGCTCTGGTAGGAGCGGCTCGCCGTCGGGCCGCGCTGGCCTTGGTACCGCGAGCCGTACTTCTCGCTGCCGTACGGGTGGTCAGCGGCGCTGGAGAGCCGGAAGAAGCACAGCTGGCCGATCTTCATGCCCGGCCACAGCTTGATGGGCAGCGTCGCGACGTTGCTCAGCTCGAGGGTGACGTGGCCACTGAAGCCGGGGTCGATGAAGCCGGCCGTCGCGTGCGTGAGCAGGCCGAGGCGCCCCAGGCTCGACTTGCCCTCGACGCGGGCGGCGACGTCGTCCGGCAGCGTGACGGTCTCGTAGACCGAGCCGAGCACGAACTCGCCGGGGTGCAGCACGAACGGCTCGTCGGGGTCGACCTCGACCAGGCGGGTGAGGTCGGGCTGGTCCTCGGCCGGGTCGATCACGGCGTACTTGTGGTTGTCGAAGAGCCGGAAGAACCGGTCGAGCCGGATGTCGACGCTCGACGGCTGCAGCATCGCCGGGTCGTAGGGGTCGAGGACGACGCGGCCGGCGTCGATCTCGGCGGTGATGTCGCGGTCACTGAGCAGCACGCAGGCAGGGTATCCGGCGCGCCCGAGGAGTGGACACGGCTTCTCGCGACCCGAGCCGGTCGGAGGGCTCGGGAACGGCCGCGCGCATCGGATATGCTCGTGCTCGCGCCCGGACGACGGGCCGCGCGGGTGTAGTTCAATGGCAGAACATCAGCTTCCCAAGCTGACAGTGCGGGTTCGATTCCCGTCACCCGCTCCGTCCGTGGATCCACCCGACGCCTCGACGGCGTCAGCAAGCACGCCGTCGACGCCGCCGTCGCGCGGTGGTTTGCTCAGCTCAGCCTGGGTTCTGCCGCGCCGGCCGCGGTGCGCCGCAACAGCCAGGTCACCAACCGGAACGTCGCCACGGGGGAGTTCCCACGTGGATGATCTTGATGCGGGCTCCACGGGTGACGCTGGATGTCACCCACGGCATGTTCGTATCGGACGAGAGCTGACTCGGTCTCGAGGACACCGACTTCTGACCCTCGGATCGCGGCAGAAGCGGCGGGTGCCCGGCGCGGCGGCAGCCCTGGCGTGGGCGGAGCGACGTCAGTCTCGGCCGTGGTGCACGTGCGCGCGCTGGCCGTCCCGATCGAAGATCATCAGCAGCTCGGCGGGACCGTCGATCGCGACGAACGCGTGCGGGGTCATGGTGGCGAACTCGGCCGCCTCGCCAGCCTCGACGGTGACCTCGCGCTCACCGAGCAGGAGCAAGATGCGGCCGCTGAGGACGAAGAGCCAGTCGTGGCCGGGATGGACGCGCTGCTGCGGCTGGGCGGCAGTCGGCTCGACCCGCGTCTTCACCGCGACCGTGCTGCTCTCGGGACGGCTCAGCGCCCAGGTAGTACGGCCTTCGACTTCGCTCGGCGTGGGCCGGATCACCACGTCGTCATCGCCGCTCACGTCAAGGAGCGCGTCCAGGCCTACCTGCAGGCCGCTCGCCAGCGGCAACAGCACGTCGAGCCCGATCGAGCGCTTCCCCGTCTCAATGCGACTGATCGTCGACGGACTCAGATTTGTACGCGCGGAGAGGTCGTCGAGAGACAGCCCGAGCGTGGTCCGCAGGCTGCGCAACCGGGTCCGGACGATGCGCTCGACGTCGACACGTGCGGTCATGGGGTCTCCTTGCAGATTCTGCAAGGAGTCTACCGCATATCGCGAGGGCCGCCTACGCTCGAAACATGAGCGACCAGCATCCCCATTCCGACGCCAGCGGCTCCGCCGTGCCCACCGTCGTCCGCCACTGCGACGTCGCGATCATCGGCGGATCAGCCGCCGGGCTCGCCGCCGCCCTGCAGCTCGGCCGCCAACGCCGATCGGTGATCGTGGTCGACTCCGGTGAGCCGCGCAACGCGCCGGCTGAGCACATGCACAGCTTCCTCGGCCGTGATGGCACCGAACCGGCAGAGCTGCTCGCCGCAGGCCGAGCAGACGTACGAAGCTACGGGGGCGAGGTGCTGCTTGGGCGAGCGGTGCAGGTGCGGCGCGACGACGACCGCTTCGTCACCGAGCTCGCCACCGGCGACAGCGTCGTCGCCCGCCGGATCATCGTCGCGACCGGCCTGGTCGACGAGCTCCCCGCCGTCGAGGGGCTTGCCGAGCACTGGGGACGCGCGGTGATCCACTGCCCGTTCTGCCACGGCTACGAGGTCCGCGACCAGCGGCTGGTCCAGCTCGTCACCCACCCGATGGGGCTGCACGTCGCGCCACTGCTGCGCCAGCTGACCGCACGCCTGACCATGCTGATCGCCGACGGGGTCGACGTCGACGAACCCCAGATCGACACCCTCGCGGCCGCAGGCGTCGACGCGCGCGTCGCCACGACCGCGAAGCGTGTCCTTGCCGATGCCGATGGTCGGCTGACCGGGGTCGAGCTGGCCGACGGCTCGAGGGTCGACGCCGATGCGATGCTCGTCGGGCCCCGGTTCCATCCGCGCATCGAGCCGTTCGCCGGGTTGGGGCTGAGCCCCGCGCCCCACGTCACCGGCATCGGCGAAGTGATCGAGATCGATGCGCTGGGAGCCACTGCTGTCGACGGAGTCTTCGCGGCCGGCAGCATCACCGACCCGGGCCAGCAGGTGCTTCCAGCCGCCGCACACGGCAGTCGCGTCGGTGGTGCTGTCGCGTTCAGCCTCGCCGAAGAGGACACGCGAATCGCGGCTCGTCCGTCCGGTTCGGTCGCCGACTGGGATCACCGCTACTCCGGCGCCCCGATGTGGAGTGGCAACCCGAACGGCTCCTTGGTAGCGGAAGTGGCCGACCTGCCCACCGGCCGCGCGCTCGACGTCGGCGCCGGTGAGGGTGGCGACGCGCTCTGGCTGGCCGAGCACGGATGGGAGGTGACCGCAAGCGACATCTCCACGCGGGCGCTCGCCAGGGTCCAGGCCGAAGCTCGGCGCCGTGACCTGCCGGTCAGGTGCGCGCTGGTCGACGCCAACGCGAGCGAGCCGTTCACCCGCGGTGGATTCGACCTGGTCTTCGCGGCATACGCCTCGATCCCGCGCACGCCCGACCTGCGCGGCGTCCACAACGTCCTCGACGCGGTCGCACCCGGCGGCACGCTCGTCATCCTCAGCCACGACATCGAGGCCATGCGCGACCCGCAGCACCAGCACCGTCCGTTCGACCCCGATGCCTACCTCGACCTCGACGACTTCGCCGCCGTACTCGACGCCACCCCAGGCTGGACCATCGAGGTCAACGACAAGCGTCCCCGGCCCACAGGTTCAGCGAGCGCAGCCCATCACGCCCAGGACCGGATCCTGCGCGCACGCCGGACCACGTGACTCGCCCGCCCGGGCAACGGCCCCGGCTGGACGCGGCACAGTGTCGGCAGGTTCAAGTGACCCGCCTGCCAGAGCGCGGGCAGACTCGACGGATCGAGGGGGCTGGCATGGGGCGTGGCGTGGTCGTGGGGCTGCTCGTCGGGTTGGCGCTGGCCCTCGCCCTGACCTACGGACCGCCGCTGTTGCAGGGCGGTGACAGCTACGAGCTGGGCGTACGGCGGCGCAGGCGGGACGCCTTGCCGTCCCGCTGAGCCGGCGGCCCCCCACTGTTGGCGGAGGTGCTGGCTTTGGCGGCGGCTGGTGCCACCTCGGTCTCCCCGCAGATTGCATGCCTTGACCTGCAACCAAGCGAAAGTGCGAACACCGCTCCCCGGGCCGCCCGCCCGTTGATCACGATATGTGGGCGACACTCCGCTTGCCGAGGGGTACAACCCTCGACAACCGCAGGCAACCCTCGAGAACCTCGGGCCGCCTGGCACGATGCGACGTCGTGACCGACTCCTTCCGCACCACCGTCGCCGACGGCGTCCCCGCACTCGACCAGCGCCTGTCCGACGAGCTCGACCGGCACAACGCGGCGGCCACGCCCGGCACCGCGGCCGCCCGCGAGCTCACCGTGCAGGTCCACGACGCGGACGGCGAGCTCGCCGCCGGACTCAGCGGTTGGACGTGGGGCGTCGCGGCCGGCATCGGCATGACGTGGGTGCGCGACGACGTCCGCGGCGCCCACCTGGGCAGCCGGCTCCTCGAGGAGTTCGAGGCCGAGGCGCGCCGCCGCGGCTGCACCCACGTGTTCGTCACGTCGTTCACCTTCCAGGCGCCGGGCTTCTACGAGCGGCACGGCTACCGCGAGATCTTCCGGTGGGACGGCGTCCCCGTGGTCGGACACGCCGACGTCCACTTCCGCAAGGACCTCTGAGCCCGGCTCGACGCCGAGGGACGCTGGGCGGTCGGCGCCGGCTACTTGCTGCTGAGCGGCCGCATCGTGTGGACGCTTGGGCTCGCCCGTTGATCACGTTATGTGGGCGACACTCCGCTTGCCGAGGGGTGCAACCCTCGACAACCGCAGGCAACCCTCGAGAAGCTCGAGCCGCCTGACACGATGCCTGCCCCGAACGCCACGACCCGCGTCAGGGACGTCACCCACCGAAGTTGCCCGCGGCCGTCTCCGCCTTCTCCTGCAGGCACGACCCGATGCCGGTGATCGACGACCACGCCGCCTTGGGGTCCTGCGAGAAGGAGTCCAGGTTGCCGGAGAACAGCGTCACCAGGTCGACGCCCACCGACGCGTCCTTCATCCAGTCGTTGCCGACGCTGGCGCTGACCTTCTTCGCGATCGCGCCGGCGGCAGCCTTCGCCGCCTTGCCCTCGGTGGTCGTCGGCGTCATCGCCTGCGCGTCCCCGGTGGCCCACTGCACCGTGCACGATCCCAGCGCGTTCAGCATGTCGATGCTCGAGCCGATCGCGGCGCTCACGCTCTTCAGCCCGTCGATCGCGGCGCCGTGCACACCGAGCATCTCCAGCCCGCTCGCCACCAGGTTGCACACCGTCGCGACCTTCTGCACCACCGAGAGCACCGCGGCAGCCGGCTCGAGCAGCCAGGAGTTGAAGCCGGTGACGATCGCACCGACCACCCTCTGGGCTGTGTTGCTCAGCGGGTTGAGGATGTTCGTCTTGAAGTTGTCGTCGTGGGTCCAGGTGGCCCGCACGGTGCGGTCCTGGTCCATGACGACCGTGCCGTCGCCCTGACCTCCGGATGCGCCGTCCCAGCCACCCCAGCTGTCGTCGTGGCCGGAGTCCCAGCTCACGTGGACGACGGTCCCGGGGTTGTACATGTGAAGGTTCGGGTCGACGCCGGCGCAGTTGGGCGCGGTGTTGACGTTCACGCGCTCGCTGTAGTCCAGCGTGTAGCACCGCGGCGTCACGATCGCCTCCCACGAGGTGGAGACCACGCCGTCGTCGGTCGAGGACAGGAAGGCCATGCCGTAGCTCTGCGGCGTGTTCAGCTGCATCCGACCCGTGGTGGTGTTGCGCCACGCCAGGAGGGTCCACTTCTTCTGGGCCGCGTCGGTGAGCCGGACGGCGTCCTTGCTCCCCGGCTCGGTGGCCAAGCCGTAGCAGCCCGACTGCGTCTTCATCACGTCCTGCGCGTCGGGTGCGTGCCCGAACTCCCCACTGCCCCAAGACATCGGGTGGCCGTTCGGGTCCACGATCCTCGTCGTGACGACGTCGCTGAGGTCGCGGCAGAACCGCAGGTCCACGCGTGTCTGGTGGAACCTCGGGACGGTCTTGCCGCCCGAGGTGTACGACTGGTCCAGGTCGGCGTAGGCGATGAGGTTGCTGTCGACGACGACGGGGAAGCCGACCTCGTGCGTGGTCGGGTCCAGGTTCCTGATCTCGTAGTCCCCCGCAGAGACCAGCTGGCGGGCGGCGCTCACCCGCCACTCGGCCTTGACGTGGTTCGCCTGGGCGGCGGGAGGGATGATCGCACGCTGGGTGGCGCCTCCCTTCGTCCAACCTGGCAGGCAGTTGCGGTCGGCGTTGACGCGCGAGCCGTAGCCGTTGGCGTCCACCTGCTCCAGCCCGTCCTGGCGCTTGAAGCACAGGACGTCGAAGTAGCTGGCGTCGAGCGTGACGCCGTCCAGCGCGTACGGCACCTTGATCGCGGCCGTCGACTCGTTCTCCCACGACCACTCGCCGCCGTCGTAGCGACCGGTCCACGACATCGCCTTGCCGTTGTGGGTGCTCGGCGCGTCGGTGCTGACCTCGACGTGGGTGTTGTAGGTGTAGTACGTCGTCGCGTCCGCCCGGTGAGCACCGCGCGAGCCGTCGTTGTCGGGCGTGATGCCCGGGCAGTTGGTGGGGGTCATGTTCACGTGCGTGGCACCGGGGAAGTCGTGCAGATTCACCATCACCGGCACGCAGCTGAGGACGCCGTACTCCGCGCCGACCACGGTCGGGGTCGTCGCGTCGAAGGGCATCGTGCGCGACGTCGTGTGGGCGGCGTAAGGGTCGCCGGTGACGTTGCCGGTCGTGCCCGGCACCTCGGTGCGCGCCTTGGCGTACAGGGCCCAGCGGGGCTGGAACGCCATGGCGTAGGGGTCGGAGCCCGAGCCGGCGAGGTCGGCCGCGGTGAGCCAGCGGTACAGGTAGTAGTTCGGCTTGCCGTCGATGCGGGTGCCGTTGGTCCGGCTCGCCGGTGTGGCCGTGACCTCGACGTCGGTGCCGGCGAAGTAGCCGTGCTGGCCGGACGGCGTGGTGCAGGTACCGCTCGCGCCGTCGAACTCCGACCACCCGGCGGGGAAGTGCGACCCGGTCACCGCGAGGGTGCCGCCTTCACCCGGCTCGAGCTGCAGCGGGCGGCACATCTGCGCCGACCACCGGAAGCGGCCGAAGACGATCTGGACGCTGCCGGAGTTCGGGCCGGTGGCCTTCGCGTGCCACGTGGAGCCGCCCGCGGCCGGAGCCGTGCCCCCCGGGACCTCGACGATGTCCCACTGCACCTTCTGCGGTGCCGGGTCGGGGCCGGGGTGGCTGCGGCCGCCGTACAGGTCGGTGCCGATGACGTAGTGGCCGATGCCGTTCTTGAGGTCCTCGATCTCGCGGGCGCTCGATCCCGACGGCTGGTCGCAGTTGCTCGGAGTGGTGAGCCGCAGGCCGTTCGCCGGGTCGGGCTCACCGTGGTTGTACTGCCGCCACTGCCCCAGCGTCATGCCGACCGGGGTGACGGAGCTCTCGAACCCGGTGACGACCGTGACGCACGTGGGGTCCCAGCGGTACTGCGGCGTGACGCTGACGTCCTGGCTGAGGTTCCACACGGTGACGGTCTTGCCGGTGGCGATCAGCTGCTGGGGCTGGGTGGTTCCGTCGGAGTACGTCGCCTGGCTGCCGGTGTACTTCCACCCGCTCGTGACGGGGTCGACCAGGGTGAGGTCGACCGCGGAGCCCTCGAGGTAGCCGGGCATCGTGCCCGGGTGCCCGGGAGCGGCACCCGCGGTGTCGCACGTGCGGCCGCTGACCGCCGGCACGTGGCGCGCCCCCGGCATGTTGCCGTAGGTGCTGGTGACGAGGAAGCAGCGCGGGAGCGGGCCCAGCTGCGCCCACGACGAGCCGGGCAGCGAAGGGCCGTCCGACGTGAAGGTACCGACGAGGTCGGACGGCTTCTGCTGCGCGAGGGGCTGCTGCGGGTCCGGCACGGTGAACGCGCAGGTCGTGCGGCGCGCGTGGTCGACCCTCGTCGAGCACAGCGTCGTCTCACCCGCGCGCAGCGTGACGAACCCGGTGGCGAGCAGCGTGTCGTCGAGCGGGTCGGCGACGTCGAACGTGGCGGTGACCCGCTGACCGACCACCCACGTGAGGGGGTTGCGGTCGAAGGTGGTCGCGAGGGTGCTGCGCGTGCCCGACACCACCAGCTGCCCGACGCTGGTGCCACCGGAGCCGTCGCCGGGCCCGTCAGCCGGGGTGTCGGCGTAGAACGAGCCGCCGGAGTAGCTGACCCGCACGCTGTAGGTGCCCGGCGCCGGGACGGCGTACGACGCGAAGGTGCACTTCAGCGCAGGCAGCTGGGCCTCGCACGTGCGGCTCGTGCCGTCGTCGCCGACCAGGGCCACGGTGAGTCGACCGTCAGTCGGCCCGGAGCCCGTGGTGGCCCCCCACGAGAACTGCGGGGTGATGGTGAGGGCCTTGCCGAACGTCGCCTCGTACCGGATGCCGTCCCGTGCGGACAGGTGCAGCGGCGCGCCGGCCACCAGGACGGTCGAGCCGCCGATGCCCGCGCCGAGGTCCGCTCCGTCGCCGACCGTGGTGGCGCTGAAGCTGACGAACCCGCGCTTGGCGACGGACCCGTAGAAGACGGCGCTCGGCGGCTCGGTGCCGGTCGAGTATGCGTACTGCGGGAAGCCGAAGGGCACGCCGTCGGCGTACAGCTGCACGGGCAGGACGCCGGCCTGGACGCCCGCAGGCAAGCCACCCAGGGACACCCGGACGCTGAACGGGTACCCGGCGACGGGAGCGGGGTCCGGCTCGACGAGGAGGTGCGTGGTCACGCCGTCGACGGTGGTCGACAAGGGCGCCGAGACACCGCCCGTGCCACCGTTGAACACGTAGTGCACGAAGAACTGCGACGGCCCGCCGTGCACCGGCTTGATGGTGAGGTCGACCGGCGCGGCGGTGCCGGCGGTGGCGGACCCCCACCAGTAGGTGGTGGCCAGGACGTCGCCGGCGCCGTCGGTGACCGTGATCGGCGAGCCCGCGTCGATGAACTGGTCGAACTGCTCGACGTGCAGCACCACGTGGCCCCAGTCGCCGGCCTTCAGCTGGTCGGGTGCCTCCAGCGTCACGGTCGGGGGCTGCGGGTAGAGCACGGTGGCCGACTGGCTGCCGTTGGACGCCTGCCACGTGGTGGAGTCGGGCACGAACCGCGCGGTGACCTCGGCGTGGTCGCCCAGGTCCCACGGGACGGTCCACATCGTGCCGATGCTGCCGCTGACGAGGTCCTTGCTCACGACGACGGCACCGTTGACGACGAAGTCGATGCGCCCGGTGGGGATGCCGGACGTCGCCTGGGTGTGCGCCTGCAGCAGCAGCTGGTTGCCCGGCCGCACCGTCGCAGGCACACCCGACAGCGTCGTCGTCGTGGCGATCGCGGGGACGTCGACCTCTGGTGCGGCGGCGTCGAAGCCGAGGTAGGTGCCGTCGCCGGCGTACTGGAGGCGCGGCGTCCGGTCGCCGCAGTAGCAGACGCCGGGCGCGCCGATGTAGTCGATCCGCACGGTGCCGTCGACGACGTCGCCGTAGCCGATGATGTCGCTGACCAGGTCGTTCGCGTGGCGGCCGAGCAGCTGGACGTGGCCGGTGGGAGCGGGAAGACCCGCCGTGGTCGGCAGGGTGAGAGTCAGGTACGGCGGCGCGGCATCGAAGTCCGGGCCCGGGTTGTGCCAGGTCATCGTGGGCGCCGGGGCGGCGACCTTGGTCGCCGTGATCGTCACGTGGGCGACCGCGGTGCCGTAGTTGCCGTCGTCGAACGTCGCCGTCACGGTGAGGGCGACGTCGGCCACGAGCGGCGTGTAGTCGAACGACCCGGTGCCGTCCGTGGAGTGGACGACGTCGACGACCGAGCCGTCGCCGTCGCGCGTGACGGTGTAGGTCGTGAGGGCGCTCGCGTCAGCGCTCAGGTGCACGGTGGTGGGCGAGCCGACCACCGCGCCCCCGTCGGCAGTCGCGGTCACGGCGGTGGTGCCGGTCGTGAGCGTCACGTCGACCGCGTTCGAGGACGACGCGGCCGCCGTCGCCGATGGCACCACTTCGGCGTGCAGGTGGTAGGTCCCCGCCGCGAGAGAGCCGGCGAGGAGCGTGAACTGGCCCGTGGCCGGCAAGGTGACGTGCGCCGTCGCGACGACCGTGTCGGCGTCCTTGAGCTGAAGGTCGGCCGCACCAGTGCCGGTGGCGTCGAAGCCGACGGCCGGCTGGGCGGGGTAGACGACGCTGGGAGCGGCCGCGCTGATGGTGACGCTGGTGCGCGCGGGAGCCACGTGCACCGTCACGGGGACAGACTGCGAGAGGGCCCAGCCGGACGCCGGGGTGAAGGCCACGTAGAGGTCGTGGTCGCCGGCCGGTGCGCTCGTGCTCAGCGTCGCCTGGCCAGCGGCGAGCGTCTGCGTGTCCTTGGCTGCGCCGTCGAGGTAGAGGGTGACCGTGCCGTCGGCAGGTCCGCTGGCGTCGTTCACCGTCGCGGCGACGGTGAGGGGCTGCCCGTACTCCGCGCGGACGACGTCGGCGGTCGTGGTGGTAGCGGTGTCGACGGCCGTGATGTCCGCCGACCAGCCGCCCGTCGAGAGGTTGTCGGTCGGGTAGTAGTAGTCGTCGCCGGAGTAGAACACGCTGACCGTCGAGGACTGCAGGTCGTCGACGTACAGGGTGGCCGTGCCGTTCACCAGCGTGACCTGGTGGTCGACGCCGTTGACCGTGAGGGTCGCCGTCCCCGTGCGCACGGGCGTGCCGGGCTCGGCCACGCCGACGGAGCCGTAGTCCGGCCGGTCGGTGATGGTGGCGACGATGGTGACGGGCTGGTGCAGGGCCGCGGGCTGCTGGGTGCTCAGGACGGCCTGGCTGAGGCTGGCGATCGAGAGGGTGAACGGCTCGGAGTCGATGGCCGCGCTGCCGTCGTCCGGGGTGAAGCGGGCGACCAGCTGGTGGGGGCCCTGGGGCAGTGCGTCGAACTCGATGGCCGTCTTGTCCAGCAACGGGTTGAGGGTGAACGGGCCGGCGACCTGCGTGCCGCCCTCGAGCAGCACGACGCTGCCCGCCTGACCCGTGCCGTCCTGCGCGGCCGTGACGTAGAGACCGACCGTGTTCTGGATGTAGGAGTAGCGGTCGCCCGAGAGGGTGACGACGGTGGACGGCGGGGGCGCCGGCTGCGAGAGCTGGAACGCACCGGCGTCGCACTGCTGAGCGTCGCGACCGGTGCCGCGCTGATCAGCGAGCGCGCAGTAGTCGGCCGAACCCGCGGCGAGCGCCGGGTTACCGGCCGCGAGCGCCATCGTCTGCGTCGGTCCGCCGTTGTCGGCCAGGGCGCCGAGCGGCACGGGGTCGGCGGCGACGCCGAGGCAGGTGCCGTCCGGGTCGACGTTGCCGACGGACGGCGAGCCCGCGGCCGGGTCCGCGGAGGTGATCTGGGCGCACGCGAGGGAGCCGGAGACCGTGGAGGCGAGGGTGTTCACCACCTCCAGCGGCATGCCGGTCGTGCCCGCGATGCCGCCACCGGCGGTGACGGTGGCGTGGGTGATCTGGCCCCCCGACGTCGCGAGCAGCGCGCCGCCCTCGGCGCGCCCCGAGGCCCCGGTGCTTGTGGTGATGGTCGCGTTGGTGACGAAGACCCGGTTGGCCGCCATGGCTCCGCCGCCGCCCGCAGTCGCGTGGTCGTCAGCGAACGTCGAGTCCTCGACCCACAGCGTGTTCGCCGGCAGTGCCACCGCGCCGCCGTCGGGTGAGCTGCCCGACCCTCCGCCGGCGCCACCCGAGACGTTGTCGTCCCACGTGGTCTCGACGAGGGTGACCCCGACGTCGCCGGAGTAGAGCCCGGCACCACCGGGTGTCGACCTCCCACCGGTGACCCGCACGTGCTTGAGCGACAGTTTCGGGCCCTCGCCGCCGGCGGAGTACGCCTCGATGGCGCGGAAGCCGTGTCCGGCGTCGATCGTCACGGCGTTGTTGCCGCCGTCGATCGCGACGCCGCTCGGCACCTTGAGGGTGCCGGCGAGCCGGATCGTGGTGTCCGTCGCGAAGGTCACCGTGACGGTGGACCCGTCGGCCGCGGCCTGCTCCCCGGCATAGGCCACGGCGGCCCGCAGGCCGCAGGGCACGCCGGCGGTCCGGCACTGGTCGGGGTCGACGGTGGTGGACGCGTCGGCCGCGGTGTCGACCACCACGTCGGTGGCCGCCCGCGCGGCGGTGGCTGGCACGACGACGGCGCCGAGGGCGAGCACCGGCGCCACGAGCGAGACCGCGGTGACGCCTGCGACGCGAGAGAGGCGGGCACGCCGCACGGCGAGCCGCCACGAGCGACCCGCGGGGGCACCACGACGCGGCGTCACGCCCGAACCCGGCGAGCCCGGGTCAGCGGTGGCCGACCCGGTGTGCGCCAGCGCGCCGAGTGCGGCGCCGGCGACGAGCAGGGAGATCACGATGGCGACGTCGAAGGCGGTGCCGCCGACGACCTTGCCTGCCAGGGCGACCTGCGCGAGGAGTCCGCCGACCGCGATCACGACGACCAGGCCCACGAGGGTGGTCACGCGAGACCGAAGGCTCGACCGGACGGCCGCTCGAACGGCCTCGCGCAGCGGCGCGCCGTTGAGCACCGAGGCGTACACCGCCGGCACGGCCGCCGCAGCAGCCGCAGCCGGCGCGAAGGGCACCGCCCAGCCCAGCGAGCGCAGGGTCCGGCGCCACGACGACTTCTCGCGTACGGCCTTCCAGACGGCGACGCCGGCGGCAGCCAGCACCAGCACCGGCGCAGCCGCCACGAGGACGGCCACCACCACGGCACCGGCCGCGCAGGCGAGCACGACCTTGGGAGCCGACCTGACGGCGGTCCGCAGGCTGCGTCCGAGCCGCAGGTCGCGCCCGGACGTCGCACGGGCCGCCGCGCGGCTGCCTCTGCCGTCCAGGTGGTTGCGCACGATCAGGGCGACACCGCTGACGCCGGTGGCCAGTCCGATGATCGTCGCGAGCAGCAACGCCAGGGCGGGCACCACGGCCAGGCCGAGCGCGAGGCCACCGGAGCCTGCGGCGGTGGGGCGCGGCATGACGCCGACCGCCACGAGCACCAGCGCGACCAGCACCATCGCGTAGACGCCGCCGACCGCGACGGCCAGCGCACTACGCCAGGTCAGCGCCCACGCCGTGGCAGCGGGCTGCCGGGCGGAGCTCCAGGTGGTCGATGCAGGTCGGTCGGTGCGCCGCTTCACTGAGCGCACAGAGCGTGGGCGCGGCTCGGCGCGACAAAGCCCCGTTCCGTGGAGCGGACCTGAGCTGCGACGTCACCGGGAGCCATGACGGACCCATCGGCTTGCATCTGTGCAAAGTTGAGTCGTCTGAACGTCGGACTTGCGCGCTGCAAAAGCCGTGGACGGCGACACCAGCCTCCCGACACGATCGAACCCATGCGCCAAGAGGACATCTGGGACGCCGACGCCGCCGCCCGCTACGACACCCCGGGCAGCGGGGTGTTCGCGCCGGAGGTGCTCGGCCCCACCGTCGACCGCCTCGAGCAGCTGGCGGACGGCGGCCGCGCCCTCGAGCTGGCGGTGGGCACCGGACGCGTGGCGATCCCCCTGGCCGAGCGCGGCGTCCCCGTGGTGGGCATCGAGCTGTCGCAGCCGATGGTCGATCGCCTGCGTGAGAAGGCCCCGGCCGAGCAGCTCCCGGTCGTCGTCGGTGACATGGCCACGAGCCGGGCCGACGGCCAGTTCACGCTCGTGTACCTCGTCTACAACACGATCTCGAACCTCCTGACGCAGGACCAGCAGGTCGAGTGCTTCCGCAACGCCGCCCGCCACCTCGCGCCCGGCGGCTGCTTCGTCATCGAGCTGTGGGTGCCCGAGCTGCGCAAGCTGCCCGTCGGCACCGACGCGACCGTGTGGCACACCGACCCCAGCGGCTACATCGCCCTGGACACCTACGACGTGCTGCAGCAACGGGTGGTGTCACACCACTTCCGGTTCGACGACTCCAAGGTCGCCCGGCTCACCCGCTCACCACACCGCTACATCTGGCCCAGCGAGCTCGACCTCATGGCGCGACTCGCGGGGTTCGAGCTCGAGTCCCGGCACGCCGACTGGTCGGGTGCGCGGTTCACCGCCGACTCCCGCTCGCACGTGTCGGTCTACCGGCTGCCGAGCTGAGCGCCCGAGGCGGCGTGGCGATACGCGCAGATACCCGCCAATTTCCGGTGAATGGGGCCAGGAGATGGCCGATATGACCGGAGAATGACGGGTATCTGCGGCTAGAAGGTAGTCAGGCCGGGTGCCCGGCCGCCACGTGCACCACCTCCGTGCGCGGCACGTGCACGAACCACTCGTCGAAGATGTCGAACAGCTGCGCGGACGCCGGATCACCTCGCCGGTACAGCCGGTGCGGGCGTTCGGCGCCGGCCAGTTCCGGCGCCCCACCCGTGCTGGCCCAGCCGAAGAACCCCACGAGCAGGTACTCGTCGTTCACCAGCAGGCCGTGCAGCGGGGGTGGGTAGCGGTACTGGCTCACCGACACCTGCAGCCTGGGGTCGACGAGGTCGCGCCGCACGATGTCGAGGACGCGCTGCACCTCAGCCGCCCAGTGCGCCGGGTAGACGTCGGCCAGCGGACCCGCCGCGTCGACCACGAGCATCGAGATCCGGAACGTCGGCGCGGTCGAGCTCTGGCACAGCGCTGGCAGCACCTGGCGCACCGTCGTCCAGCCCGTCGCTGCGATGATCTTCACGTCGGTGAGCTGCCGGTCGGCCGCCACGATCTTCTGCAGCGCGGGCACCGCCGCGGCCTCGAGCGCGAACTCGGTCTCGGTGGTGTGCGGGCCGGTCTGGCGCTCGATGGTCTGCAGCGACTGCACCCCGAACGCCGTGAGCACGCCGAGCGCGGCGGGCAGCATGAAATCGCGCACCGGCCCGAGGAACGAGCCCAGGTACAGGATCGCGATCACGAGCAGCACCGAGCCGTAGACGATCCACAGCCGGGCGCGGTCGTACCACGACTTCATCAGCGCCAGGCCCGACGGTCGCGGCGTCTCGTCACTCACGGCTCACCTCCCTCGTCCCGAAGTGGCTCGCCGTAGAAACCCAACCGCAGCAGCTGCGTCAGCTCGGCGAGCAGCGGCATGCGGGGGTTGGTGCGGTTGCTGAGGTCCTCGAAGGCCGCCAGCGCCAGTGCCGGCAGCGCGTCGAGGAACTCGCGCTCGTCGACGCCGGCCTCGCGCAGCGTGCGCGGCAGGCCGAGGGCGTCGAGCAGCTGCTCCACGCCGGCGAACAGCCGGCGCCGGCTCTCCTGCGGCTCACGACCCCCGAAGACGACCCGGCCCAGCTGCGCGTACTTCTCCGGTGCCACGTACGCCGAGTAACCGGGGGCCGGCATGAACTTGGTCGGCAGCGCGGCGTTGTAGGCGAGCACGTGCGGCAGGAAGATCGCGTTGGCACGGCCGTGGGCGATCCCGAAGCGGGCCCCGACGGCGTGCGCCAGGGCGTGGTTGCTGCCGACGAAGGCGTTCGAGAACGCCAGTCCTGCAAGGGTCGCGGCGTTCGACATGTCGGTGCGGGCGGCCAGGTCCGAAGGGTCGGCGTGCACTCGCGGCAGTGCGTCGAAGATGAGGCGCGCCGCCTGCACGCAGTACGCGTCGGTGTACGGAGACGCGAAGATCGAGACCACCGCCTCGAGCGCGTGGGTCAGGGCGTCCACTCCGCTGTCGACCGTGACGGCGTCCGGCATCGACAGCGTGAGCACTGGGTCGACGATGGCGACGTCGGCCACGAGGCCGTAGTCGACGAGCGTCTGCTTGCGGTCGCCGACGGTGATGACCGCCGCCGGGGAGACCTCCGAGCCCGTGCCGGCCGTCGTGGGCACGGCCACCAGGCGCACCGAGTGCGGCTCGGTCGGATAGGTGGCAACTCGCTTCCGCGGGTCGAGGAAGGGCAGCGTCAGCTCGCTCAGCGTCAGGTCGGGGTGCTCGTAGAACAGCCGCATCGCCTTGGCCGCGTCGAGCACCGAGCCGCCGCCGACCGCGACGACGAGGTCGGGGCGCGCGCGCCGCAGCGCCTCGACGCCGGCTCGCACGACGTCCTCACCCGGCTCGGGGAGCACCTGGCTGAACACCGCGACGCGCCGAGCCGGCAGCCGCGACGACACGAGCCCGGTCACACCGCGCCGCTCGCAGTCCGGGTCGGTGATGATCACCGCGCTGTCGCACGGGATGTCGCGCAGGTTGTCGAGTGCGCCGGCGTTGAAGTACGTGTGCGGCGGCACGCGGAACCACTGCGGCGGCGTCCTTCGACGAGCCACGGTCTTGAGGTTCAGCAGCTGCAGGTAGTTGACGTTCGCCGTCGTGCTCGAACCGCCCCAGGTGCCGCAGCCGAGCGAGAACGTCGGCGTCAGGTTGTTGTAGACCCCGCCGAGCGCGCCGACGGCGGTCGGTGCGTTCACGAGGATGCGACCCGTGCGCACGGCGCGGCTGTACGCGTCGATGACGGCGTCGTCGCGCGCGTAGACGGCGGACGTGTGCCCCAGGCCCCCGTGCTCGGTCACCAGCACCGCGACGTCGATCGCGTGCTGCTCGTCGCGAGCTCGCACCAACCCGAGCACCGGCATCAGCTTCTCCTGCACCAAGGGGTGCGCCGCGAGCTCGTCGAGGTCGTCCGGCAGCGGAGCGAGCAGCACCTTGGTGCCCTCCGGCACCTCGAAGCCGGCTCGCCGAGCGAGCTCTGGCGCTTGCTGCCCCAACGCCGCGAGGTTGACCTTGTCTGCGCAGCCGAAGGCGAAGTCGGCCAGCCGAGCGGACTGCTCGGAGGTGAGGACTCGCGCCCCCATGCGCTCGAACTCGGCGACGACGTCGTCGTAGATCTCGTGGTCGACGACGCAGGTCTGCTCGGCGGGGCAGATTACCGACGCGTCGAAGGTCTTGGAGATCAGGACGTCGACCACTGCCTGCTCGATGTCGGCGGTGCGGTGCAGGTAGATCGGGGCGTTGCCCGGGCCCACGCTCAGGGTCGGCTTGCCGGCCGCGTTGGCGAGCGCCACGATCTTGGGTCCACCGGTCACCCAGATGAAGTCCACACCGGGGTGGGCGAACAGGTAGTGCGTGACCTCCCGCTCGACGTCCGGCACGACCTGCAGCGCCCCGGCGGGCAGACCGGCGGCCTCCCCGGCCTGAGAGAGCACCTCGACGACGCGCTGCGCGCACCGCGTGGCGAAGGGCGACGGCCTGAAGATGAGCGCGTTGCGGGTCTTGGCCGCCACGATCGCCTTGTACAGCACCGTGGACGTCGGGTTTGTCACCGGCGTGACGGCGAGCACCACACCGATCGGCTCGGCCACTCGCTGGACGTTGCGCTCGACGTCGTCGTCGATCACACCGACCGACCGCTTGCCCCGCAGGTAGTCGTGCAGGAACTCGGTGGCCACGAAGTTCTTGACCACCTTGTCCTCGAAGACCCCGAAGCCGGTCTCCTCGACCGCGAGCCGGGCCAAGGGGATCGCCTCACGGACGCCGGCCCGCACCATCGCCTCGACGATGGCGTCGACCTCCTCCTGGCCGAGCCGCCGGAAGGCCTCTGCCGCAGCCGAAGCCGTTTGCACGACGTCATCGACCCGCGCTCGCGCGTCGACCTCGATCTCGACCGTGGTCGTCATGGCCTCGACCCCTTCGCCGCGAGCCGCACGAGGGTCACCAGCTGCACCACGATCGCGATGGCGCTCCCCACGCCGGCCACGACGAGCAGCACCCGGATCACCGGCTCCCAAGGCAGCCCCCGGTGGTCGAACGCGAACGGGAACACCTGCCACACGCGCACGATCGCCGCCAGGCCGATGCTCGTGGTCACCAGGTCACCGAACGCCCGGATCCCCGGTGCGTCGTCGAGGACGTACACCACGTTGGCGACGATGCCGGCGACCAGCGAGGTGTTGACCCAGGTCAGGACGCTCACCGTGGCCGAGGTCAGGAACGTCAGCTCCTGCCAGCCGGGCGCGACGTTGATGAGGTACAGCAGCACGACGTTCACCCCGACGGCCACCAGGTAGCCGAAGCGACGAGCCGCCGTCGAGGTCTGTCGGGGTGCGGTCGTGGTGGTCATCGGGACGCCTCTCCTTCTCCCATGCGGTGCGCGAGGCCGTTCAGGGTGCTGGCCACCAGGCCGCGGATCACCCGGCCGCGCACGAACCCGGGCAGCGGGAGGTGGTGGTGGATCGTCAGCTCGTACGTCACCTTGGTGCTGCCGCGCCCCAACGGCTCCAGCGTGTAGCGGCCCTCCTGCCCCGTCTGCAGCCGGCCGGAGACCATCGACCACGCGAGCCCGTCGTCGGAGTGCTCGTACCGCAGGACGTACTCGTCGGAGCCCACCGGCGTCGCGGCCGTGAAGTGGGCGGTCACGGGCAGGTCGCCGTCGCGCTCGAGCACCTCGGCGCGCCGGATCTCCGGGATCCACTCCGCCTGGTGGGCGACGTCACGCAGCAGCCGGAGGACGCGAGCCTTGCTCGCGGGGACGACGACGCTCTGGGTGGACGTGTCAGTGGGCACGAGCCTTCTCCCTTCGGGCGCGGGCGACACGGCGGGGCCGCCTGCGCGGCTTGGCATCCGCGTGGCTGGACGCGCCGGCCAGGCTGACGAGGTCGCCGAGCTCCGCCTCGAACGCGGTGAGCAACCGCTGCGGGTTGCGCACGCGCGCGGCGTCCACGCGGAAGCCGACGCGCACGGAGCCGGCGTAGGTGAAGATGCAGACGCCCACGGTGTGGTGGCCCGACCCGGGCACCCAGCCCAGTACGCCGGTGACCTTCGTGCCAGCCAGGTAGCGGACGTCGGCCGGGCCGGCCACGTTCGTCGTCACGCCGATCGCCTTGTTGGCGAAGAAGTCGACGACGTACCGCTCGAGGTCGGCGACCGTCCGGCCGATCGCCATGATCAGGCCGAAGGTCATCAGCGACTCCGGCGAGTGCTTCAACCAGTCCATCCGCCGCTTGGTCTCGGCGAGCCGCTCGAGCGGTGCGGCGAGCGCCGAAGGGAAGGTGAAGAACACCAGCGCGAACCGGTTGCCCAGCTCGCGGGGCAGCTCGCGGTCGAGTGGCCGCACGTTGACCGGCACCATCGTCGTCAGGTCGACCGGGCGCTCGCCGCTGGCCACCTGGTAGCGGTGCAGGGCCCCGGCCACGGCGCTCATCAGGACGTCGTTGAGGGTGGCGCCCGAGAGGCGTCCCACCACCTTCAGGTCGTCGAGCGGGTAGGTGTGCGACCACACCACCCGCTTGCGCAGCTCCGGCTGCCCGCCCACGGCGCTCGGGGGGTTGCGCGTCAGCAGCAGCGACTTGGCCACCTGGGCGGTCCGCACCGCGAGCCGGGCGACGTCGAGCGGGCTGCCGGGGACGAGCGAGCGCGCCACGGCGGGCAGGCCACCGGCGGTTCCCGGGAGAGGCAGCGGCGGGGGTCGGCGCCGCCGTCCGGACGGTGCGGCGTCCGTCATCGACAGCAGCACCCGGGTGAGCGCGATGCCGTCGGCCAGGCTGTGGTGCATCCGGAAGAAGACGGCCGCACCGCCGAGGTACCCGGCGACGAAGTGGGCCTCCCACAGCGGGCGTCGGCGGTCGAGGGGCCGGTGGAGGTGGCGGTCGATGTAGCGCTGCAGCGTCGCGTCGTCGCCCGGCGCGCGCAGGGTGTGCCGGCGGATGTGGCGGTCGAGGTGGAAGTCGGGGTCGGGCTCCCACTGCGGCAGGTCCCACACGTGCGCAGGCGGCAGCGGCCGCTCGCGGAAGACGGGGTAGGGGTCGACCAGCCGCGTCTGGATGACGTCCCGCACGGCGTCCCAGTCCGGCGTCTGCTCGAGCAGCATCACCGACTCGATGACCATGAGGTTCTCCGGCCGGTCCATGTTGAGCCAGATCGTGTCGACCGGTCCGATCCGTCGCCCCGTCGCCATGCGCGCAGCCTCCTCGACGCTCACCCGCGCCTCCGTCACCACCGTCGATCCCCCCTGTGGGCTCAGGTAGAGCCGTTGGTCCTCGTGAATGCGCGCGACCCTCTGGCTTCTTTCAGCAACGCGGAGGACGATCCGAGGTGGAGGGTCGCCGCGCTGTGGCCAGCCGGCCCGGGCGACCCCGAAAGGCGGTCCGCGATGCTCTTCTCCCTCGCGGCCGACCCCGTCGGCCACTACGTCCACTGGGGCGTCGTCCTCATCTCCGTCACCAACCTCGCGATCGTCGGCGCGATGGTGGTGGTGTTCGCCCTGGCGATCGCCCTGCCGTTCCCGGGGGCGACGCGGCGGCCCGGCTCCGGGAGCCGGTCGTGAGCGCCAGCTGGACGACGGCGGTACGCACCCGGGCGAGCCGGGTGGTCCCTGCAGGTCAGCTGCTTCCGGACCGCCAGCCTGCCTACGTCGCGTCGTGGATCTACGTCTTCGGCATGCTCACGAGCGCGGCGCTGATCGTCGTCCTGGCGTCCGGGTTCGTGCTCGCCATGGGCGGCTCGGCCTGGTGGCACACCTCCGCCCTCGGGCACTTCACGAACTCGATGCACCTGTGGAGCGTCGAGCTCTTCTTCGCCTTCATGGTGATCCACCTGTGGGGCAAGTTCTGGATGGCGGCATGGCGCGGACGCCGGACGCTCACGTGGATCACCGGCGTGGTGGCCTTCGTCGGCTCGATCGGGACGGCGTTCACCGGCTACCTCTCGCAGTCGAACTTCGACTCGCAGTGGATCAGCACCCAGGCCAAGGACGGGCTCAACTCGGTGGGTTTCGGCGCCTTCTTCAACGTGCTCAACCCCGGCCAGATGCTCCTCTGGCACGTGGTGCTGCTGCCGTTCGTCGTCGGAGTGCTCGTGGCGCTGCACCTGCTGCTGGTGCGCCGGCACGGCGTCGTGCCACCGATCGACGCGGAGGCCGAGCGGGTGCCGGCTCAGCGCAGCAGGGAGGCGCAGCCATGACCGAGACGACCGCTCGCCGCACCGCTCACCGCAACCGCGCCCGTGACCACACGCCCGACTCGCACGGCTTCGACACCCGCTCCTACGACCTGGTCAAGGAGCTCGTGATCGCCCTGGTCGTGGTTCTCGGGCTGACAGCCATCCTGTCGGCCGCCTTCTCGTCGCCCGATGAGAAGGCGATCACCCTGCGCGACTGGGCGGCCGCCGCGCCGAACGACGTGGTGGCGACCGCCGCCGGTGAGCTCGCGGGCACCACCACCAGCGCCTCCTACGGTGCGCCGTACAACACGGCCGCCGAGGGCCAGAAGATCGGGCCGCTCGCCCTGCAGAAGTGGGCGGGCGTGCGGCTGCCGGTCGACTCGGCACAGGACCTCGTGATCACCCCGCTCGCCGCGGCGTACCCGGCCGGGCCGGTCCACGACGCGGTCGCCGCGTGGGACGCCGCGAACGCCAGCCAACGCGCGACCTGGGCGAGCGCCTACTCCGACGCGCTCGCGAAGGCCCCTGACGGCGATCCGGCCAAGGTCGCTGGCGGCGACTACGGACCCGTCCCCACGATCGCCGGAGGGCTGCTCAGTCTCGCCCGCACCGGTGGGCTCGAAGGTGCGTTGACGTCGTCGGGCACCTTCTACGGCGGAGACCAGACCCGGTCGCTGCTGCTGCTGGCCGACGGCGCCTACCTGGAGGACCAGGCGCGCGCCCGCAACCTCGGCGGCGACCAGTGGGGGATGATGAACGAGACCGGCAACTACCCCGGCCAACCGTGGATGTGGCTGTACACGTTCTGGTACCAGGTGAAGCCGTTCTCGACCTCC
Organism: Angustibacter sp. Root456; assembly: GCF_001426435.1. Taxonomy (NCBI): domain Bacteria; kingdom Bacillati; phylum Actinomycetota; class Actinomycetes; order Kineosporiales; family Kineosporiaceae; genus Angustibacter; species Angustibacter sp. Root456. The sequence goes on along the minus strand of NZ_LMER01000020.1, from coordinate 592,750 downwards.
GACAACGCCGACGCGCTGGTGTGGGCGCTGATGATGGTGCTCACCCTCGGGCTCGTGCTGCTGCCGTTCATCCCTGGACTGCGATCGATCCCGCGCTGGGTGCCGGTGCACCGGCTCATCTGGCGTGACTACTACGGCTCACACCCGTTGCGCCGCAGCTGAACGGGAGTCGCTCCGCGCACTTGGCAGTCGGCCCGGGTGAGTGCTATCACAGAGCTGTCGCGTGCGGGTCGGCGTGATGCGTCACCTCCGTCGCACCGCGCGCGGCGGCAGCGAGCACCTCGCTGCGCCCCGTCCTTCGAGGAGGTGGTTTCGAGATGGTGACGCGCTTCGACCCGTTCCGCGACTTCGACGCCATGGCCTCACGTCTGCTGAGCCAGGCCACGGATCTCGGCCAGGCGATGCGGGCGATGCCCATGGACCTGTTCCGGTCCGGTGACCACTACGTCCTGCTGTGCGACCTGCCGGGCGTCGACCCCGGCTCGATCGACATCGGCGTCGACGGCCGGGTGCTCACGATCCGTGCTGAGCGCACCCGCCGCGGCGACGACGTCGAGTGGCTCACGCAGGAACGGCCGACCGGAACGTTCGTCCGTCAGCTGACGCTCGGCTCCGGGCTCGACCTCGACCGCATCGAGGCGCGGTACGACGACGGCGTGCTGTCGCTGCTGCTGCCGGTGGCCGAGGAGGCCAAGCCGCGACGCATCCAGGTGTCGCACGCCGCTGGTGGCCAGGCGATCAGCGGCACGACGGTGCAGCCGCGAGAAGCGGCGGCCGAGGTGCCGGCTCAGCAGCAGACCGCAGGCACCAGCTGACCCCACCCCTGCCGTGATCATGCACGCGAGCGCCCCATGCGCTGGCGTGCATGATCACGGGCGGGAGGGGGGACGTACGGTGGGTGGGTGCAGCGCAAGACCGAGGTCGATGTCGTCGCCCTGGTGACCTCGCCGGGCCACAACTACTGGTTCCACTCCACCGACCCCTCCGTGGGCGTGGGGCCGCACCCGACGTCGTACCCCGAGAGCGTGGACGTCGACGCCGGGCTCGGCATCCGCGGTGACCGCTTCTACGGCAAGGTGTCGAGACTCGCGTCGGCGGTGTCGTTCTTCGCCGCCGAGGCCGTGGAGGCGGTGGAGGACGAGCTCGGCCTCGCTCGGGGAGCGATCGACCCGCGACTCGCGCGCCGCAACGTAGTCGTGCGTGGTATCGACCTCAATGCGCTGCGGCACAACGACTTCACCCTCGACTGCGGTGACGGTCCGGTCGCGTTCACGGCTGCTGGCGAGACCGCGCCGTGCGCGTGGATGGACGACCGGCTCGCGCCAGGCGCCCGCGCCGCACTGCGCGGCCGAGGCGGCCTGCGAGCGCTGCCCACGACGTCCGGTGTCCTGCGCGTGGGGCCGGCGCAGCTGGAGACGGCGGCGGACGTCCAGCCGGAGCGCGCCGGCCACCGCGTTCGACGCGGTCGCCTCCCGTGACTCGCCGCGGCGACGTCGAGGCTGCAAGCGCCGAGCACGTCGCCGACCTCGTGGATCGAGGCTGACCGCAGCACCCGAACGGGTGACGGGCGTTTCGGCCGCCGCCCGAACGGTCGATGATCCGCACGATGACGGCTCCCCCGGGTGAGCAGCAGCTCGCCAGCTGGCCGCCGCCCGGTGAGCAGGTGACCGGTGCGGCTGGTCTGCCCTTCCCCGCGACGGTCGTGCGCCGGATGCCCCTCGTGCGCAGCGCCTTCCTCGTGGTGCTGCCTACGCTGCTGGCGTTGCAGGGCTCCCGCCTCGGTCGAGCCGGTGTGCCGCTGTCGCGGCTGCTGAACCCGGGCGTCGCCGTCGTGCTGGTGCTGACCACCGCCCTCGTCGCCTGGGCGGTGCTACCCGCCCGGCGTCGATTGACGGTGGCTGGTGGCCCGGGCTGGGTGGCGCGCCGCACCTTCCCTGGCGGCCCGTGGCGCGTCGTGCGGCTCGCCGACGTCGACGAGTTCTCCGCCTCCCGTTACCGCACGCGAGGCGGCTCCTACTGGTCCGTGACCTTGCGGCTGCGCGACGGATCCCAGACCTCACTGACGCTGCCCTTCGAGGACCGCGCGGCGGACGCCCTCGCGACCGCGCTGACGGCCGTCGGTGGCCGCCGAACGCCGCCGCTGCGCTCCGGCGCCACGCTCCTGCGCAGGCTGGGTCTCGTCCTGGCCATCATCGCCGTCGGTGCCGCACCGATGGCCCTCGTCGCCATCGGGCCGTACGCGCTGCTCCCGGACCGCGTCGCCGTGTACTTCAGCTCCAGCGGGTGTCGGGCCGCAGCGGCCGCCGCCCACCACGCACCGGCCGCGTCGCCCGGCGTCACCCTCCTGGCCGCGGAGCAGGTGGGCCGCGCGACCTGGCAGTTTCGAGGCGACTGGCCGCAGGACGTCCCGACGTACGCCGCCGGCACGGCGGATCCGGCGGCCCGCCAGCAGCGGCTGGTCACCGACGGCGTCCAGGACATCCACCACGTCCAGTACTCCGGGCCGACCGGTGCGGTGATCGTCGTCACGACCCTGTCGTTCTCGACCGTCGCCGGGGCGGCCGACTACGACGCCTACGTCAACCGCGCCGTCTGCGAGGGTTACGCCGGCACGGCCGGCCCCGCACCCCACGAGGTGCGACTGCGGGCCGGCCGCTGCGCCGTCGACCGGTGGCTCAGCGGACGCACGATCTACTCGCTCGCGCAGGCGACGGCCGGCCCCCAAGCCAGCCCGGACGACGTCGAGAGCCTGGCCGTGGCACTGCANCTGAGCGACCGTCCTGAGCGACCGTCCTGAGCGACCGTCCTGAGCGACCGTCCTGAGCGACCGGCGACCGCCGCTGGTCAGCCGACCGGCACCGGATGGTCGTGCTGCTCGCGCTGGGCACGCCGCGACCGCACCCGCAGCACCGTGGTGACGACGATCGCCACGACGAGCAGCGAGTAGACCACTGCGGCGAAGGGGCTGTCGACGAGCGCCACCGGGTCTCCTTGGCTGATCGCGAGCGTCCGCCGCAGCTGCTCCTCCGCGATCGGGCCGAGGATCAGCCCGATGATGGCCGGGGCGATCGGGTACCCGAACCGCCGCATCACGTACCCCAGGACGCCGATCGCGAACAGCAGCAGCAAGTCCGCGCGGATCCCGTTGAGCGCGTAGGCGCCCAGCGCCGCGAAGAGCAGGATCCCGGCGTACAGGTAGTGACGCGGGATCTGCAGCACCTTCACCCAGAGCCCCACGAGCGGCAGGTTCAGCACGAGGAGCAGCACGTTGCCGATGTACAGGCTGGCGATCAGCGCCCAGACCAGCTTGCCCTCGGACTGGAACAGCAGCGGCCCCGGACGGATGCCGTAGCTCTGGAACGCCGCGATGAGCACCGCCGCGGTGGCGGACGTCGGCAGGCCGAGGGTCAGCAGCGGCACCAGAACGCCTGCGGCAGAGGCGTTGTTGGCGGCTTCCGGCCCGGCGACACCCTCGATCGCGCCCTTGCCGAACTCCTCCGGGTGCTTGGTCAGCTTCTTCTCGATGGCGTACGACAGGAACGTCGGCACCTCCGCACCGCCGGCGGGCATCGCCCCGATCGGGAAGCCCAGGGCGGTGCCCCGCAGCCACGGCTTCCACGAACGACGCAAGTCCGCTCGCGACATCCACTTGCTGCCGCCGGCGCCCATGACGTGGACAGGTCCGTGCCGCAGCCGGGACGCCACCCACAACGCCTCACCGACGGCGAACACCCCCACCGCGACCGTCACCACGTCGATGCCGTCCGCCAGTGCCGGCATGCCGAGGGTGAACCGCTGCTGGCCGGTGAGCGTGTCCGTCCCGACGAGGCCGAGCAGGGCGCCGAGCGAGAGCGAGGCCAGGCCGCGTGACACGGACGTCCCCAGCAGCGCCGAGACGGTCAGCAGCGCGACGACAGTCAGCGCGACGTAGTCCGGCGACCCGAGGTGCACCGCGAACTCCGCCACCGTGGGGGCCACCAGGGTGAGGGCGACCGTCGCGATGGTGCCGGCGACGAACGACCCGATGGCCGCCGTCGCCAGCGCCGCAGCACCTCGACCCGCCTTGGCCATGAGGTTGCCCTCGATGGCCGTGATGATCGACGCCGACTCCCCCGGCGTGTTCAGCAGGATCGACGTCGTCGAGCCCCCGTACATGCCGCCGTAGTAGATCCCGGCGAACATGATGAACGCGGCGGTGGGTTCGAGGGTGTAGGTGATCGGCAGCAGCAGCGCCACCGTCATCGCCGGGCCGATGCCAGGCAGCACGCCCACCGCGGTCCCGAGGGTGACCCCCACCAGCGCGTACAGCAGGTACAGGGGCTGGATCGCCGTGGCGAAGCCGTCGAGCAGCGCGCCGAAGTCACCCATCGAGGAACCTCACCCCACTGAAGATCCCGGCCGGCAGCGAGACGCCGAGGCCGGTGACGAAGACACCCTCGATGACGAAGCCCAGTGCCAGCCCGAGCAGCAACGCACGCCACCACGTGGCACCCAGCGCCCAGGCGACGCCGCCGAACAGCGCCGTCGCAGCGAGGGCCCACCCCAGGGTGTCGACGACCGCGACGTGCACGGCGAACGCCCCGACGACCTTGGCCAGGGTCAGCCAGTCCGTGCGCGCATCGGTGTCGACGTCCTCGCCGGCCTCCGGTTCTGCCCGCTGCCCGCGCAGCGCGCCGACGAGCACGGCCAGGCCGGAGAGCACGAGCGCGACTCCGACGGCGTACGGGAACACCCGCGGACCGACGACGTTCGCGCTCAGCGGCACGGTGATGCGGTGGGAGTCCACGATCGTGAAGATCCCCAGGGCCACGACGATGAGCGCGACCACCGCCTCGGGGACGGCGACGCGCGCCGTCCCCGGGGCAGCCTGCGCGTCCGGCTCGTGCCGGTGCGCGAGGTCGATGCCCTCCGAGCTGTCCATCGAGCTACTTGACCAGGCCGAGGTCCTTGAGGACCCCCTCGGTGGTGGAGATCTCCTTGGTGATGAACGAGTCGAAGTCGTCACCGGCGAGGAAGGTGTCCTGCCAGCCGTTCTTCTGCAGGGCGTCCTTCCAGCCCTGGGTGTCGTGCATGTCGGTGACGAGCTTCACCAGTCGCTGTTTGGTCTCGTCGGAGACACCACCGGGCGCGACCACGCCGCGCCAGTTCGTGAGCTCGACGTCGTAGCCGGACTCCTTCAGCGTCGGAGCGTCGACGTCGGCGACGCGCTGGGGGCCGGCCACCGCGAGCGCGCGCAGCTTGCCGGCCTTGATCTGCTCGGCGTACTCGCTGACGCCCGAGATCCCGGCCTGCACCTTGTTGCCCAGCAGCGCAGCGAGCGACTCGCCACCGCCGGAGAAGGGGATGTAGTTGAGGTCGGCCGGCGCGACGCCCGCGGCCTTGGCGAACAGGCCGGCGACGATGTGGTCGGTGCCCCCGGCGGACCCACCGGTGATCGTGACGGCCCGGCCCTTGGCCTTCAGGGCGTCACCGAGGTCCTTGATCGTCTTGTACGGGCTCGAGGCCGGCACGACGATCACCTCGTCCTCGGCGGTGAGCCGGGCAATCGGCGTGACGTCCTTCAGCGTCGCCTGGGACTGGTTGGTGGCGACGGCACCGACCATCACCAACCCCATCACCATGAGCGAGTGGTCGCTCTTGTCGTTGGCGAGCTGGGCCAGACCCACGGTGCCGCCGGCGCCGGCGACGTTCTTGACCGTCACCGACTTCGCGAGCTCGGCGGACTCGATGGACGCACCCATCGCCCGCGCGGTGCCGTCCCAGCCACCGCCGGGTGCGGCCGGCGCCATGATGTCGAGGCGGGCGAGGGCCTTGCTGTCCTTGCCGGAGGCGGACGCCTCGCCGCTGCTGCTGCAGGCGACGAGGCCGAGGGCCGCGACGGCCGCGACGGCGGCGGTCGCGACGCGGCGCACCGACCGCGGACGACGTGGCCCGGAGCCAGTGAGGGTGAGCACGTGCTGCGTCATGGTGTTCCTCCCAGAGGTCAGGACGCCGTCGTCCTGATCGTCGGGACGCTAGGACGCCGCCACCCCCAGCGGAACGCTGAGGTCGTAGAGGTCGTAGAGCTCATTGGGGTCGTACTGGTCGTTTCGGTCGCAGACCCGCCAGGAGCCCCGCTGCGGCACCATGGGCGGATGCGCCGCAGCATCCCGCTGGCCGTCCAGCTCCTCGCCATGCAGGTCGTGATCGTGCTGGTGACCGTCGTCGTCGCCGGCGGGCTGGCCGTCCGCCTGCAGGAGAACCAGATCCGCGACGCCTACGCCCGGCGCGTGCTCACGATCGCCCGCAGCCTGTCGACCGTGCCGAGCGTGCTCGACGCGTACGCGTCGTCCGACCCCTCCCGCACGTTGCAGCCGCTCGCCGAGACGGTGCGTCAGGCGGCCGGTGCGACGTTCGTCGTCTTCACCAACGACGAGGGGCTTCGCTACTCGCACCCCGACCCCAGCAAGATCGGCAAGATGGTCTCGACCGACCCCAGCGTGCCCCTGCACGGCTCGGAGTTCGTGGGCACCGAGACCGGCTCGCTCGGGCGTTCGCTGCGCGCGAAGGTGCCCGTGCAGGACGCTTCCGGGCAGGTCATCGGCACCGTGTCTGTGGGCATCCTCGAAAGCCGGCTGTCGCAGGACCTCGCCGGCGTGGTGCCGTCGCTCGCGGCCTGGTTGGCCGGTGCCGCACTGCTCGGCGTCGTCGGCGCGACGGCGGTGACGCGGCTGGTGCGGCGGCGCATCTTCGGGCTCGAACCGGACCAGATCGCCGAGCTGCTCAAGACCCGCGACGCGATGCTTCACGGCATCCGCGAGGGCGTCGTCGCGCTCGACGACCGCGGCCGGCTCGCGCTGGTGAACGACGAGGCGGTGCGCCTGCTGGGCCTCGCCGCCGACCCCACCGGCCGCGACGCCGCCGACGTCCTCGACGCCGAGGTGCTCGGCGCGCTCGTGAGCGACCCCGATCCCGTCACCGACCGCGTGGTGCTCGCCGGCGAGCGGCTGCTGGTGGCCAACCGCACGACAGCGCGCGTCGGCGACCGCGACGTCGGGCGCGTGCTGACCCTGCGCGACCGCACCGAGCTGTTCGACGCGCTGCGGGCCTTGCAGGGCGAGCGGAGCATCACCGACGCCCTGCGCGCTCAGGCGCACGAGTTCTCGAACCACCTGCACGTGCTGTCGGGTCTCATCGAGCTCGGCCGGCACGGCGAGGCGGTGCGCTTCATCGAGCGACTCGGCGCCGGGAGCAGCCTGCTGGGTGGCGAGAGCATGAGCCAGATCGAGGACGCCGGGGTGGCGGCCCTGCTCGTCGCGAAGGCGGCAGCGGCTCGTGAGCGGGGGGTCACCCTGCGGCTCACCGACGACACCGAGGTGAGCGACGGAGCGGGCGACGACGTCCTCACGGTGCTGGGCAACCTCGTCGACAACGCGGTGGACGCGGCCGGCTCGGGCGGCACCGTCGAGGTGCACCTGCTGACCGGTCCGGACGGCGACATCACCGTTCGCGTGAGCGACGACGGCCCGGGGGTGCCACCGGAGCAGCGACAGCGGATCTTCGAGCCGGGCACGTCGTCGAAGACGGCGACGCCCGACCACCACGGCCAGGGCATCGGGCTCGCGCTGGTGGAGCGCATCGCCCGCCGCCGGCACGGATGGGCGCGCGTCGACGAGCGCCCGGGCGGGGGTGCCCTCTTCACCGTGCACCTGCCGGCGCCGCAGACAGCCGGCTTGTCGACGGTGCGGGGTCCCCGGTGACCAGCTCGCGGCAGCAGCCCGTGCGTGTGCTCGTGGTCGACGACGACTTCGCGGTGGCTGCGATCCACCGGCGCTACGTCGAGACGCTGCCCGGCTTCGCCGTCGTGGGCGAGGCGCACCAGGGCAGCGACGCCCTGCGTGCGATCGAGGAGGTGCGGCCCGACCTGGTGCTGCTCGACATCTACCTGCCCGACATGTCGGGCGTGGAGGTGCTGCGGCGCCTGCGCGCCGCACCGGCGGGCGAGACGATCGACGTCATCGCCATCACGGCCTCGCGCGAGGTCGAGACCGTGCGAGCGGCGATGTCAGGCGGTGTCGTGCACTACCTCATCAAGCCGTTCACCCTCGCCGCTCTGCAGGAGCGGCTCATGGCCTACGCCGCGCAGCGTCGCGAGCTGCAGCAGCTCGTCGGCGGGGGTGTGCGCGACCAGGCCGACGTCGACCGCCTGCTCTCTCCAGGTCAGCGGCCGGCCCGGCCGGCGCCTGACCTGCCCAAGGGCCTGTCGGCCCGCACGCTGCAGCTCGTCGAGCGGGCGTTGAAGGACGCTGGACGAGAGCTGTCGGCCGGTGAAGCCGCCGAGCTGTGCGGGCTGTCGCGCGTGTCGACGCGCCGCTACCTCGAGCACCTGGCGGCGCGTGGTCTGGCCGAGGTCAAGCCCCGCTACGGCTCCGCCGGCCGGCCCGAGCACGGCTACCGCTGGGTGTCCGGCGTGCGCTGAGGCGCCGCCGGGGGGCGCACGGACTTGGCGGTCCCGCACTCACGAGAGCCGCCCGCACGGCACGATGAGCACGTGACCGAGCAGCAGGGCGGCGTCGCCGTCGTGGGTGGGGGAATCGTGGGGCTCGCCATCGCGCGCGAGCTGACCCGACGACGTCCCGGGACGCGCGTCGTGGTGCTGGAGAAGGAGGACACTCTCGCCAGCCACCAGACGGGGCACAACTCCGGCGTCGTGCACGCAGGGCTGTACTACCGACCGGGCAGCCTGAAGGCGACGCTCTGCACCCGCGGCCGCCACCTGCTGCGTGACTACTGCGCCGAGCACCGCCTGCCGTACGTCGAGTGCGGCAAGCTCGTGGTCGCCGTCGACGCCACCGAGATGGCGAGGTTCACCGCGCTCGAGAGCACCGCCCGTGACAACGGCGTGCCGGCGCTGCGCCGGGTCGACGCCTCGGGGCTGCGTGAGATCGAGCCGCACGTCGCCGGGTTGGCCGGACTGCACTCACCCCACACGGCGATCACCGACTACGTCGCGATCTCGCAGTCGCTGGCCCGAGAGGTCGAGCAGGCCGGTGGCGAGATCTGGCGCGGCGCCGAGGTGAGCGACGTCGCCCGCCGTGTCGGCGGAGCCGACGTCACAGCGGCCGGGCGCGTGCATCGCTTCGACGAAGTGGTGGTCTGCGCCGGGTTGCACGCCGACCGGCTGTCGCAGCGGGTCGACGGCGAGCGCAGCCCCCGCATCGTGCCGTTCCGCGGCGAGTACATGCAGGTGCGGCCGGACAAGGCCGACCTCGTGCGGGGCCTGGTGTACCCGGTGCCGGACCCGCGCTACCCGTTCTTGGGCGTGCACTTCACCCGCCGGGTGGGCGGTGGCCTGGAGGTCGGGCCCAACGCCGTCCTCGCCCTGCGCCGCGAAGGTTACCGGCGCCGCGACCTCACCCCCCGAGACGTCAAGGACATCGTCACGTGGCCGGGGTTCTGGCAGCTGGCGCGTCGGCACTGGCGCACAGGCGCGAGCGAGGTGCTCGGGTCGCTGTCGAAGCGGGCCTACATGCACGCGGCCCAGCGGTACGTGCCCGAGATCGGCGCGGCGGACGTCGTCCGCGCCGGCTCGGGCGTCCGGGCCCAGGCGGTGGAGCGCGACGGCGGCCTCGTGGACGACTTCCGGGTCAGCCACCAGGACGGGATCACCTGCGTCCGCAACGCGCCGTCGCCCGCTGCGACGTCGAGCCTGGCGATCGCCGAGCACGTCGCGGATCTCATGCAGCGCGCCTGATCCCGTCCCGAGCGGCCGCGGTCAGCTCGCCGCCCGGAACCGGCGCAGGCGCAGGCTGTTGCTCACGACGAACACCGAGCTGAACGCCATCGCCGCACCGGCGATGAGGGGGTTCAGCAGGCCGAGCGCGGCCAGCGGCAGGGCGGCCACGTTGTAGGCGAAGGCCCAGAACAGGTTGCCCTTGATCGTGCGCAGCGTGGCACGCGACAGCCGGATGGCGTCGACCACCGAGCGCAGGTCGCCCCGCACGAGCGTGAGGTCGGACGCCTCGATCGCGACGTCGGTGCCGGTGCCCATCGCCAGGCCGAGGTCGGCGGTGGCGAGCGCAGCCGCGTCGTTCACGCCGTCGCCGACCATGGCGACCGTGCGACCCTCAGCCTGAAGCCGTTGCACCGCAGCGACCTTGTCGGCCGGCAGCACGTCGGCGACGACGTCGTCGGCCGCGATGCCCACCTCGGCCGCGACCGCGCGGGCTGCCCGCTCGTTGTCACCCGTGAGCAGCACGGGCCGCAGCCCGAGGCCCCGCAGCGCCGCGATGGCCTCGCGCGACGTCGGTTTCACCGAGTCGGCCACGACCACCACCCCGCGCAGCTCGCCGTCCCAGCCGACCCAGATCGGCGTGCGGCCCTGGCTCTGGGCCTGCTCCGCCGCCTGCTCGAGCTCGGCGGCCGGAGCCATCGCCCAGTCGGCGGACAGCCACGTGAGCCGGCCGGCCACGACCGCTCGGCCGTCGACGACACCCTGCACGCCGCGCCCGTCGTGGCTCAGGAAGCTCTCGACCGCGGGGTGAGGAGCCCCGCCGCGCGCCGCACTGGCCGCCGCGGCGATCGCGGCGGCGATCGGGTGCGCCGACGCGTGCTCGACCGCACCGGCGAGGCGCAGCACCTCGTCGGCCGACTCACCCGGGGCGACGACGACGTCCCGCACGCTCATCCGGCCCGTGGTGACGGTGCCCGTCTTGTCGAGCACCACGGTGTCGATCGTGCGCGTCGACTCGAGCACCTGCGGGCCCTTGATGAGGATGCCCAGCTGGGCGCCCCGGCCGGTGCCCACGAGCAGGGCGGTGGGCGTGGCCAGGCCGAGCGCGCACGGGCAGGCGATGATGAGCACCGCCACCGCGGCCGTGAACGCCGTGGCCGTCGCGGCCCCTGTGAGCAGCCACGCGGCCAGGGTCGCGAGCGCCAGCACGATGACGACCGGCACGAACACGGCGGAGACGCGGTCGGCCAGGCGCTGCACCTCGGCCTTGCCGCTCTGCGCGTCCTCGACGAGCCGCGCCATCTGCGCGAGCTGGGTGTCGGACCCGACGCGCGTGGCGCGGACGACGAGCCGGCCCCCGGCGTTGACGGTGGCGCCGACGACGGTGTCGCCGGCACCCACCTCGACGGGCACCGACTCACCGGTGAGCATCGAGGCGTCGACGGCCGAGGTGCCCTCGACCACCTCGCCGTCGGTCGCGATCTTCTCCCCCGGCCGCACCACGAAGTGGTCACCCACCGCCAGCTGGCTCACCGGGATACGCACCTCGGTGGGCCCGGAGCCGTTGTCGCGCAGGACGGCGACGTCCTTGGCGCCGAGGTCGAGCAGCGCGCGCAGCGCCGCGCCAGAGCGCCGCTTCGCGCGCGCCTCGAAGTACCGGCCGGACAGGATGAAGACGGTCACCGCCGAGGCGACCTCGAGGTAGATCTCGTTGGCGCCCGCACCCTGCTCGGGCAGCAGGGTGAACGTCATGCGCATACCGGGCATGCCGGCGTCCCCGATGAACAGCGCCCACAGTGACCACAGGTACGCGGCGCTGACGCCCACGGAGATCAGGGTGTCCATCGTCGCCGCGCCATGGCGGGCGTTCGTGACGGCGGCGCGGTGGAAGGGCCACGCACCCCAGACGACCACCGGTGAGGCGAGGGTGAGCGAGAGCCACTGCCAGTTGGTGAACTGCAGCGCCGGCACCATCGCCAGCACCACCACGGGCAGCGTCAGCGCCAGGCTGACGAGGAGCCTGCGGCGCAGGGCGTCCGCCTCGGAGTCGGCCGGCTCCGCCTCGGCGCCCGCGGGGGCATCGTCCGCCGGCGGCGCAGGCAGCGTGGCGCCGTAGCCGGTGGCCTCGACGACCGAGACGAGCTCGTCGGGGGTGACGCCGTCGGGGAAGGTGACCTTCGCCTTCTCGGTGGCGTAGTTGACGGTGGCGGTGACGCCGTCGAGCTTGTTGAGCTTCTTCTCGATGCGGGCCGCGCACGACGCGCAGGTCATTCCGCTGATCGCCAGCTCGACGGTGGACGACGGCGCGGACCCGGCCGCGGGGCTCGACGGCGCGCTGCTCGGGCTCATGCCGGATCAGCCGCCAGGTGGTAGTCGCCGGCCTCGTCCAGAGCGCCCTCGACCTGCTCGCGCGACAGCGGGTCGGCGCTGGTGACCGTGACGGACGAGACGCCGCCGGCCGCGAGGTCGACGTCGACCTGGTCGACGCCCGGCAGCGCCCTCAGCTCGCTCGTGACGGCGGAGACGCAGTGGCCGCAGGTCATGCCGGTGACGGAGTAGGTGGCGGTGGTCATCGTGGGCTCCTTCGAGACAGGGCGATGGGTGGCGGGTGGCGGGTTTACGGGTGGCGGAACGACGGTCAGGACCGCACGAGCCGCGCGATGGCCTGCGAGGCCTCGCGCAGCTTCTCGTCGCGCTCCTCGCCTCCGGTGGCGACGGCCTGCACCAGGCAGTGCGACATGTGCTCGTCGAGCAGCCCGAGCGCCACCGCCTGCAGCGCCTTGGTGGCCGCTGACACCTGGGTCAGCACGTCGATGCAGTACTGCTCCTCCTCGACCATGCGGGCGATCCCGCGCACCTGCCCCTCGATGCGGCGCAGCCGCTTCAGCTGGGCGTCCTTGGTGTCGTGGTAGCCGGGCAGGGCGTGGGTGCTCGGCCCAGCAGAGGGGGTGGTGTCGGCGGTGGACATGCAGCTCCTCGTTTCGTCGTACCCCTGGAGGGTATAGGTGAACATACCCCTTGGGGGTAGTCAACGCAAGCGCAGGCGGTCCCATTCCTCGATACGGCCCCAGCCCACCTGTCGCGGCGGTCGCCGCGGCGGCACGATGGCCTCACCCGGCCGCTGCGTGCCGGCGTCCTGAAGGAGAGCCCGTGAGCGTCGTCCTCGCCTACGTCCCCACCCCCGAGGGCGCCGCGGCGCTCGAGGCCGCCCTCGCCGAGGCGCGCCGCCGCAGCACGGACGTGGTGGTGGTCTCGGTGCCCCGGCCCGCAGCGACGGCGCCCGGCCCGTTCACCGAGGAGCAGGAGCTCGACGCGGTGGTCGAGCAGCTGACGTCGGCGGGCGTCAGCGCGCGGCTCGAGGCGCTGCCCGCGGGCACGGACCCGGCGCAGGGGATCATCGAGGTCGCCGAAGCGACGCGGGCCGACGTCGTCGTGGTGGGCCTGCGGCGGCGCTCGCCGGTCGGCAAGCTGCTCCTCGGCTCGACGGCCCAGGCGCTGCTGCTGGGTCTGGAGTGCCCGGTGCTCGCGGTGAAGACGGCGGGCTGAGCCCCGAGGGTTGCGCAGGTTACCGGCCAGTAGCATCATGGGTTACTGGCGGGTAACTGCGCCTGCCCTGATCGAGACGCTGAGCCGCGCGAGCCGGAAGGACCCCTCACCATGGGCCACTACAAGTCCAACGTCCGCGACATCGAGTTCAACCTCTTCGAGGTGCTCGATCGCCAGGAGCTGCTCGGCAGCGGTCCGTACGCCGAGATCGACGCCGACACCGCTCGCGAGATGGTGCGCGAGGTGGCCCGCCTCGCCGAGAACGAGCTGGCTGCGAGCCTGCTCGACTCCGACCGCAACCCGCCCGTCTACGACCCGAAGACCTACACGGCACAGCTGCCCGAGGCGTTCCGCAAGAGCTACCAGGCCTACCTGGACGCCGAGTGGTGGCGCACCGACATCCCCGCTGAGCTCGGCGGCACCGTCGTCCCGCCGTCGCTGCGCTGGGCCATGGCCGAGCTCGTGCTCGGCTCCAACCCCGCGGTGCACATGTACTCCGCCGGCTTCGCGTTCGCCAAGGTGCTCTACGGGCTCGGCACCGACGAGCAGAAGAAGCTCGCCCAGCACCTCGTCGACGGTCGCTGGGGCTGCACCATGGTGCTCACCGAGCCGGACGCCGGATCCGACGTCGGCGCCGGCCGCACCAAGGCGGTGCAGCAGCCCGACGGCACCTGGCACATCACCGGCGTCAAGCGCTTCATCACCAGCGGTGAGGCCGACATCTACGACAACGTCGTGCACTTCGTGCTGGCGCGCCCCGAAGGCGCAGGCCCCGGCACCAAGGGCCTGTCGCTGTTCGTCGTGCCGAAGTTCCACGTCGACGTCGAGACCGGCGAGATGGGCGAGCGCAACGGCGCCTTCGTCACCAACGTCGAGCACAAGATGGGCCTCAAGGTCTCGACGACGTGCGAGGTGCGGTTCGGCGAGGTCGACGGCATCCCCGCCGTAGGCACGCTGCTCGGCGACGTCCACGACGGCATCGCCCAGATGTTCAAGATCATCGAGTTCGCCCGGATGATGGTGGGCACCAAGGCCATCGCCACCCTGTCGACCGGCTACCTCAACGCCCTGGACTACGCCAAGGAGCGCGTGCAGGGCGCCGACCTCACGCAGATGACCGACAAGGCCGCGCCGCGCGTGACCATCACGCACCACCCCGACGTGCGCCGCTCGCTCATGCTGCAGAAGGCGTACGCCGAGGGGCTGCGCGCGGTGATGCTCTTCACCGCGAGCCAGCAGGACGCCGTCGACGTGGCCGGCCTGGCCGCCGGCAGCGAGGACTTCGAGGAGGGTTCGGCCGCCAACATGGCCGCCCGCGTCAACGACCTGCTGCTGCCGATCGTCAAGGGCTGCGGGTCCGAGCGGGCCTGGGTACTGCTGGGCACCGAGTCGCTGCAGACCTTCGGTGGCTCGGGCTTCCTGCAGGACTACCCCGTCGAGCAGTACGTGCGTGACGCCAAGATCGACACCCTCTACGAGGGCACCACGGCGATCCAGGGCATGGACTTCTTCTTCCGCAAGATCGTGCGCGACAAGGGCCAGGCGCTCGGGCACCTCGCGATGCAGATCCAGGAGTTCGTCAAGGGTGGCGACGGCGACCTCGCCGCCGAGCGCGAGCTGCTGGGCAAGGCACTCGAGGACGTCCAGGGCATCGTCGGGGCCATGGTGGGCGCCCTCATGTCGTCCGACCCGCGCCAGGGCGGCGACATCGCCAACATCTACAAGGTGGGCCAGAACACCACGCGCCTGCTGCTCGCCGCCGGCGACCTCGTCGTGGGTTGGCTGCTGCTGCGCCAGGCCGAGGTGGCTCAGCGCGCGCTGGCCGGCGAGGTGTCGGCGTCCGACCGTGCGTTCTACACGGGCAAGATCGCGGCTGCGTCGTTCTTCGCGCGCACCGTGCTGCCGAAGATCACCGCCGAGCGCGCGATCGCCGAGGCCACCGACAACGCCCTCATGGACGTGCCGGAGGAGGCGTTCTGAGCTGACGCCGTCGTCGGCGCCGGGCGTGCACCTCGGATCCGAAGTGCACGATCCCTCGATCGGGTGATCTCGACGTGCGAGGGCCGCGGACTCGTGGGTAACTAGGGGCGACAGCGGGCCAGAGCGGCCCGCTCGACCCCTGGAGGTTCACACCATGGGCATCGGCGCGAGCATCTTCCTGATCGCAGTCGGCCTGATCCTGGCCCTTGCCGTGCACTTCGACATCTCCGGCCTCGACATCAACGTCATCGGCTGGATCCTCGTCGTCGTCGGCATCATCGGCCTCATCATGACCGCGCTCGTCTTCGCACCTCGCCGCCGCCGAGTGGCGACCCGCGACGCGGACGTCGTCGAGGAGCGCCGCGTGTACGACGACCGCGAGCCGCTCTGATCGACACGCACCTCGGGGTGATGCGAAGGGCCGGTGCCGTGGGCACCGGCCCTTCGCACGTCCGCACCCGCAGCTTCCCCGGTGATCAGGTGGCGCGCAGGTCGAGCGTGAGCTCGGACGGCGCCCCGTCGACCAGCCGCACGGGGATGCCCCAGTCCTGCTGGTAGAGGTGGCAGGCGGCGTTCTCGGGCACCTCGCCGGTGTCGGGGTCACCGTCGCACGCGGCCGCCTGGACGCTCACGTGCAGCACACCCTCGCCCACGTCGCCCGCCAGGTGCAGCTGGCGAGTGAGGCCGCGCTCGGCTCCGGCGCCCTCGACGAGCAGCTCGGGCGGGGTGGCACTCACGACCAGCCGCGTCGGGTCGCCCCACCGGTGGTCGAGGTGCTGGCCGGCCGGGGGCACGAACGCCACCTCGAGCGCCACGGATCCCGCCGCGAGGTCGGTGGGCGGTCGCTGGGTGCGCCGGGCCCCACCGTCGACCTGCTGGGCCTCGGCGGGGATCGCCACCCGAGTGAGTCGGTGCGCGCTCGACTCCACGACCACCAGCACGGGTGCGCCGTCGACGGTGTCGAGGACGGCGGCACTGGGCTCGGCCAGACCGGTCGCCAGGGTCGACACCTCGCCGACGACTGGGTCGAACCGCCGCACCGCACCGTTGTAGGTGTCGCTCACGGCCACCGAGCCGTCGGGCAGCACGGTCACGCCGAGCGGGTGCTGCAGCAGCGCCTCGGCGGCCTTGCCGTCGACGTGCCCGAAGTCGAAGAGGCCGGTGCCGACGTCGGTGAGCACCTCGTAGCGGGCACCGTCGAGCGCGGGGTCGTCCGGCGCGCGACGCAGGTGGCGCAGCGCGGACGTCTCGGAGTCGGCGATCCACAGCGTCTCGCCGTCCGCGGACGTCGCCAGGCCCGAGGGCTGGGCGAACCACGCGTGCTGCCCGGCGCCGTCACGCACGCCCTCGGCGCTCGTGCCGGCAACCACCTCGACGGAGCCGGCCACCGGGTCGAACCGCCAGAGCTGGTGCGAGCCAGCCATGGCCACGACCACGGCGTCGTCGAACCACGCGAGGTCCCAGGGTGACGAGAGGTCTTGTGCCGCAGCGGGTCTGGCGCCGTCCTCGACGGCGACGCGTTGGCGCAGCTGCTGCCCAGTGCCCGCGATCGTCAGCAGTCCGCCGTCCCGAAGGCGCAGCCCGCGCAGTGCGTGGTTGACGGTGTCGGCGACGACGACGTCGTACCCGACTTGCGCCGCAACGGTTTCCGGCAGCCGCACGAGTCCCTGAGGTTCG
The DNA here is from genome assembly GCF_001426435.1 of Angustibacter sp. Root456. NCBI lineage: Bacteria > Bacillati > Actinomycetota > Actinomycetes > Kineosporiales > Kineosporiaceae > Angustibacter > Angustibacter sp. Root456. The sequence goes on along the minus strand of NZ_LMER01000020.1, from coordinate 575,835 downwards.
CTCAGCCGCGGCGTCGCGCCGTCGAGCAGGCCTCGGACGCCGTCGCCGATCCGGCGCCGCTCGGTGACCAGGTCGTCGTCGAGCTCGACCAGCTGGTGGTGGGCGGTGTCGCTCACGAGCAGCCCGCCGTCCGGCAGTCGGATCACCTTGCCGGGGAAGCGCAGCGCGGTGGACGGCGGAGGTGGCGGCACGTACGGGCCGTTGCCGCGGTGCAGCGTGCCCTTGGCCTCGTGCTCGGCGATGAGCTCCTCGATGAGCACCGCCAGACCGTGCGCGTGCCCCTCACCGGAGAGCTGCGCGACGACGTACCCCTCGGGGTCGATCACCGACAGCGTCGGCCAGGCGCGGGCCGCGAAGGCCTTCCACGTCACGAGCTCGGGGTCGTCGAGGACGGCGTGGTGCACCTCGTAGCGCTCGACCGCGGCGGCCAGCGCGTCGGCGTCCGCCTCGTGCTCGAACTTCGGCGAGTGCACGCCGACGAGCACCAGCACGTCGCCGTACTTCTCCTCCAGGGGCCGCAGCTCGTCGAGCACGTGCAGGCAGTTGACGCAGCAGAACGTCCAGAAGTCGAGCACGACGACCTTGCCGCGAAGGTCGGCCAGGCTGACGTCGCGGCCGCCGGTGTTGAGCCATCCGCGACCCTGCAGCTCGGGGGCGCGCACGCGGGCACGACGCCGCGGTGTGTGATCATCCATCGGAGGGGATGATATCGAGCGGTTCGCCACGAACCGTCCACGACCGTGGCGAGGGCTGCACCTCACGCCCGTTTCGCTAGACTGACGCCCAGTATCTGTACCTTAGCAAGTAAGACGACGACCCAGACGCGGCAGGAAGACTCCTCAACGAGTCCAGGGGCTGGCGCGGCAGCTCAGCCAGCAGGGGAGGTAGGGCGTGCGACCGATCGCTGGCCTGGTGCCTCGCCGCGTCGCAGTCTTGGCGTACCGGAGCCTGCCGGCCGGGGTCTGGACCACCGCCCGCGACCTGCTCCACGGCGAGAGCCGAGTCCAGCGCCGCGTGCGTCAGCTGCGCCTGGCCCGCGCGTCACGCCGCCAGTCGGGCCGCTTCGCCGTGCCGGTGACGGCCATCGAGTACCGCGGCGAGCGGTTGCTCGCGCGCGTGGCCACCAGCTTCCGGGCGAGCGAGGTGCTCGCGGCCAACGCCGCGCTGGTGCTCGACGCGCTCGAGAAGGCGGGCGTCCCGCACGTCGTCGTCGACGCGCCGTTGCAGCGACGGCGCGTGGTGGCGATCGACCGCGACCAGTTCGACACGGCGCTGGCTGCCCTGCGCGTGGCCGCGATCGGCCGCCCCGTCTACGCCTCCTGGGTGTCCGGTCGCAAGAACGCCCCGGCGACGTCGCTCGGACTCGTTCCCCGGCGCCGCAGTGCCGACGCGCTGCGCGTGTTCGAGCCGTACGCCAGCTTCGACGGTGACGCGCTCGCCGGCGTCGACTTCGGCTGCGACCTGGAGCTGTGGAGGCGCACCGACCGCGATCTCAGCTCCCTGCAACTCGGGGAGCCGGTGCCCGCCGGCGCCCTGATCGCCCCACGGCCCAACCGGTGGACCGAGACGGTGCACCTCGGTCACGGTGAACCCGGGGTGGTCGAGGTCGACGGCGTGCAGCGGCGCGGCCTGCCGGCCGCAGGGCAGCACCACCAGTTCGACGTCCCGTTCCCCGTCGACGTCGTCTACACCTGGGTCGACGGGGACGATCCCGAGTGGAAGGCCCGCAAGCAGCAGGCTCACCAGGCCGCGGGCCTGGGCACGCTGCACGAGTTCGCCGTGCACGACTCACGGTTCAAGTCTCGCGACGAGCTGCGCTACTCGCTGCGCTCGCTCGACACGTACGCCGACTGGGTCCGCACCGTGTACCTCGTCACCGACGACCAAGTACCCGACTGGCTCCAGCTGTCGCACCCGAAGCTGCGGATCGTGAGCCACCGCGAGCTGTTCGCCGACCGCGGCCGGTTGCCGACGTTCAACTCCCACGCGATCGAGTCCCAGCTGCACCACCTGGACGGCCTGTCGGAGCACTACCTCTACCTCAACGACGACGTGTTCTTCGGTCGGCCGGTGGCGCCTGACGTGTTCTTCCACTCGAACGGCCTCGCGAAGTTCTTCACCTCGCAGGCCAAGCTGGGTCTGGGGCAGAGCACGCCGCTCGACATGCCGAGCATGAGCGCCGGCAAGAACAGCCGCGACCTGCTCCACAAGGCGTTCGACGTCACCCCGACCAACAAGTACAAGCACGTGGCGCACAGCCAGCGGCGGTCGGTGCTGTTCGAGCTCGAGGAGCGCTTCCCCGAGATCTTCTCGGAGACCGCTTCGCATCAGTTCCGGCGCGAGACCGACTACTCGATCGCCGCGTCGCTCCACCACATGTACGCCTACCAGACCGGGCGAGCGGTGCCTGGTCGCATCCGGTACGAGTACGCCGACATCGCGGCAGCCGCCACGCCGGCACGACTGCGGCGCCTACTGCGCACTCGCGACTACGACGTCTTCTGCCTCAACGACCACGACAGCAGCGCGATGGACCCTGCGGCGCAGGCGGCGCTGATGCACGGCTTCCTGTCGAGCTACCTGCCGCTGCCCAGCAGCTTCGAGAAGTAGCACCTGTGCTGTCGAGAACCCTTGCGGCACTGCGCCGCCGGCCGGCGGTGACCGTCGTCATCCCCGCCTTCGACGTCGCCGAGTACCTCGGGGAGTGCCTCGGCTCGCTCGTCGTGCAGGAGATCTTCGACCGGTGCGAGATCATCGTCGTCGACGACGGCAGCACCGACGAGACGGCGCACGTGGCCCAGGCTTTCGCCGTCCAGTACCCCAACGTCAGCGTGGTGTCGCAGGCCAACCAGGGGCCCGGCCCGGGCGGCGCTCGCAACGCCGGTCTGGCGCTCGCCACCGGTGCGTACGTGATGTTCCTGGACGGCGACGACCGGCTGGTGCCGGGCGGCCTCGACCTGCTGCACCGCGCGGCGCAGGAGACCGGCGACGCGCTCGTCGTCGGTGCCATGCGGTCGTTCCCAGAGACGAAGCACTACCCGTGGGACGCGGTGTTCACCGAGCTCGCCGCCCCCACGTCACTACCCATCGAGGACGCTGCAGCGGCCGTCCACAACAGCGCTCCGGGTAACAAGCTCATCAAGCGCTCGGCGCTGCAGAAGTACGGACTGAGCTTCGCCGTGGGCATCCACCACCAGGACACCTACGTCACCGTCCCCCTGATGTTGCGCTCACCCACGGTCACGTTCGTGCCTGACGTCGTGCAGCTGTACCGGCGCCGCGCAGGCTCGATCATGGACGCCCACTTCGAGCGCGAGCAGAACTTCTTCGACCACCTGCAGGTCGTCGAGCACCTCGTGGGGCTGCGCCCCGAGCTGACGCCCGAGCGTCAAGCGGTGCTGGACGCCTTCCTGGCCCGCAGCATGCAGGGCTTCCTGCTCCGCGGCGCTCAGCTGGACGAGCAGCGCGCTCGCGAGCTCTTCACGCGATGCGGTGCGGTGTACCGACAGGTGAGTACGGAGGCGATCTTCTCCGCCACCCGCACGCTCCAGCACCGGCTCGCCTACTCGGCTGTGATCCGCGGCGACTGGGACGACTACGTCACCGCGTCGGAACCTGTGCGTTCGGTGTGGGCGCACGACGGCGTGCTGTACGCCGGGCAGCCGGCAGACGAGCCGGACCCCCTCGCGCGAGCCGGCGCGGTCATCGCCACGGTGGACGACGTCGAGGTCACCGGCGATCGGGCCGTGCTGCGGGGCACCGTTCGCATCAAGGGCACGGCCCCGGTACATGAACTGAACGTGTCGGTCTCGCTGCGGCTCAAGGGCGCCGCGCTGGCGCTTCCAGCCGAGCTGCGTCCCACCGACGATCGGAAGTCCACCGCTTGGCAAGTGAGCACTGCCCATGTGTCCATCCCCCCCGGCACGCACGACCCCCGGGTCGTGCTGGACACGCCGACCGGAGCGATCTCCGCGGGGACCCGTTTCTCCAGCGGCCCGTCGCGGGGACAGCGCCAGACGCTGCGGTGTGCGGGAGACAGCCTGCTGGAGATACTGCCTAAGGAACCCCAGGCGGCCACAAGCGGGCTCGTGGACGCATGAACAGGACGCCCCGCGGCGGTCAACCGCAGACGACACGAAGTCACATCGCTGGGCAGACGCTTCAGCAGCAGTTCAATCCCCGGCCGCACGCCATCGACGTCCTGCGCCCAGGCGTGGGTCAGCTCGTCACCGTAGGTACTCCCAGCCATGAACCGCTGTCCGAACTGCGCCCTGCGGCCATCGACAGACAGCTCCCGTGCTGACCAATCCGACCATGGGCACCCAGAGAGGCGAGACTCGATGAGCGCGGTAATGACGGGCGTCGTCATCCTCAACTACGGCGACCCCACCGACACTCTCGCGTGCCTCCACACGCTGGAACTCTCCGACAACCTGTCCTTGGACGTCGTAGTGGTCGACAACGCCGCGGACGGGCCGAAACACCAGAACCTGAAGGACCTCGTGGGTGACCGCGCCACCGTGCTGTGCAGCGGGGGCAACCTCGGCTACGCCACGGGCAACAACGTCGGCATTCGCCATCTGCTCGAGAAGGGCCTTGACTACGTCTGGATCCTCAACCCTGACACCCGAGTCGAGCCGACCACGCTGGATCTGCTGCTTGACGAGTTGGGGCGCGTGCCGGATTGCGGGATCGTCGGTCCGCGCATCGTGTACCCAGGACACCCCACGCGGATCTGGTTCGATGGTGGCATCGTCGACGTCGATGACCATGGCAGCACCTCACACCTGAATTTGAGCGTGCTCGAGTCCGAGGCAGGAGCGCCTCGCGCGTTCGACGTTGACTACGTCACCGGGGCGTCAATGCTGGTGCGTCGGCGAGTGTTCGAGACAGTTGGGTTGATACCGGAGCAGTACTTCCTCTACTTCGAGGAGGTCGATTTCTGCCGTCGTACCCAAGCCGCGGGCTTCCGCACAAGAATCGATCAGCGAGCCAGGCTGACGCACTTGAAGCGGTCGAGCGGGTGGCTGCCAACGCCCTACTACCTGTACTACATGACCCGGAACCGGTATCTCTTCGCTAAGGACTGCCTGCGGCTGGATCCGGAGCAGGCGCTGGACAGTCTGCGGGAGCACTTCCTGTCGCCCTGGCGCCTCAAGGTGGAGCAGCGAGCACCGTCTGCCTTGGCTGAGTTCGACCGTTTGGTCGAGCAAGCCACCTCTGATGCTCGCGCTGGCCGCGCTGGCCGGACCGAAGGCCTCCCTCTCGCCCTGATCTCGGAGAACGCACCATGAACTCGTTGAAGTACGGCTACGAATTCGACGCCGACGACCAGAACAACACCGCGGCTGCGATCTTCCGCGCCGCCACTGCCGCCGGCCCGCGCGTCCTGGATCTCGGATCCGGTCCAGCAATCGTCTCCCGGCGCTTGCACGAAGAGCAGGGGCGCGATGTGACGTGCGTCGACTCTGACGCGGAGGCCCTCGAGTCCCTGGCGTCGTCCGGCCTCCGAACGATCCGAGCCGACCTCGAGAGCGACGACTGGGAATCGCAGCTGTCGTCGGGAGGCTACGACGTCATCATCTTGGCCGATGTGCTGGAGCACCTGCGCGACCCCGGGGCGCTCCTCCAACGCATCACGCGGGCGAACTTGCTTGCCGACGGCGGACTTATGCTGATCTCCGTACCCAACGCAGCCCACGAGAGCGTCATTGCTGAGTTGCTACTGGGAGACTTCAGGTACATGCGGACCGGCATCCTCGATGCCACGCACGTTCGGTGGTTCACCCATGACAGCCTCCGCCGACTGCTGGAGCAGAACGGTTTCATCATCACGACGGTCGACCGCACGATGCGCACCCTCGAGCAGACCGCCTCTTTCGACCGAGCCCTGCAGGTTCCTGCCGACGTTCGACAGCGGCTGCGCGAGCTGAACGCCGATTGCGGGACGTCTCAGTACGTTGTCCGGGCTCGCCGGTCGGACGCAGCCGGCCAGCTCGCTGCGGCCCGTGAGACGCTCGAACACCACCGAGCCGAGACGTTCCGCGCATCAGAAGCCGCGCGTGCCAGTCAGCAGGAGCTCCAGGCAAGGCTCGAGCAAGCCGATGCCGAGCGTGTCGAGCAGGAGCGTGCTCACTCACAAGCGTTGCTGTCGCTCTCACAGGAACACGACGCGGCGCTGTCCAGGCTGCGGGAAGACCTCGCGGGACGACTCATCACGGCACAAGCCGAGCGTGACCGCGCCCGAGAGTTGCTGGCCGAGGAGCGCGAGAACACGGCGCACGAGATGGAACTCGGTGCCGCCGAGCTGACCGCAATCAACGCCGAGATGGCGCGGCTCAAGGCCGACCTGGACGCATGCCGCAAACGCAACCGGGAACTGCGAAGGCAGCGCGCCGCACTACGCGAGACTCGCGCCAGCCAGCAGCGGAAACTCGCCCGATATGAAGGATCGCGAGCCATCACCCTTACGTCCCGGTCGGTGTGGAAGCTTCGTCGAGTCGTCGGCAAGATGCGAGGAGGGCGCTGATGGGGGCGGCGGCAGCCGCCGACGGGCTGCGTCTGGCGAACAGGTTGAGCACCGACATGTCGCAGCAGTGGGTGCGCCGAGCGCAGTACGAAGCACTCATCCGGGGTGAGCACTCGAACGGCCCACGCGGCCGTATCACGTTCTGCGTCTATACATGCGACCTCGATGAGGGCCGGGGCGACGTGTACGTCGCCGCCGGGCTCGGCCTCGCTCTGGTTGAACTGGGGTTCGGCATCGTGCTCGTGCCTCGAAACCAGTGGAACGCACTCGAACCCACCTCCCTGGTCGTTGCCATGCTGCCGACATTCGAACCATCGGTCGTTCCGCACGGCACACCTGTCATCGCATGGGTCCGCAACGAGACGGATCGGTGGTGCGCTTCAGGGAAGTTGATCGCGTATGACCGCGTCATCGCATCCTCCGCCCTGGCTCTGCGCGAACTCGCGCGTTGGACGCCTGCAGCGGCGGGGGTCCTACCTATCGGCGTGGACACTCAGCTCTTCACCCTCCCTCCGGAGGATCAGCTGCGTGTGCCCACTGCGGTGACCACGGCGCACTTCTGGGGCAGCGTCCGCAACGTCCACCAAGCCCTCATCGACCTTGCAGATGATGCCGACGTGGTGATGATCGGCAACGCGGCTGGCGCCCCCGCACGTCTTGGACGGTGGCATCGTCCCTCTGTTCCGTACTTCTCGCTGCCACTGATCTACGCGCAGACACGCCTGGTCATCGACGACATGAATCCCACCACCGTGGGGTATGGCTCCCTCAACAGCCGGTTCTTCGAGAGCGCCGCTTGCGGAGCGCTACCCGTGATGAACGGAATCCTCGGAATCCGGGAGCTGGGGCTTCCCGAGGTCCCGCACTACACCGACGCAGAGAGCCTCAGTGCCCGGCTGGCCGAACGCCGCGCCGATCCTGACGGCACGCGCGCCATGGCCAACCACCTCGCCACCGTCGTCCGCCGCGACCACTCGTGGCAGGCGAGAGCCACGGCATTCTGCGACGTGCTCGGAGACCTCATTGACGGAGAAGCGCCAGACAGCGTTGCGCCCAGGCAAGCGCTGCACTTCTTCCCCGATTACCGCGCAGGTAACCCCTACCAGGCGATGCTGTATGAGGCGTTGGGGACAGTAGGCGCCCACCCGGTGCCCGTGCCCGACGTCATCCAGCACCTGAAGAACGTACTGGCCGGTGACGCATCACCCGGGATCCTCCACATCCACTGGACCGGACCCATCCTCCAGTGGGCCCGCGGGCCGTTTCGCGCCAAGCAGGTACTCGACCTGTTCAGTGATCTGCTGCGCCAGTTCAAGATGCGAGGCGGCAAGCTGGTGTGGACCGTCCACAACGTCCTCCCACACGACGCCAACCACCGATGGGCCGAGATACAGCTGGCTCGCCTCTTGGCGGAGCACGCGGATCGCATCCACGTGCTCTCGTCCGCAACGCTGGACGCCGTCCGCCCGTACTACGATCTGCCAGCCGAGCGGGTGCGGGTCGTCGAGCACAGCAGCTACGAGGGCATCTACCCGCTGTGGATCTCCAAGGCGGCCGCAAGAGAACGCCTCGGGATCGCGGCGCACGACCGGGCCATCATCGCCCTCGGGGGGATTCGCCCCTACAAGGGGCTCAGCCGTCTGCTGACAATCTTCGAACGGCTGAGCAAGACGGACCCCACGCTGCGACTCCTGGTCGCCGGCAAACCCGGTCGCTTTCCGGGCGTCGTCGAGCTGCAGCAGCTGTGCGAAGCGCATCCCCGCATCGTGAGCCGGTTCGAACACGTTCCCGACGACCAGCTCCAAGTATGGATGACGGCTGCTGACCTGGCCGTGCTCCCGTACGCCGGCATCTTGAACTCCGGCGCACTTCTGCTCGCCCAGACATTCGGCCTTCCCGTTGTCGCGCCGCGAACCGGTGCCGTCCGGGACTTGGAGTCGTCCCTGCCCATGCAGACATTCGAGCTGAGGGATGACGACTCACTGGCAGAGGCGCTGCAGGCGGCGCTCCAACGCTTCACCGCGTCACCCGAGAACGCACGGCACGCCCGTGAGCAGGCGCGCGGCTTCAGCCGGGCACAGACACCGCTGAAGATGGCTGAGGGGTTCGCCACCTCGGTGGTCGCAGAACTCCTGACAGAACAAGCCTTCGAACAGGACAGGTTGACGACGTGACCGACAACCCAGAGATGGACGAGCAGATCTTCACCGACCCGAGACCCGACATCGTGGTCTCACATCGCCCGTGGGGTTCGTTCGAGCAGTTCGTTCTGAACCAGGAAGTAACCGTCAAGATTCTCACCGTGCACTCAGGAGAGCGGCTGAGCTTGCAGACGCACTCCGCCCGCGGAGAAATGTGGAAGATCCTCGATGTGCCACTCGATGTGACGGCTGGAGAGCGAACGTGGACGGCCGAGGCGGGCGAAGCCGTGTGGATCGCGTGTGGAATTGAGCACCGGATTGCGAACCACGGGCGCACGGCAGGGCGCGTCCTTGAAGTGGCGTTCGGCAAATTCGACGAACACGACATTGTGCGTATCGACGACGTGTATGGACGGTAATTCTCACAAGCTGCACTGCCCAAGACACCGGAGCCGAATCCCGCGGCCCATTGTTCGCGCAGCCAGACACTCCCAACGAGTGCGAGATTTTAGTTCGGCACCACCGCAGCGATTGACGACCTCTCGAATCGCCTCTTAAGTCGCAATATGGGCCGTTCCACGATCCGCCACGACACAGCGGCGAGGAGCAGCGAGGAGACCGCGACCGCTAACCCCCAAGCTAGCGGAGCATCGCGATAGCTCGAGAAGTGGTGTACTAGCCAGACCCCGAGATAATGCCAGAGATACCAGCCGTAGGAAATTCGGCCCAGTGCTCGGAGCGATGACGTCTGCAGCATCCCCGCGCGACGACCGGCTGCAGCCACGATCAGTGCAAGAGCGCACGCCGTGGCGAAGACCGGCCCAGTGACTCCACTAAGCCCGACCAATCCGCCGAGGGCGAGAGGGACTACCACTAGAGACGCGCATACCACGTCGGACGCTATGTCGTTCAGACGAGGAAGACGAAGCCCCGCCCGGAGAGCAGCCGACAAAGTTGCTCCAGCCAGAAGCGAGAACGCACACGTATCGGTCCGGTGGATCATTGCCTCGTAGACCAGTTTGGAGCCGTAATCGACGGGAGCCAAGCCCTGGTGAAGTCTCCACCAGCACGCCAAGACTGTCGCAATGGCAAGCACAATCGGCAAACGGCGCCGGGGGATCCGTGCAGCGATGATCATGAGGCCCGGCCAGATGAGGTAGAACTGCTCCTCGACAGCCAGCGACCAAGTGTGACGAAATGGCCCGAGGGTCTGGGGATCCACAAAGTTGGCGATGTAGAAGAGGGGCGCTGCAGCGGTCCGCAGGAAACCGAGAATCGTCATTATCCCAACGCCTACAGCAACCACGCCGGCCAGTATCACGAAGAGCCAAAGAGCCGGGAACAGCCGCAGCCCCCGACGGACCCAAAACGCACCGAGATCGATTCTTCCCTTACGGTCGTGCTCCTCAAGCAAGAGCGCCGTGATCAGGAACCCCGACAAGGTGAAGAATACTGTGACTCCAGTTGAGCCGGTCGGGCCAAACCCCGGCCACCCAATATGAGAGAGCACCACCAATAGGACAGCGATGCCACGAAGACCGTCCAGGCCCGCAAGCCGGACGGGCGGCCCCACGTCGGTTGATGCGCCAGCCCGCATTCCCGTTGGGTCATGCGCCACGGAGACTCTCCGGTCGGTTGGTTGCCCTGCGGCATAGTCGATCAGGCGTCTCACGGGTGGATGGCGAGAGCATAGGACGACATGCTACGTGCCATCTGCTTTAGCTCGCGCTCATGGTTGTGATCCGCCCGGTGAAGCCTAGTTCAGCGCGGCACGCGGATGTACTTGCGCGGCGCCCAGGCGCTCGCTCCCACCGCACTGTTGGCGCGCACCGTCACCTGGTACAGCTTGCCGCGCGTGACGGAGGTCCAGTTGTAGTTGTACGTCGAGGGCGACACCTTCACGTAGTGCCAGCGCGACCAGCCGGACTTGCTGTAGCCGCGGCTGGCGACCGTGTAGCTCGTCACCGGCGTCCCGTGCTCAGCCGACTTCCACCAGGCGTAGCGGATCTTCGTGGTGGTGGCGGTCAGCCACCGGGCGACTCGCGGCGCGGAGGGCCGAGCGGCCGGGGTGACGTAGACGTAGCGGCTCCACGCGCTGTTGCCGGCGCCGTTGTGGAACGCGACCTTGAACCGGTAGTGGCGACCGTTCTGCAGCCCCGTGTACAGCGTGCTCCGCGTCGTCGCCGACAGCGTGCGATACACCGGCGCACCCCACTCGGGGACGCTCGGGTGGTAGGTCTCGATCGCGACGACCACGCGGTTGGTGCCCGACGGCGCCGCGGCCCAGGCCACGCGAGCCATGCCCGCTCCGCGCGCACCCGTCACGGACGACGGGGCGGCCGGGGTCGCCGTCCAGGCCGAGGTCGAGCAGGTGGTCGAGGCCGGGGTGTGCACCGCACCGCGGGTCAGGTAGTTCCACGAAGACTTCCCGAACTGCTGCGGCCAGGCCTGTCGCGTGCCGTTGACGCAGGCGTACATCGTGCCCGGGTTCACTCGGCTGCCCTTCACGCCGCCGGTGCGCACCTCGAAGTGCAGGTAGTTGGTGGTGCACGGTGCGATGTCGCCGCTGTGACCCATGCGGCCGATCACCGTCGAGGGAGTGACGTACTGCCCCTCCTTCGCCACCACCGAGTCCAGGTGGTGGTACCGCGACACCTTGCCGGCGCCGTGGTCGATCCACACCCACGTACCGCCCTCGTCGTTGGCGCTGGCGCGACACCCCGAGTCGATGGCACCGACGTGGAAGACACCCGCGCCGGCCGCGTAGATCGGGTCACCCAGGTTGCCGTCGAGGTCCATGGCCCAGTAGCCGTGGTACGGCCCGCTGCAGTTGCTGTACACGCACGTGATCTGTGCCGTCGTCCGCAGCGGGAACCAGACCGGGTCGCTGTACGGGTGCGACGCGGACGGAGCCACGTACGCAGCCGCCGCGACAGCCGGGGAGGAGGACGCTGGCGCCCCGCTGGGCGCGACGAGCGCGGCGACGAGCAGGACGATCGCGGGCAGCACGCTGCGGATGAGAACACGACGCATGCCCCGAGTATCGGCAGGCAGGCAGGCTCGCTTGAGGTTCAGTCGCCGGAGCTCTCGCGCGTCCGGTCGGTGACCTCCCGGTCCGCGGCCACGCCGCCGGCGCCCGGGCTGTCCCCGAGAGCTCGGATCCGACGCAGCAGGACGATCTGCACGAAGGCCGTGCCGATCAGCCCGCCGCTGAACACCGCCTGCGACGTGCCGGGATCCCCGGCCGCCTCACTGATCGCGGCGGTGCCGGACGCCACCATCAGCAGCAGCCACACGATGGGCGCACCTGTCACGGGGACGTAGTGCGTCATCGACCCAGACCGCTTGTACGACAACGGAAGGAGCACGAGGCTCACGACACCGATCAGCGCGTAGAAGCCCATCACAACCTCCGGTCAGCGAGCACGGGAAACGCGCGCCGGACGCCGTCCAGCCCGTCGACGTCGAGCTCCACCGACAGCACCTGCTCACCCTGCGCGGCCTCGGCCAGCACCTCACCCGTCGGCCCGACCACCTGGCTGCAGCCGCCCATGGCGTGCCCGGAGTGCGTGCCCGCGGTGTTGCAGGCGACGACGAACACCTGGTCCTCGATCGCGCGGGCGCGCCCGAGCAACGTCCAGTGGGCCACGCGCGCCGCGGGCCACGCGGCCGGAACCACCACCACCTGGGCCCCGCCGTCGAGCAGGCGGCGGAAGAGCTCGGGGAAGCGCAGGTCGTAGCAGGTGGCCAGGCCCAGCCGGACGTCACCGCCGGACGCCGGGCACGGGACGTCCGCGACCACGACGTCGGTGCCGGCCTCGAGCAGCTGCGGCTCACCCTCGCCGAAGCCGAAGCGGTGGATCTTGCGGTAGGTGGCGATCAGCGCGCCGTCGGGGCCGACGAGCACCGAGGTGTTCCACCGGCCGCGGCCGCTCTCACCGCGGTCGGCGCCGTCAGCGGCGGCCTCGACGATCGAGCCGGCGTGCAGCACGACGCCGGCCTCGCGCGCCGCCTCGCGCAGCGCGGTGACGGTGCGGCCGTCGAGGGGCTCGGCGCGCTCGGCCCACTGGCGGTAGGCGAACCCTCCGGGCGCCCACAGCTCGGGCAGCACCACGAGGTCGTGACCCGCCTGCGCCCGCACCAGGTCGGCGACCCGCGCCACGCGGTCGGCCACGGGCTCGTCGTCGCCGTAGGCCACCTGCACGACTGCGACCCTCATCGACGCGCTCCTTCATCGTGGTCGTGTGCGGCCAGCCGAGCCAGCCTGTCGTTGTACTCCGCGAGCTCGCTGTCGCCGTCTCGGTCGGCGCGCCGGTCGCTGCGGCGGGCCTCGCGGTCGTCCGAACGCACCCAGGCCAGGGCGACGCCCATGCCCAGCAGCAGGGTCGGCAGCTCGCCGATCCCCCACGCCACCGCGCCGCCGTACTGCTGGTCGGCGATCGGGCTGCGACCCCACGTGCGGCCCAGGTGGGCGAGCACCTCACCGCCCAGCAGCTGCGACCCCGACACGAGCGCGACGCCGAAGAACGCGTGGAACGCCATGGTGGCGAACAGCAGCAGCAGGCGCATCGGGTACGGCGGCCGCTGCGGGCCGGGGTCGACGCCGATGAGCACGCTCGCGAACAGGTAGCCGGCGAGCAGGAAGTGCAGGTGCATCAGCACGTGACCGGTGTGGGTGCGCAGCGCGAGCTCGAACAGCGGCGAGTAGTAGAAGACGATGAGGCTGACGGCGAAGAACCCGGCGGCCACGATCGGGTGGCCCAGCACCCCGAGGACGCGCGAGTGCACGACCTCGAGCAGCCACTCGCGCGGGCCCCGGCTGCCGTCGCGCCGGCTCGGCAGGGTGCGCAGGGCGAGCGTCACGGGCGCGCCGAGCACCAGCAGCGGCGGCACGACCATCGACATGACCATGTGTCCGAGCATGTGCGAGCTGAAGAGCACCCGCCCGTAGATGCCCGGCGCGCCGCTCGTCGCCCACACCATGATCAGGGCCCCGGCCACCCAGGCCACCGTGCGCAGCACCGGCCAGTGATCGCCGCGACGCGCGAGCCGCACCGCCCCGGTGACGTAGAGGCCGATGAGGAGCGCGGCGACCGCCGTCCAGAGCAGGTCGACACGCCAGGCCGTGAGCCAGGTGAGGGCGTCCGGTGCGGGCGGCATCGGGTAGCCGGTGACGGCCAGGGCGACGTCGGAGCTGACGACCTCCTGCACGGGTGGGGCCGAGTTGGCCAGCGCCACGGCGAGGCCGACCGCAGCGCCCATCACCACGACCTCACCTGCGGCGAGGCGCCAGAACGGCGCCACCGCGCGCCGCGCGACGGACTGGGCCGCACCGGACGACGCGTCCAGCCTGGCGATGGTGGTGCGCCGGTGCACGGCGCCGGCCGCACCCAACAGCACCAGCGCCACGACCTTGCCCACGACGAGCACGCCGTAGCGGGTGCCCAGCCCGGCCCAGCCGCCGAGCCGGATCGCCGCGTTGACCACGCCGGAGCCAGCCACGAGCACGAAGCACCACAAGGCCAAGGTGGAGTAGCGGCGCACCACCCCCGGAGTGAGCGCACCGAGCCGGCCGCGCACGGCCACCAAGGCACCCAGCCCACCGACCCACACCGTGACGCCCACGAGGTGGAAGGCCAGGCTGTCGACGGCCAGCTCGTGGTCGGCCGCCCCGGCGGAGTGGCCGGTGAGCGCCACCGGCAGCAGGGCGACGATCGCCAGTGCGGCGAGCCAGCCGACGGTGGTGTGCCGCGTGGCCACCGCAGCCCCCGTGGCGACCACGGCCACGACGAGCACGCTGACGAGCAGCGAGCGCAGCAGGTCGATGGAGGTGATGAAGCTGCCCAGCTGGGTCGCGAACGCGGGGTCGGACGGCGCGACGCCGGCCAGGCGGGCGTAGCTCAGCACCAGCACCACCACACCCGCGACCGCCCAGACCACGCCCGTCGCGGCCGCGACCCGCACCGCCCACGCGGTCACACCGTCGACCTGCGGCTGCGGGCCGGACGAGGATCGAGCCGGACGCCAGGGGGCCCCGGCAGCGGGCAGCGCCACGGCCGCCAGCACCAGCAAGCCGATGGTGAGGCTCGCCGCGACGTCGTTGACCACCCGCACCAGCGGCAGCCCCCAGCGCGTCACGGCGCCCGGATCGGCGACGAGTGAGGCGGCCGCGGCGCCGGTCAGCGACAGGCCGGCGACGACGGCCACCACTCCGGCGGCACCCAGCGCCGCCACCACGACGAGCAGGCGCGACGCGGCACCCTCACGTGAGAGGCGGGCGTCGGCGGACATGCCCCCAGGGTAGGCGGCTGGCGCGAAACTGATTTGCGCCGGGCGGCTGTGCGGGTGCACCCTTTCCGTTGCTTGTCTCATGCAACTATCTATTCGTGGAGGTGTCGTGTCTCGTCAGCCGTCGCCATCCGACGTGGCCGACGAGGGCGCCGCGCCGCCGCCCGCAGCGGCGCACGCCGCGAGCAGCGAGCTGAGCGCCCAGGTGGTGCGGCTCACCCGTCAGGTCGCCGCACTGCGAGCGCACCTCACCAACCGGGCGCGGCACGGCGTCGAGTGGTCGGCGTACGTCGTGCTGTTCCACCTGGTGAAGGCCGGGGCCATGCGCTCGAGCGCGCTCGCCGAGATGGTGTGCTCCGACCCCTCCACCATCAGCCGCCAGACCGCCTCGCTGGTCGAGCACGGCCTCGTCGAGCGCCGTCCCGACCCGGACGACGGACGCGCCGTCCAGCTGGCCGCCACCGATGCGGGCCGCGCGCTGTTCGACCAGATGCGCGCCGAGCGCGACGGCCTCATCGCCAGCGTGCTCGTCGACTGGGACCCGGCCGACGTCGCCACGCTCGCTCACCTGCTCGACCGCTTCACCACCGACCTCGAGCGCCACCGACCGCGCTTGCTCAAGACCCTCGACTCGCTGGAGACCGCATGACCACCGAAGCCGCGGCCGGGGCCGCACCGTCGACGTCCGGGGGTGCGGAGCTGACGCACCGCCAGATCCTCACGATCCTCACCGGGCTGCTCATGGGCATGTTCCTCGCCGCCCTCGACCAGACCATCGTCGCGACGGCGATCCGCACCATCGCCGACGACCTGCACGGGCTGTCGGTGCAGGCGTGGGTGACCACCGCCTACCTCATCACCTCGACCATCGCCACGCCGCTCTACGGCAAGCTGTCGGACATCTACGGCCGCAAGCCGTTCTTCATCACGGCCATCTCGATCTTCGTCATCGGCTCGCTGATGTGCACCTTCGCGACGTCCATGTACATGCTCGCCGGCTTCCGGGCGCTCCAGGGCATCGGCGCGGGCGGCCTGTTCTCACTCGCCCTCGCGATCATCGGCGACATCGTGCCGCCGCGTGAGCGCGCCAAGTACCAGGGCTACTTCCTCGCCGTCTTCGGCACCTCGAGCGTGCTCGGCCCGGTCATCGGTGGCTTCTTCGCCGGGGCCGACTCGATCGTCGGCATCACCGGCTGGCGCTGGGTCTTCCTCGTCAACGTGCCGATCGGCATCGCCGCGCTGTACGTCGTCAACCACACGCTCAACATCACCCACCACCGCCACGACCACCGGATCGACTGGAAGGGCGCCGTCGCCCTCGCCGTCGCCCTCGTGCCGCTGCTCACCGTGGCCGAGCAGGGCCGCACGTGGGGCTGGGGCTCGGGTCGCTCGATCACGGCCTACGTGATCGGCGTCGTCGGCATCGTGGCGTTCCTGCTCGCCGAGCGCTCGATGGGCGACGAGGCGCTGATCCCGCTGCGGCTCTTCCGCGACCGCACGGTGTCGGTGAGCACGGTGGCCAACATCATCATCGGTGTCGGCATGTTCGGCGGCATCGTGTCGATCCCGCTGTACCTGCAGATCGTGCGCGGCGCGTCGCCCACCGAGGCCGGCCTGCAGCTGCTGCCGATGACGCTCGGCATCATGAGCGCCTCGATCATCTCCGGCCAGCTCATCTCCAAGACCGGCCGCTACAAGATCTACCCGGTGATCGGCACGGCCCTCGCGCTGGTGGGCCTGGTGCTCTTCGCCCAGGTGAACGCGGACACGCCGCTCTGGCAGACGATGCTGGTGATGTTCGTGTTCGGCTTCGGGCTCGGCAACTGCATGCAGCCGCTGGTGCTCGCCATCCAGAACGCCGTCTCGCCCCGCGACATCGGCGTGGCGACGTCGTCCGCGACGTTCTTCCGTCAGATCGGCGGCACGCTCGGTGTCGCGGTCTTCCTGTCGGTGCTCTTCAGCTCGCTGCCCGACAAGCTGGCGGCGGCGTTCGAGCGGATCTCGCCGACGCCGGCGTTCCAGGCCGCGCTGCGTGACCCGGCGAACGCGGACTTCGCCCGCCAGCTCAAGACCGGCGGCCTGAAGAGCCTCGGTGCGCTGGACGACTCGTCGTTCCTCAACACTCTCGATCCGCGGCTGGCGCGTCCGTTCCTCGTCGGGTTCTCCGACTCGATGTCGCTGGTGTTCTGGTGCGCGGCCGCGGTGATGCTGGTCGGCCTGGCGGTCGCGGTGTTCCTCCCGCAGGTCGAGCTGCGGACGCAGTCCGGTCTGCAGGCCGCGGCCGCCGAACGCGCAGCAGCGCAGGCTCCCCCGGCCCCCTGACCGCTCGAGTTCAGAGAAGTGGGGCACCTGGAGTGGTCCAGGTGCCCCACTTCTCTGCTGTCGCTAGCGACTCCTGCTGGCGAGAGCGGCGCGCACGCGCGCCACGGTCAGCACGGGCGTTTTGTAGACGTCGTCGTCGATGACCTCGATCACCAGCCACCCGTGGTCCTCGAGCAACCGTCGGCGGGTCTTGTCGCTCTTCCACTGCCGGCGGTCGGTGCGATGCTGGTCGCCTTCGTACTCGATGGCGATGCGCTGCTCGGGGTAGCTGAGGTCGGGCCGAGCCAGCCACACGCCGTCCTCGACGACGTCGCGGTTGACGCAGGGGTTCGGCAGACCGCCCCGCACCAGCAGCAGGCGCAGGCGCGACTCCATCGGCGAGTCGGCGCCACCGTCGAGCAGTGGCAGCGCTCGAGCCAGCCGCCGGACGCCGCGCTTGCCGGCCCACGCCTCGACCACGAGGTGCAGAGCAGCTCGCCCGGCGAGCCCGCGGCGCAGCAGGTGATCGCCCGCCACCACGAGATCCTCCACGTCGAGCGACCGGGCCAGCTCAGCCCAGCTCCACGCAGGCTCACTGAGAGCCAGACCGTGCTTCAGGCACCGGCGCCCTGGCTCTGTCTCAGCGCGGATGGCGACTCCTCGGATGGCCAACCCGCGCGTCGAGGTCGCCACGGCGAGCGGCGTAGCCGTGGCCCGCGGCGGCAGAGGGATCGCGTGCAGCGTCGCCGCGGTGGGGCCGCAGAACCGGGCATCATCCGGAAGGACGAGCGAGGCTGCGCGGCAAAGGGTCGTGAGGTCGTCGGGCAGGTCGGCCGGCACCCGCACGCCGCGAAACGGTGCCCGGAACCGCCGGCCACGTAGTACGTCGGCGCTGACCCCGAGCCGACGAGCCTCGGCCACGGTGAACGGTCGCCTGAGCAGCTGAGGTGGGATCTCGGCACGGGCAGGCACCCGCACCACTGTGGTGGATCAGTGAGCCCCGCCCGCGGCGTTGTCCACAGGCAGCGTCGACACCAGAGAAGTGGGGCAGACAGGGTCGGCCAGGTGCCCGACTTCTCTGCTCTCGATGATGCGGGGCTAGAGGCGGTGGTCTGCGTCGATGAGGTAGCGGTCGCCGTCGCGGACGATCTCGAGGCGGTGCTGCTCGGTGGACGTCGTGCCGTCGGTGCGCGTGTAGGTCAACGTGACGTCGGCGCGGCCCTTCTTCGCGTCCGCCTTCAGTTCGTCGACGCTCACCGAGTCGATGGTGCTCCAGAAGCCCTCGTACCCGTCGCGGCCACCGGCGGCCTCCTGCATCTTCGGCGTGAGCTGCTGCCAGGTGGTGTCGCGGTCGCGCGTGACGTCGTGGAAGTACGACCGGACGAACTGCGCCACGGCCGCGTCCGAGCTGGCGGGTGGGGGCGGCGTCGAGGTGGTGGAGCTGGTCTGCGAGGTCGACGAAGAGCTGGAGGAGCTGGTTGACGTCGACGGCGTGGACGACGTCGACGAGGAGGACGAGGAGGACGTCGAGGACGTCGAGGGCGCCGAGGTCTTCTGGGTCGTCGGCCGGGGACTGCTCGAGCCGGTCGCGGACGGCGTCCGGCCCGGGGTGCCGCCCTCGCCCGGCCGGGTCAGGGCGTAGACGGCGCCGATCACGGCCAGCAGCAGCAGTGCTGCGAGCAGCGGGACGAGCAGCCGGCGGCGCCGGTCCGGCGGCTCAGCAGGCGGCGGCCCGGCCAGCGGTGGCCCGGCAAGCGGTGGCTCAGCAGGCGGTGGCTCAGCGGGCGGTGGCTCAGCAGGCGCCGGAACCGCCGCCGGCATGATGCGCGTCGCCGGCCCGGCAGCGGCCGCAGCTGCAGCGGCAGCGGCGTCGGCGTCGTCCTGCGAGGCCGCGATCACCCCCAGGCGTTGGCCCACGGTCTGCATGTCGGGCCGTGCGGCCGGGTCGCGGTCCATCATCGACAGCACGACGTCGGCGAGCGGCCCGGTGGTGCGCACCATCGGCCGCGGCGGGGTCGTCGCGATGTCGCTGAGCAGAGCGAGGGAGTTCGCTCGCGGCTCGTACGGCGGCTGCCCCTCGGCGGCGAGGTAGAGCGTCGCGCCGAGCGCCCACACGTCGGACGCCGGGTCGGGGTCACCTCCGCGCGCCAGCTCAGGCGACAGGTACGCCGGCGTGCCCGACACCATCCCGGTCTGGGTCAGCTGCTCGTCACCGACGTGCCGGGCGATGCCGAAGTCGCTGATCTTGGGACGCCCCGTGGCGTCGATGAGCACGTTGCCGGCCTTGACGTCGCGGTGCACGAGCCCCCGCTGGTGCGCGGCGGCGAGCGCCCCCGCCAGCTGGGCGCCGATGTCGGCGACGCGACGCGGCGGCAGCGGCCCCTCGGCGGCGACGAGCTCGGAGAGGGTGCGCCCCTCGACGTACTCCATGACGAGGTACGGACGCCCCTCGTGGTCGACGACGTCGTACGCCGCCACCGCGGCCGGGTGGTTGAGGGCAGCCGCCGCCCGCGCCTCGCGCATCGCCCGGGCGGTCTCGACCTCGGGCTCGCCGGGCAGGCCGCCGATCTGCTTGACCGCGACCTGCCGGCCCAGCACGTCGTCCCGGCAGAGCCACACGACACCCATGCCGCCGCGCCCGATGGCACGCAGCACCTCGTAGCGCCCGGCGATCCGCTGCGACTCCATGACGTCCCTTCCTCGGCTCGCGGGTCACCCTACGGCGAACGCGCGCGGGGCACCGGACGAGCGTCCGGTGCCCCGCGGCGTCAGCTCGGTGAACCGAGCGGGATCAGCCCCAGACGAGCCCCTGCTCGGGACGCTCCATGATCGCCGCGACGTCCGCGAGGAACCGGCTGCCGAGGTCGCCGTCGACCAGCCGGTGGTCGAAGCTCAGCCCCAGCGTGGTCACCTGGCGCACCCGCACCTTGCCCTTGTGCACCCACGGCATGGGGCGCACCTGGCCGAACGCGAGGATCGCCGCCTCACCGGAGTTGAGGATCGGCGTCCCGGTGTCGACGCCGAAGACGCCGACGTTGGTGATCGAGATCGTCCCACCGGCCATGTCGGCGGGCTGAGTGCGCCCCTCGCGCGCGGTCTGCGTGAGGGACGCCAGCTCGTCGGCCAGCTCGCGCAGCGACTTGGTGTGCGCGTCCTTGATGTTCGGCACCACGAGCCCCCGCGGGGTCGCCGCGGCGATCCCCAGGTTGACGAAGTGCTTGATCACGATCTCCTGGTTCGCCTCGTCCCAGGCGGCGTTGATCTCCGGGTTGCGCCGCGCCGCGATGAGCATCGCCTTGGCCAGCACCAGCAGCGGCGAGACCCTGACACCGGCGAACTCGCGGTCGGCACGCAGCCGCTCGACCAGCTTCATGGTGCGCGTGACGTCGACCTGCACGAACTCGGTGACGTGGGGGGCGGTGAAGGCGGACGCCGTCACGGCCTGCGCCGTCATCTTGCGCACGCTCTTGATCGGCACGCGCGTCTCGCGCTGCCCAGCCGACGCCGGCGCGAAGTCGCCGTACTCGCGGGCCGGTGCGGTAGCGGCCCCGCCTCCACCCGAGGCGTGGTTCTGGACGTCCTCGCGGGTCACCGTGCCGTTCGGCCCGGTGGCCGCGACCTCGGAGATCTCGATGCCCAGGTCACGCGCGAGCTTGCGCACCGGCGGCTTGGCGAGCACCTTGCCGTGCGGACGCGGCTGCTCGTCGTGGCCGAGGTGACCCGGCAGGTCGACGTGCGGGGCGCGGTGCGGCTCGGGCTCAGGCTGCGACGCCTTCTCGGCCATCTCCTGCTCGACCATCCGGCCGATCTCGTAGCCGCCGTGACGCTGCGGCTTGACGCCCTCCTCGGTGAACGAGTCGACGTTGGCCTTGCGCGGCCGGCGCACCGCCGACGTCGTGCGCGGGCCGTAGCCCACCAGCACCGAGGTGCGGCCACCGGGGGCCGGGCCGCCGATGAGGCCGGGCTCGACGGCGCCCTCCTCGGGCGCCTGCTCGACCTCGGTCGCGCCGGGCGCCGCGCCCTGCGGCTCGGACGACTGCGGCGCCTGGGCGCCGCCGCCATCGGCGCCACCGCCGCCACCGCTGCCGGGGGCGACGTCCACGGAGATGATCGGCGTGCCGACGTCGACCGTCTGCCCCTCGGGCACGAGCAGCTCGGAGACGACGCCCGCGAACGGCGTCGGCAGCTCGACCAGCGACTTGGCGGTCTCGATCTCGACGATGATGTCGTTGGTCTTGACCGTGTCGCCCGGCTGCACCTTCCAGCTGACGATCTCGGCCTCGGTCAGGCCCTCGCCGACGTCGGGCAGGCGGAACTGCTTCAGATCTGGCATGTCCTCCCCTTCCTCAGTGGGCGAGCGAGCGGTCGACGGCGTCGAGCACCCGGTCGAGGTCTGGCAGGTACTCCTCCTCGAGCTTGCTCGGCGGGTAGGGCAGATTGAACCCGCCGACCCGGATCACCGGCGCCTCGAGGTGGTAGAAGCAGCGCTCGGTGACCCGCGCCGCGATCTCGGCGCCCATGCCGAGGAAGGTCGGCGCCTCGTGGACGACGACGAGCCGGCCGGTCTTCTCCACCGACGCCGCGAGCGTGTCGACGTCGAGCGGTGACAGCGAGCGCAGGTCGATGACCTCCAGGCTGCGGCCCTCCTCCTCGGCGGCCTTGGCCGCCTCGAGGCAGGTCTTCACCATCGGGCCGTAGGCCGCGACGGTGACGTGCTCGCCCTCTCGCACGACCTTCGCCTGGTGCAGCGGGCGCGCGTCGGCGAGCGTGAGCCCCTCGGGCAGCTCGGCCTTCTCCCAGTAGCGCCGCTTCGGCTCGTAGAAGATCACCGGGTCGTCGCTGGCGATGGCCTGCTGGATCATGAAGTGCGCGTCGACGGGGTCGGCGCAGCACACGACGCGCAGGCCGGCGGTGTGGGCGAAGTAGGCCTCGTTGGACTCGCTGTGGTGCTCGACGGCGCCGATGCCGCCGCCGACCGGGATCCGGATGACGACGGGCAGCTTCACCTTGCCGAGCGAGCGGGCGCGCATCTTGGCCAGCTGCGAGACGATCTGGTCGAAGGCCGGGTAGACGAAGCCGTCGAACTGGATCTCGCAGACGGGCCGGTAGCCGCGCAGGGCCATGCCGATCGCCGTCCCGACGATGCCGGACTCGGCGAGGGGCGCGTCGATGACGCGGTCTTCCCCGAAGTCCTTCTGCAGGCCGTCGGTGACGCGGAAGACGCCGCCCAGCTTGCCGATGTCCTCGCCCATGAGCAGGACCTTGGAGTCGGCCTCCATCGCGGCCCGCAGGCCGGTGTTGATGCCCTTCGCGAGGGTGATCTGCGCCATTTCAGTGCCCTCCCTCGTGGCCGGCGTCTGCGAACGAGTCGAGGTAGGTCGCGAACGCGCGACGCTCCTCGTCGACCAGGGGGTGGTCGTCGACGTACACGTGCTCGAACATGTCGAGCGGCTGGGGGTCGGGCATGTTCAGGCAGCCCTGCCGCACGTGCGCGGCGAGCTCGTCGCTCTCGGACTCGACGGCCGCGAAGAAGTCGTCGTCGGCCATGCCGTTCGCGATCAGGTGGGCCTTCAGGCGGCTGATCGGGTCGCGCTCCTTCCACACCTCGACCTCGGCCGAGACGCGGTAGCGCGTGGGGTCGTCGGACGTCGTGTGGGCGCCCATGCGGTAGGTGAACGCCTCGATGAACGTCGGGCCGCCACCCTGGCGGGCGTTGTCGAGCGCCGCCTTGGTGACCGCGTAGACCGCGAGGACGTCGTTGCCGTCGACGCGCACGCCCGGGAAGCCGAAGCCCTTGGCGCGCTGGTACAGCGGGATCCGGGTCTGGCGGTCGTTGGGCTCGCTGATGGCCCACTGGTTGTTCTGGCAGAAGAACACCACCGGCGCGTTCTGCACCGCCGCGAAGACGAACGCCTCGTTGACGTCGCCCTGGGACGTCGCCCCGTCGCCGAAGTAGGCGATGACCGCGGCGTCGCGGCCCGGCTCGCCGCTGCCGACGGCGTGGTCGCGCTGGATGCCCATCGCGTAGCCGGTCGCGTGCAGCGTCTGCGCGCCGATGACGATCGTGTAGAGGTGGAAGTTCTTCTCGTCCGGGTCCCAGCCGCCGTGGTTGACGCCGCGGAACAGGCCGAGGAGGTTGAGCGGGTCGACCCCGCGGCACCAGGCGACGCCGTGCTCGCGGTAGGTCGGGAAGGCGTAGTCCTGCGGCGCCATCGCGCGGCCGGAGCCGACCTGGGCGGCCTCCTGACCCAGCAGGCTGGCCCAGATGCCCAGCTCGCCCTGGCGCTGCAGGGCGGTGGCCTCTGCGTCGACGCGGCGCACCAGCACCAGGTCGCGGTAGAGGCCCCTCAGGTCCTCGGCCTGCAGGCCGGCCACGTAGTGCGAGTACTCGGGGTGCTCGATCCGCTCGCCCTCGGGGGTGAGCAGCTGCACGAGGTCGGGGCCTCCGTCGGTGGTGCTGACGTCGACCTCGTTCCCGACGGCGCTGTCGGTCACGTGATCTCCTTCGTCGACCCGGCGCGAGGGTGGCCCGCGGCGGGAGCTGACCAGTAGGTACCGACGCCTGTGACCGGCGGTGGCCGGGGCGAGGCGGCGGGGGCGCCCGCGCGCGCGGTTGTGGCGCGCGTCACGGTTGCTCAGGTCAAGGTACCGGCAGCAGTCGGCAGGGTGCGAACGGGCTGCACGCGAACGACGACCAGGGCCGCTCGATTCGACGGCCGGGTGTCAGCGACGGTGGCGGCCCGGCGCGCGACGCGGCTCGTCGTCGCTCGACGCCAGGTG
Source organism: Angustibacter sp. Root456 (assembly GCF_001426435.1). Classification (NCBI taxonomy): domain Bacteria; kingdom Bacillati; phylum Actinomycetota; class Actinomycetes; order Kineosporiales; family Kineosporiaceae; genus Angustibacter; species Angustibacter sp. Root456. The sequence goes on along the minus strand of NZ_LMER01000020.1, from coordinate 551,796 downwards.
CGCGCCACGGTGCTTGGCCGCCGAAGCGTCGTGGTGGTGCTTCACGCCGGCAGCCGCGCGGGGCTTGCGGGCTGGCTTGGTCTTGGCCTTGGCCTTCGCAGTGCGCAGCGTCTCGGGCTCCACGCGGCTGTGCGGGCGCACCTTGTCGTCGCCGCGGGCGGGGGCCTTGCTGGGCGCGCGGCGGCCGGCGGTCGACGTCGATGTCGACGTCGACGTCGATGTCGATGTCGACGCGGTCTGGACGCTGCCCACCTGCGGGCCGGCGTCAGCGGCGACCTTGCGGTCGCTGCTCGACGTGGGGGCCGTCGGCGAGCTGGGCGCCGAGGTGGCGTCGGGGGACGCGTCGTCGGTGGGGGACGCGGTGGCGGAGGCGGACGCCGTCGCGCTCGCGCTGGGCGCCAGGGCCGCGCGCTGGGCCGTGGCCTCGCCACTGTCGGTGACGCTGTCCGCGACGGCCTGCACGACGGTGGACGTCGACTGCTGGGCCACCTCCGGACTGGCTGAGGCGGCCGCGGCGGTGGCCACGAGGACGACGGCGGCGGCGTCGGTGGTGCGCGGCGCGACCTGCTTCACCGTGTCGCTCACGAGCGGGGCCACCGCGGACTGCAGCGCCGACGGCAGGGCGGTGCGGAAGCTCACGGCGGCCACCAGACGGATCTGGCCCTCCGACGCCTTCGCCTGCGAGGCCTTGACCGCGTCGTCCAGCGCGGTGTTGGCCGCGGTGTTCATGGCCAGGGTGACGACGGCGTCCATCGACTTGTCGAGTCGGTGGGAGACCTTCTTCACGGCTGCGCGGTCCTGCGGGGACGGGCCGGCGAGGAGCGCGAGTGAGGTGCTGACGCGGCCGACGACGGCGTCGCCGGCCTTCTCCACCTGCTGCTTGGTGAACGCCACGACGATGGAGCTCGGCGGCTGCTTGGTGGGCGTCGGTGTGGAGGTCGGCGGCTTGCTCGGGTGACTGGGGCTGGTCGGCGGCTTGCTGTGCGACGGCGAGGTCGGGCGCCCGGGGTGCGACGGGTGCGTGCTCGAGGGCCGCGACGTCGTGGGACGGCTGGGCGGCGTGGTCGGGCGGCTGGGCGAGGTGGTCGGCACCGGCGTCGTCACCGGACGGCTGGTCTGCTCGCCAGGTTGCGGGATCGGGTTGCTCACGCCGCCCCGCTGCGGGGTGGGAGCGGTCGGCCTGCCGCCCGCTGCGGGAACGACGACACCGACTCCCACCGGGGTGCGAGCCGGGCGGCGCACGAAGGGGCTGCTCGGCGCGACGGGCGTCGGCACCGTGATGGCCTGCACCGAGCCGGGCACTCCGGGCACGTCGCCCGTGACCGCGGCGTACGGGTCGTGCAGGCCGGTGGCGCTGAAACCGAAGACGGCGGCACCGACGAGGGCCGCGGAGGCCATGGCCGCGATCGCGGCGGCGGGCCCGCTCGAGCGCACGCTCAGCCTGCGACCGGCACCTCGCGCCGTCCGCCGCTCTGCGGTCATGACCATCGCCCCCGGTGGCGTGTCGAAGGATGTTACGGAACGTTACGCTCGTGCCGATGTCACGTAATGCTATCGCACGACCGCAGTCAGTAACACCTAGAAGAACCAGCCTAATCGGCGTAACGCACGAACAACATGCCCCGATATGACTAGCCCTCAGGTGACCCGACAGGACTACATCGGCAGTGGGCCGCCAACGCTTTAGCCCATCAGGGGTTCACCCGTTCGCGGACCCCCGGCGGAGGAACTGCCCCGCCACCTCGATGAGGCGGTCGTTGGCTGCAGGCTCACCGATGGTGACGCGCACCCCGTCGGTGGCGTACGGCCGCACCACCAGCCCGTGCGCCTCGCAGGCCGACGCGAAGTCCGGCGTCCGCTCGCCCACGCCGAACCACACGAAGTTCGCCTGCGACTCGGGCAGCTCCCAGCCCTGCTCGGCGAGGGCGGCCGCGACCCGCTCGCGCTCGGCGACCAGAGCCTCGACCCGCTCGGCGAGCTCCGCGGACGCGCCCAGCGAGGCGATCGCCGCCTCCTGGGCGATCCCCGAGACGCCGAAGGGGACGGCCGTCTTGCGCAGCGCCGCGGCCACTCGAGGCTGCGCGACCGCGTACCCCACCCGCAGGCCGGCGAGCCCGTACGCCTTGGAGAAGGTGCGCAGCACGGCCACGTTGGGGTGCTCGCGCTGCAGGGCCAGGGCGTCCGGCGCCTGCGGGTCGCGTACGAACTCGACATAGGCCTCGTCGATGACGACCAGGACGTCGCGGGGCACGCGGGCCAGGAAGGCGTCGAGCTCGTCGCGGTGCACGACCGGCCCGGTCGGGTTGTTGGGCGTGCACACGAGCACCAGCCGCGTGCGGTCGGTGACGGCGTCGGCCATCGCCGACAGGTCGTGCCGGGCGTCGGGGCGCAGCGGCACGGGCACGGGGACGGCGCCGGCGGCCTGCGCGACGATCGGGTAGGCCTCGAACGAGCGCCACGCGAAGATCACCTCGTCACCCTCGCCGCACGTCGCGGCGACGATCTGACCGAGCACCCCCACGCTGCCGGTGCCGGTCGCCACGCACTCGGCTCCGACGCCCACGTGGTCGGCGATGGCCTGCACCAGCCCCGTGGCGAACATGTCCGGGTAGCGGTTCATCGAGGCCGCTGCCTGCTCCACGACCGCCTGCACCGCCGGCAGCGGCGGGTAGGGGTTCTCGTTCGACGACAGCTTGTACGTCGTCACACCGGGCTGCGACGGCGCGGGCTTGCCCGGCACGTAGGCCGGGATGGCGTCGAGGGTCGCTCGCAGGTGCACGGGCACCTCGTGCTCGGCGTCCGGCGTGATGGCGTCCGGCGTGGTGGCGTCAGGCTCGCTCATGGCCGCCACCCTAGGACGCCGCACCGACGGGTGCGTGATCGGTCGGCCGGCGGCGGCACCACAGGGCCACGTCACGGGCGAAGGTCACGATTTGTGACAGGTGAACGACAACCTCTAGTCACCGTCGGCCCCGGCCCCTACGTTGTGTCACGGCCAACTCGGGGTGAACACGGGCCTTCGTGACCTTTCGGTCTCCTCGCGGTGTGGCTGCACGTCACCATCCCTCCACCGAATGGAGAACGTCAGTGCGCAAGGTCACCGCGGGAGTCGTGAGCCTCGTGCTCGCGGCCGGCGCTGGTGCAGCCTTCGGCATCGCGCCGGCCGCTGCAGCGCCGCCCGTCAACACCCCGTCGCAGGCGTCGGCCACGAGCCGACCCCAGGCGACCGACGAGCTCACCAACCCCCTCGAGAGCAAGCGGCGCGAGCTGCGCGAGGCAGCCCTGTCGGAGGTCATCTCCGGTGAGGCCAAGCCCGTGACCCGCGGCGGCAGCACCGTCGTCAAGGTGGGTGAGAAGGCTCAGGGACACGGCCGCAAGGGCCTGGCCCGCAGCCGCACGAAGACCGACCAGTACGTCGAGCTGGCCCGCGAGAAGACCGACCACATCTTCGTGATCCTCGCGGAGTTCGGGAACGAGCGGCACCCCGACTACCCCGACCAGGACACCGACCCGACGACGGAGGGTCCGGCGACCTTCGACGGCCCGCTGCACAACGCGATCCCCGCTCCCGACCGCACGAAGGACAACTCGACGGTCTGGCAGGCGGACTACAACCGCAAGCACTACCAGGACATGTACTTCGGCAAGGGCGAGAACTCCCTCGCGTCGTACTACGCCAAGCAGTCCTCGGGCCGCTACACCGTCGCCGGTGAGGTCACCGACTGGGTCAAGGTCAAGTACAACGAGGCCCGCTACGGCCGCAGCAACGGCACTCCCTGCGGGGGCAACGTCTGCTCCAACAGCTGGGCGCTGATCACCGACGCCGTCAACCAGTGGGTCGCCGACCAGAAGGCCAAGGGCCGCACGACCGCCCAGATCACGGCCGACCTGGCGCAGTTCGACCAGTGGGACCGTTACGACTACGACGGCGACGGCAACTTCAACGAGCCCGACGGGTACATCGACCACTTCCAGATCGTGCACGCGGGTGGCGACCAGGCGGACGGCGACCCGCACCAGGGCGAGGACGCCATCTGGAGCCACCGCTGGTACGCGTACTACAACGGCCAGGGCAAGACCGGCCCCGCGACCAACAAGCTCGGCGGCACCGAGATCGGTGACACCGGCCTGTGGGTCGGCGACTACACGATGCAGCCGGAGAACGGCGGCCTGTCGGTCTTCACGCACGAGTACGGCCACGACCTCGGCCTGCCCGACCTGTACGACACCGCGGGCGGCAGCAACGGCGTCGAGTACTGGAGCCTGATGGCCCAGAGCCGCCTGAACGCTCCGGGCGAGGCGCTCGGTGAGCGTCCCGGCGACCTCGGCGCCTGGGAGAAGATGCAGCTCGGCTGGCTCGACTACGAGATCGTGCCCGCCGGCACGCGCCGGACGCTCAACGTCGGCCCGCACGAGTACAACTCGCGCAAGGCCCAGGGCCTCGTGGTCCCGCTGCCCGACAAGAAGATCACCACCGACCTCGGCGCGCCGGCATCCGGCAGCTACCAGTGGTTCAGCGGCCAGGGTGACGACCTCAACAACACCCTGACCCGCAAGGTCACGCTGGCGGGCGGCACCTCGACGCTGTCGATGAACGCCCGGTGGAACATCGAGGACTGCGGCGCCGACGCGTGCGACTACGCGTGGCTCGAGGTCAACGACGGCTCCGGCACGTGGGTGAGCGTCCCCGGCTCGGTGACCCACGCCGACGAGGGCAACGGGATCGACGGCGTCCAGGCGACCTACACGCCCATCACGTTCGACCTGTCCGCCTACGCGGGCAAGACGGTCGACGTCCGGCTGCGCTACCAGAGCGACGGCGCCGCGCAGGGCACCGACCCGGACCTGGGCTGGAGCGGCATCTTCGCCGACGACATCACCCTGACGTCCGGTGGGACGACGGTGTTCGCCGACGACGCCGAGACCGCCGACCCGGCCTGGACGGCGGACGGCTTCACCCGCGTGGGTGCGTCGGTCTCCAACTCGTTCGCGAACTACTACATCGCCTCCAACCGGCAGTACGTGTCGTACGACCGCTGGCTGAAGAGCGGCCCGTACAACTTCGGGTTCGCGAGCAAGCCGGACTACGTGGAGCACTACAGCTTCATGCCGGGCCTGCTCATCAGCTACTGGGACACCTCGCAGGCTGACAACAACACCAGCCAGCACCCCGGTGAGGGCCTGATCCTGCCGATCGACGCCCACCCGGCGCCGATCTACCGGATCGACGGCAAGGCGTGGCGCTCGCGGGTGCAGGTCTACGACGCACCGTTCTCGCTGCACCGTCCGTCGTCGTTCACGCTGCACGTGGCCGACCAGCCCAGCTACATCAGGGGTCAGAAGGCGCAGCCGGTGTTCGACGACACCCGTTCCTACTGGAACGACGTCATCCCCGGTGTCGGCGTCAAGGTCGCCGACGCGGGCGTCCGCATCCAGGTGCTCGACGAGAAGGGCACCTCGATGCGCGTCCGGGTGAGCNGGCCGGGAGGTGCGAACCTCCCGGCCCGCCGTCGTCTGCGGTGGTTGACTGACGATCATGAAGTCGTTCCTCGTCAGGGTCGTCGTCAACGCCATCGCCATCTGGGTCGCGACGCTTGTGGTCAGCGGGATCTCGGTGAGCAGCCCCCGCGACAGCACGGCGAGCACCGTGCTGACCTACGTGGTGATCGGTGCGATCTTCGGGCTGGTCAACGCGATCGTGAAACCGGTCGTGAAGGTGCTGGCGTTCCCGTTCTACGTGCTGACGCTCGGGCTGCTGACCTTCGTCGTCAACGCCCTCATGCTCGAGCTCACCGCCTGGCTGTCGAGCCACACCAGTCTCACGCTGACGATCGACCACTTCTGGTGGGACGCCATCTGGGGCGCCCTCGTGGTCACGCTCGTGAGCGTCGTCCTCAACGCCGTCCTGCCCGACGACGACTGACCCCTCCGAGCCCCCCGCCCACGGCAAATTCCCCGGAATCTGTACACCTGGAGCAGCCCAGGCGTACAGATTCCGGGGAATTTGCCGGCAGGGGTCGGTCGGGGAGGCCGTCAGGAGTGGCGGCGGGCCGTGATCACCCGGAAGCGGCTGGCCACGAACGCGCCGTCGGTGTAGGTCGCGTTGGCCGCCGGGTTGGCGCCCGTGCCGTGGAAGTCGCTGAACGCCGCGGTCTGGTTCACGAACACCTGGCCGTTCAGGTTCTCGCTCAGCGCCACGCCGGCGTCGACCGCGGCGTCGCGCGCGGCGTCCAGCACGTCGTCGGACGTCGAGTACACCGCCGCCGTCATCGCGCCGTGCTCGCGCACGGTGTCGCGGAAGCGCTGCAGCGACTGCTCGGTGGAGTCGGTGGCGATGAGGAACACCACCGGCCCGAAGCACTCCTGGGTGTAGGTCGACTCGGCCGCGACGTCCAGGGCGAGGATGCCCGGCGTGCGGACGACGGCGTCCGGGTACGTCGGGTGGGTGACCGCCCGCGAGTCCAGCACGACGCGGCCGCCGGCTGACGACGCGAGGTCGGCCAGGCCCGACGCCCGCGAGCGCACCTGGTCGTTGACCGTGGCGCCGAGCAGCTCGACTGCCTTCGCGTCGTCACCGGTGAGCCGAGAGACGGCCTGGCCGAGCTTGTCGGCGAAGTCGTCGAACGACAGGTGGCCCTCGTCGGTGTCGACGCCGGCGCGCGGCACGTAGACGTTCTGCGGCGTGGTGCACATCTGGCCGCTGTACAGCGTGAACGAGAAGGCGAGGTTGCCCAGGGCACCGCGCAGGTCGGGCACCGAGTCGACGACGACGGTGTTGACGCCGGCCTTCTCGGTGTAGACGGCCTTGCCCGCCGCGCCCGCCTCGCGCTCGAGCCAGCCGCCGAACGTCGGGCCGCCGGTGTAGTCGATGACCTTCACGGCCGGGTGCAGGGCGAGCGTCTTCGCCAGCCCTTCGCCGTCCGCCTCGGGTGCGAGCGTCACGAGGTCGGGGTCGAAGCCGGCGTCGCGCAACGCGCTGCGGATCGCCGAGACGCTGATGGCCAGCGGCAGGATCGCCCGCGGGTGCGGCTTCACGACCACCGCGTTGCCGGTGGCGAGCGAGGCGAACAGGCCGGGGTAGGAGTTCCACGTCGGGAAGGTGTTGCAGCCGATCACGAGCGCGACGCCGCGCGGGACGACGCGGTAGTCCTTCGTCATCCGCAGCGGCTCGCCCTTGGCGGGCTTCTCCCACACCACGGAGGCCGGCACGCGCCGCTGCTCGAACAGCGCGTAGGCGACGGCCTCGAGCGCGCGGTCCTGCGCGTGCGGCCCGGCGGCCTGGAAGGCCATGACGAACGGCTGGCCGGTGGTGTGCATCACCGCGTGCGCCATCTCGAACGAGCGCGCGTGGATGCGGTCGATCGCCTCGACGCAGACGGCGGCGCGCACCTCGGGTCCGGCGTCACGCCAGGCCGGGATCGCGTCCTGGGCGGCGGTCATGAGCCGCTCGACGTCCTGGTGCGGGTAGCCGATGCGCAGCGTCGGACCGAACGGCGACACCTCGTCACCGACCCGCCCGTCGGTGGCGGGCTGGTCGTCGAGCTCGTCGAACTCGCGGGTCAGGTGGCCCTCGAAGGCCTGCTGGCCGGCCTCAGCCGCACCCTCGCCGTACACGCGCGGCGACGGGGACTCCGGGTAGCGGGAGTAGTACGAGCGGGAGACGGCGGCCGCGAGCGCGTCGTCGACCGTGCCCCGGTGCTTCTCGACCAGATCGCGCGCCGCCGTCGGGGCCGTCTCGGGCACCGGGTGAGCGGGCAGGGAGAACGGGCTGCGCGGCGCCTCGGCCTCGTGGGCGTAGGTTCCTGCGTGCGACTCTGCACTCATACGGTGACCCTATCCGCCCGAGCTGCAGCGCCCCACCGCCAGCACCCACCGAGGAGGACCCGCGTGACGCTCCCCGCGCCCGGATCACCCGTCGCCGTCGTCGGCGCCGGCACGATGGGGGCCGGGATCGCCCTCGTCGCGGCCCAGTCGGGGCACCCCGTGCGGATCCTCGACGTGCGAGAGGGCGCGGCGCAGGCGGCGGTCGACCAGCTGCGCGCCAAGCTGGCGTCGCTCGCCGAGCGCGGCAAGGTCGACGCCGACGGCGCCCGGTCGGCGAGCGATCGCCTCTGCGCAGCCGCGTCGGTGGCCGACCTGCGCGACGTGGCGCTCGTCGTCGAGGCGGTGGCTGAGGACCTCGAGGTCAAGCGCGCGCTGTTCCGCGACCTCGAGGCGGTGGTGGGCGACGACGCGCTGCTCGCCACCAACACCTCGTCGCTGTCGGTGACGGCGGTGGCGGCTGCGCTGCAGCGACCCGAGCGGGTGGTCGGCCTGCACTTCTTCAACCCCGCCGACCGCATGCGGCTGGTCGAGGTGGTGCGCGGCGACGCGACGTCCGAGGCGGTGGTGGATGCCGCCATCGAGCTGGCCCGTTCGTGGGGCAAGACGCCCGTGGTGTGCACCTCGACGCCGGGCTTCATCGTCAACCGCGTGGCCCGTCCGTACTACGGCGAGGCGCAGCGGATGGTGGAGGAGGGGGTTGCCGATCCCGCCACCATCGACGCCGTGCTGCGCGAGGCCGGCGGCTTCCCGCTCGGGCCCTTCGAGCTCACCGACCTCGTGGGGCAGGACGTCAACCTCGCGGTGTCGAAGTCGGTGTGGGCCTCGACGTTCCACGACCCCCGCTATGCCCCCACGGTGTTCCAGCAGCGGCTGGTCGACGCCGGGCGGTACGGCCGCAAGACCGGCCGCGGTGTCTTCGCCTACGGGCCGGACGGCAAGCCTGCGGACGCCGAGCCGGCCACGGAGCCGCCGCGGCCGGCTCCCGCCCAGGCGGTGCTGCACCACGTAGACGACGACGACGGGTTCTGCGTCATGCGGCCATTCCTGCACCGCATCGAGGCCGGCGGAGTCACCATCGAGCGGCTGCTGCTCGACGTCGAGGACCTCGAGGACGACGACGAGGTGGGCATCGAGCTGCCCGGCGGGGCCGTGCTGCGCGAGGTCAACGGCTCGAGCCCGCTCGACGACTGGGCCGCCGGCGAGGGCGGCGTCGTGCACCTCGACTGGGCGCACGACCCCGCGACGTGCACGCGGGTCGTCCTGTCGCCCTCACCACAGTGCCCGCAGGAGGCGGTGGAGGCCGCGGTGGCACTGTGCCAGGCCGCCGGCGTCGCGGTGAGCGTGGTCGGCCCGACGCCCGCGGGCGTCGTCGCGCGCACCGTCTCGATGCTGGTGAACGAGGCGGTCGAGCTGCTGCTGCGGCGCGAGGCGAGCGCCGAGGACGTCGACGTCGCCATGATCCTGGGCACCAGCTATCCCTCGGGGCCGCTGCAGTGGGGTGACCGGCTGGCGGAGGCGGGCGTCGACGTCGCCTGGTTCGTGAGCGAGCTGAACGACCAGTTCCCGATCGGGCGGTACCGCCCCTCCCCCGGCTTCCAGCTCGCCTCGGTGCGGGGGGTGCGGCTGCGTGACCTCTGACCTGCAGGCGCTCGCCCGCCGCAGCGCCGAGGCGATGCTGGCCGAGGACCGCGCCAGCGCCGGGCTGGGCATCGAGCTGCTGGACGTCGGCCCCAGCACCGCCCGGCTGCGGATGCCCGTGCGCGACGACATGGTGAACGGCCACGCGATCACCCACGGCGGCTTCATCTTCGCGCTCGCCGACAGCGCGTTCGCCGTGGCGTGCAACACCCACGGGGTCGTCACGGTGGCCGCCGGCTGCGACATCACCTTCGCGGCGCCGGCCCGGCTCGGCGACGTCCTGGTGGCCCACGCCGTGGAGACCGACGTGTTCGGGCGCAGCGGCAGCACCGACGTCCGCGTGACGCGCGAGTCCGACGGCGTGCTCATCGCGATCTTCCGGGGTCGTTCGCGCTCGCTCGGCCGTCCCATTCCTGGTGTGGAAAGCGTTGTGACAGAGGAGAAGTCGTGAGCCTTCCTGAGATCGACGACCGTCCCGACCTGTACGACGCCGCCGAGCGCTGGTCAGTCGACGAGCTGCGCGCCACCCAGCTCGAGCGGCTGCGATGGTCGCTGACGCACGCCTACGAGAACGTGCCGCACTACCGGGAAGCCTTTGACGCCAAGGGTTTCGACCCCCGCGAGGTGACCAGCCTCGACGACGTGCGCCACGCGCCGTTCACGTCGAAGGCCGACCTACGCGACAACTACCCCTTCGGCATGTTCGCCGTGCCGCGCGAGCAGGTGAACCGCGTGCACGCGTCGTCCGGCACCACCGGGCGTCCCACGGTCGTCGGCTACACCGGGCAGGACATCGCGACCTGGGCCGGGCTCATGGCGCGCTCGATCCGGGCGGCGGGTGGGCGTCCGGGCGACGTCGTGCACGTCGCCTACGGCTACGGGCTGTTCACTGGCGGCCTGGGCGCGCACTACGGCGCAGAGGCGTTGGGCTGCACCGTCGTCCCCGTCAGCGGTGGCATGACCGAGCGCCAGGTGCAGCTCATCACGGACTTCGGCCCGCGCGTGATCATGGTGACGCCGTCGTACTTCCTGTCGGTGCTCGACGAGATGGAGCGTGCGGGTATCGACCCCGCGACGTCGTCGCTGCAGGTGGGCATCTTCGGCGCCGAGCCGTGGACGGACGCGATGCGCCGCGAGATCGAGCAGCGCGCGGGCATGCACGCCGTCGACATCTACGGGCTGTCGGAGGTGATGGGGCCAGGCGTCGCGCAGGAGTGCGTCGACACCAAGGACGGCCTGCACATCTGGGAGGACCACTTCTACCCCGAGGTCATCGACCCGGTGACCGAGGAGCCCGTGGCCGAGGGCGAAGTGGGGGAGCTGGTGTTCACCTCGCTCACCAAGCAGGCGATGCCGGTGGTGCGCTACCGCACCCGCGACCTCACGCGGCTGCTGCCGGGGACGGCGCGTCCGGGTATGCGGCGCATGGAGAAGATCACCGGACGCACCGACGACATGATGATCGTGCGAGGCGTCAACGTCTTCCCCACCCAGATCGAGGAGCTCGTGCTGGCGACCCCGGGCCTCACGCCGTACTTCCAGTGCGTGCTCACGCGGCCGGGGCGGATGGACGAGCTCACCGTGCTGGTCGAGGCCGAGGAGGGACTCGGCTCAGCCGAGCGTGAGGGCCTCGGCCGGCAGGTCTCCGGCATGATCAAGCACCGCATCGGCATCACGGCCGGTGTGCGCGTCGTCGAGCCCGGTGGTGTCGAGCGCAGCATCGGCAAGGCGCGCCGGATCGTCGACCAGCGCCCGCACGACTGAGTCGGGCGGGCGCTGGCCGGCGTCCTCGAGGGCGTCAGTGCATCGCGTGGACGACGGCGTGGCCCTTGCCGCGGCCGATCATCCACTTGTTCACCGGCGTGGTGACGACGAACGCGATGGCGAGCGAGGCGATCAGCGAGCCCCAGAACAGCACGCTGCCCAGCCCGGCGTCCATCGCACCCGGCACCGCGAGCACGAAGCCGTTGTCGACGACCTCCATCACCGCGATCGAGACGGTGTCGGCGGCCAGCGCCACCTTCACCGCGCCGGCGAGGTCGAGGCCCGAGCGCAGCACGCCGCGCATCGTGAGGCCGTAGCCGAAGACGAACGCCAGGGCGATCGACAGCACAACGGTGGCGGCGTTGTGCCAGCCGAGCGCCGTCCCGATCACCATGCCGAGCACCTCGCCGATGGCGCAGCCGGTGAGGCAGTGCAGCGTCGCCTGAGCGGCCATCCGCCACGTGGCGGAGCCGGCGGTGCCGTGGGAGGCGTGGTCGGTGTGCATCGAGTGGTCCATGGCTTCGCCAACACAGTACCCCCATGGGGTATTCCATCGCGCCGCGAGTGCGGCGTGCGGCTCGCCGTGCCAGCGTCGAGCCATGACACGTTTCGGGTACACCCTCATGACCGAGCAGGCCGGGCCGACCCAGCTGGTGCGCGACGCCCAGCTCGCCGAGCGCGCAGGGTTCGACTTCGAGGTGAGCAGCGACCACTACTTCCCGTGGCTCGAGGCCCAGGGCCACGCGTCGTACGCGTGGTCGACCCTGGGCGCGGTCAGCCAGGTGACCGAGCAGGTTGAGCTGATGACCTACGTGACCTGCCCCACGCAGCGCTACCACCCCGCCGTCGTGGCGCAGAAGGCCGCGACCATGGGCCTGCTGTCGGGCGGTCGCTTCACCCTCGGCGTCGGTGCGGGCGAGAACCTCAACGAGCACGTCGTCGGGCGGGGCTGGCCATCGGTGCGCGTGCGACAGGAGATGCTCGCGGAGGCGATCGAGATCATCCGCGAGCTGTTCACCGGCGAGCTGATCGACTACACCGGCGAGCACTTCCGGGTGGAGTCTGCGCGCCTGTGGGACCTGCCCGAGCAGCCCGTGCCCATCGCCGCCGCCGTGTCGGGGGCGCGCTCGATCGAGCGGTTCGCGCCGCTGGCCGACCACCTCATCGCCGTCCAGCCCGAGGGCGACCTCGTGCAGGGCTGGGCCCAGCACCGCAAGGACGCCGGGCAGCCGGCGTCGCGCACCATCGGCCAGATCCCGGTGTGCTGGGGGCCTGACCGCGACGCCGCCGTGCACACCGCGCACGAGCAGTTCCGCTGGTTCGGCGGCGGGTGGGCCGTGAACGCCGACCTGCCCACGACGGCCGGGTTCGCCGCGGCCTCGCAGTTCGTGCGCCCCGAGGACGTCGCCGAGTCGATCCCGTGCGGGCCCGACGTCGACCCGATCGTCAAAGCCGTCTCGGCCTACTGGGACGCCGGGTTCACCGACATCGCGCTGATCCAGGTGGGCGCCGACAGCCAGGAGGAGTTCTGCCGGTTCGCCGAGGCCGAGCTGCTGCCGGCGCTGCGCGAGGCCGCGCCGGCCGTCCCACCCGCCGGCTGACCCCTCCCCACCCCCCGGCAGATTCCCAAGAACTTGTACGCCTGGAGTCCGCCAGGCGTACAAGTTCCGGGGAATTTGCCGGGGGTGGGTAGCGTGCGGGGGTGAGGAACAGCAGCGCCCGGGCGGCGTCGGGCGTGGCGTTCGCCGTGGCGGCATCGGTGCTGTTCTCGCTCAACGCCACCGCGAGCAAGCTCGTGCTGCAGCACGGCCTGACCTCGATCGAGCTGGTGTCGCTGCGCTCGGCCGGGGCCGCCGTCCTGCTGCTCGCCTTCACGGCGATCACTCGCCCGCGCACGCTGCGCGTCTCGCGCCGCGAGCTGGGGTTCCTCGCGGTCTACGGCATCTGCGGCATCGCGATGGTGCAGTGGCTGTACTTCGTCGCCCTGTCGCGCATGCCAGTGGGCGTCGCGCTGCTGCTCGAGTACACCGCGCCCCTCATGGTCGCCCTGTGGGTGCGGTTCGCCCGGGGCGAGGCCGTGCGCTCGCGGGTGTGGGCCGCGCTCGCGCTGTGCCTCGGCGGCCTGGCGCTCGTGGCCCAGGTCTGGGACGGGCTCACGCTCGACGGCGTGGGCGTGCTGGCCGGCCTCGGTGCCGCGGCAGCGCTCGCGACCTACTACCTCATGGGTGAGCGCGGCCTCGGGCAGCGCGACCCCGTCTCGCTCATGGCCTGGATCTTCTCGTTCTCGGCTCTGCTGTGGGCCGCGGTCGTGCCGTGGTGGAGCTTCCCCTTCGAAGCGCTCACCCGCCCGGCGCCGCTGCCTGGCGGTGTCGACGTGCCCGTCGGCGTGCTCGTGGCCGGGATCGTGCTGCTCGGCACCGTGACGTCGTTCGGGCTGGTGCTGCTCGCCGTCGGACGAGTGGGGGCCGCGCGCGTAGGCATCCTCGGGATGCTGGAGCCGGTCGGCTCGGGCCTGGTGGCCTGGTGGGTGCTGTCGGAGCGGCTGCGCCCGGTGCAGCTGCTCGGCGCCGGGGTCGTGCTCGTCGGCATCGTGCTCGCCGAGACGGCGCGCCGGCGCCCCCCTCAGGCCACCGACGCCGTCCCGCTGCCCGAGGGTGTGGCGCCCTGAGTCAGCGCACGCGCGAGCGCAGGAAGTCCACCGTGCGCGACCACGCGAGCTTCGCCGACTCCTCGTCGTACGTGCCCAGGCGGTCCTTGTCGTTGTGGAACGCGTGCCCGGCCGGGTAGTAGAAGAACTCGACGTCGGCGCCGGACTCCTCGCGGATCTGCTGCTCCTGCTGGCGCGCCTGGTCGACCGGGTAGAAGTCGTCGCGCTCGCCGTAGTGGCCCTGCACCGCGGCCCGCACGCCGGTGTAGGTGTCGGGCACGGCGGGGCCGACGCCGTAGAACGGGACGGCGGCGCTGACCTTCTCGCCCTGCTGGGCGGCGAGCAGCAGCACGAAGCCGCCGCCCATGCAGAAACCGACGGTGCCGACGGTCTGCGACGTGACGGCGTCGTGCGCCAGCAGGTAGTCGACGGCGCCACCGAGGTCGCGCGCGGCCTGCTCGACCGGCAGCTGCTGCATCATCTCTCCGGCCTCGTCCGAGTCGTGGGCCACGCGGCCACCCATGAGGTCGGGCGCGAGCACCACGAAGCCCTCGCCCGCGAGCCGGTCGGCGACGTCGACCATGTGGTCGTCGAGGCCCCACCACTCCTGGATGAGCACGACGCCCGGCCCACTGCCGGAGCTCGGAACGGCCAGGTACCCGTGGGCCTGGTGGCCGTTGCTGGCGAAGGTGACGTTCTGCCGGGGGTTCGTGTCAGCCATGGGGCGATGCTAACCACGCCGGCGAGATGCGGCTCGCCGTGCGAGCGAGGAGGCTGTTCACATGATCAACCCCCGCTCGAAGCGTCCGCGCGTCGTCGTCGTCGGAGGCGGTTTCGCCGGCCTGTCGGCCGTACGCGAGCTCAGCGTGGCCGACGTCGACGTGCTGCTCATCGACCGGCACGGGTACAACACGTTCCAGCCGCTGCTGTACCAAGTAGCGACCGGTGGGCTGAACCCCGGTGACGTCACCTACGCGCTGCGCGCCTTCACCAGCCGGTACCGCAACGCCGACTTCCTGCGCGCCACGGTGACCGGCGTCGACACCGAGCAGCGGTTGGTGCAGCTCGAGGGCCTCGACCCAGTGCCGTACGACTACCTGATCATCGGCTGCGGGGTCACCGCGAACTTCTTCGGCATCGACGGCGCGCAGGAGCACGCGCTCACGATCTACACGCGCAGCGGCGCGATCAGGACGCGCGACCGCATCCTCACCGCCATCGAGGACGCCGCCCAGGACCGCGAGGGTGCGCCCGACCCCACCGTGGTGGTGGTCGGCGGTGGCGCCACGGGCGTGGAGATGGCCGGCTCGCTCGCCGAGCTGCGCAACGCCGCCGTGCCCATCGCCTACCGCACGCTCGACATCTCGCGCGTGCGCATCGTGCTGGTGGAGATGACAGACGTCGTCCTCGGGCCGTTCCACCCCCAGCTGCAGGCGTACGCCGCCAAGGAGCTGCGCGAGCGGGGCGTCGACCTGCGACTCGGGACGTCGGTGCAGCAGGTGCGCGAGGACGCCGTCGTCGTCAAGGGCCCGGACGGCGAGGAGCAGACGATCCCGGCGGCGGCCGTCGTGTGGGCGACGGGCATCACGGCCTCTCCGATCGTGGGCGACTGGGGGCTGCCCACCGGGCGCGGCGGCCGGATCGACGTCGGCCCCGACCTGCGCGTCACCGGCCACCCCGAGATCTTCGCCGTCGGCGACGTGGCGCTCGACCCCGAGAACCTGCCGCAGGTGGCCCAGCCGGCGATCCAGGGCGGCAAGCACGCGGGCGTGCAGATCCGGCGGCTGCTCGCGGGCTCGCCGACCGAGACGTTCCGCTACCGCGACAAGGGCAGCATGGCCACGATCGGGCGCAGCGACGCGGTGGTGGAGTTCCCGTTCGGGCTGCGGCTGAAAGGCCTCGTGGCCTGGCTCGCGTGGCTGGGCCTGCACCTGTTCGAGCTCATGGGCGGGCGCAACCGGCTCGCCGCGCTCATCAACCTGTCGGTGCGGTACTTCAGCTGGCCGCGCAGCCTCAACATCGTGGTCGGCGACCCCGCCGACTGATCCCTTCCGCCGCTCAGGCCGCATTCCGCCGCTCGTGCCGCTTTGCGCGGCTCAGCCGCGGTCTGGGTGGCGCAAGCGCGCATGCGTCCGCCGCCCGAGCCGCGGCTGCCGGGCGCAAACCGGTGCTGGAGGCGGAAAGGGCTCGAGGGGCGGAAGGGGGTGAAGGGCCGGGCCGCGGATCTGGGACCATGAAGCCCGTGACCTCCACGCCCCTCGCAGACGCCGGTATCGCGCTCGGAGCCCTCGACGGTCGCTACCGCGCGGTCGTCGCCCCCCTCGTCGAGCACCTGTCCGAAGCCGCGCTCAACCGCGAGCGCGTGCGCGTCGAGATCGAGTGGCTCGCCCACCTCAGCCGCACGGGGGCGGTGCCCGGCGTCCGCGCGCTCACCGAAGACGAGGTGGCCGCCCTGCGCGCGGTGGTCGACGGCTTCGGCCCGGACGACGTCGCCGAGCTCGGCGAGATCGAGCGCGAGACCGTGCACGACGTCAAGGCGGTCGAGTACTACCTCAAGCGTCGGATGGCCGCGCTCGGGCTGGGCGAGCTGAGCGAGCTGGTGCACTTCGGGTGCACCAGCGAGGACGTCAACAACCTGTCGTACGCGCTGATGGTGCGTGGCGCCGTCCAGCAGGTGTGGCTGCCGGCTGCCGAGGCGCTCGCGGACGACGTCGCCGACCTCGCGCGTGCCCTGCGCGACCAGCCGATGCTGGCCCACACGCACGGCCAGCCCGCCACGCCCACGACGCTGGGCAAGGAGCTCGCCGTACTGGCCCACCGCCTGCGCCGCCAGCTGCGCCGGATCGCCGCCGCGGAGTACCTCGGCAAGATCAACGGGGCCACCGGCACCTTCGGCGCCCACGTGGCGGCCGTGCCGGGCACGGACTGGCCGGAGGTCTCACGCACCTTCGTCGAGCACCTCGGCCTCACCTGGAACCCGCTCACCACCCAGATCGAGTCGCACGATTGGCAGGCCGAGCTCTACAGCGACCTGGCGCGTTTCAACAGAGTTTTGCACAACCTGTGCACCGATTCGTGGACGTACATCTCGCTCGGCTACTTCGTGCAGGTGCGTGGCCAGGGCACGGTCGGATCGTCGACCATGCCGCACAAGGTCAACCCGATCCGGTTCGAGAACGCCGAGGCCAACCTCGAGGTCTCGAACGCCCTGCTCGACGTGCTGGCCCAGACGCTGGTCACCAGCCGCCTGCAGCGCGACCTCACCGACTCCTCCATGCAGCGCAACATCGGGACGGCGTTCGGCCACTCGCTGCTGGCCATCGACAACGTGCGGCGTGGGCTCGCGGGTCTCGACCCCGCGCCTGCGGCCATGGAGCGCGACCTCGACGCCAACTGGGAGGTGCTCGGCGAGGCCGTGCAGTCGGCCATGCGCGCCGCCGGCCTGGCCGGGACGCCGGGCATGCAGGAGCCGTACGAGCGGCTCAAGGAGCTCACGCGCGGCCAGCGCGTCGACGGGCCGCGGCTGCGCGAGTTCGTCCGCGGGCTCGGCCTGCCGGACGACGTCCGCGAGCGCCTCGAGGCCCTCACCCCGGCCGGGTACACCGGCCTGGCGTCGCGGCTGGTCGACTTCGTCGACTGACGCCGACCGGCTCAGCCGGCCCGCGGTCACGGCGCCAGCAGGGCGCGGAACCGCTCCGCGTCGCTGGTGCGCGACACGTTGTTGAACATGACGTACGGCGACGGCCGGCCCTTGACGAGGTCGCGCAGCCGGCGCAGCTCGTCGTCGGTGTGGACGTGCCGGAAGCCGGTGGTGCCGTGCAGCCGGTAGTAGGTGTGCTCCGGCGTCACCGTCTCGGTCTGCATGGGGTCGACCACGTGCACCAGGTCCAGCTCGGAGCAGAGGTCCGCGAGGAGCTGTCTGGGCCACTCGCCACGGGGCTCCCACAGCAGCCGACCGGCCGGTCGCTGCACCTGCGATACGAAGCTGCGCAGCCGGGCGACGTTGTCGGGCGTGGGCCCGAAGCTGCGTGGGCACTGCAGCAGCACCGCGGTGGCGCGCAGGACGCGGGCGCACTCAAGGGTTCGCTGCCAGCCTGCCAGCACCGCGGGCGTCGTCCGGAACGCTCCGACCTGTCCGTGGTCGCCGTCCGGAAGCGGTCGCTTCATCCGCCGGTACGTGGGGCTGGTGGACTCGTGGGTGACGACCTGCCACGCCTTGATCGTGAACTCGAAGTCGGCCGGCGCCTGCGCCCGCCAGCGCGCCAACGTGGCGTCTGGAGGCGGTTCGTAGAACGTGTGCTGCACCTCCACGACCGGAAAGCGCCGCACGTACGACGCCTGCGACACCGTCCACCCGCACAGGCCCACGCGAACGTCCACGAGGCCCACCCTGCCAGCCCGCGGTGCGGACTCAGACGGTGACGGCGCCGTTGGGGGTGTCGAAGGTGCAGGCCAGCAGCCCCGGGGTGCCGTGGGGCGCCACGAACTGGAACGCGACGTCCTGGGCGACGTAGGTCGAGGGCAGGCCGAGCCAGTCGGTGACCCGGTGGGCGTCGCCTGCGATCTGCAGACCCGCGAGGCGGACGTCGGAGGGGCCCGCGGTGGAGGGGTGCAGGTCGTCCGGGGTCTCCCACTGCAGCACGAACGGCAGCTGGGGGTCGGCCAGCAAGCCCTTGACGCCGATCTGGCGCCAGCGCAGCTCGACGCCGTCCGGGCGGTGCCGGTTTCCGGGCACCGACTCGCGACCGAGGCGCTCCTCGACCGGGTGGATGTCGTCGACGGCCACGACCCAGCCGAGCCAACCGCCGCCGGCCTCGCTGCGGGCCCGGACGGCCTGGCCGAAGGGCGCCTTGTCGGACGCCGGGTGGTCGAGCACCTCGACGACCTCGACGTAGCGGCGCTCCGCCAGCGGCAGGATCACGTTGCGGGTGCCGAACCGGGGGTGCACCCCGCCGTCCACCGCCGCGACGCCGAGCTGCTCGGCGAGACGCTCGGCGGTGTCGTGCAGGCCACCGCTCTCTGCGGCGTAGGACACGTGGTCGACTCGCATGCGGGGATGGTGTCACACGGCGCGGGGTGCTCTGCGCGCAGGTCTGCCAGCCGGACGTCTGGGGAAGATCACTTCACTCGGCGCTGGCGACTGGGTGCCCCTACCGCCATAGGTTGGCCGCGGGGTGCCACCGCGGCCAACAGGCGGGAGAGGTCAGCGGCGGGGGGCGAGGAACTCACCGAGGCGCCCGATGGCCTCGGTGAGGTCGTCGACGTGCGGCAGGGTCACGATGCGCAGGTGGTCGGGATCGGGCCAGTTGAACCCGGTGCCCTGCACCAGCAGCAGGTGCTGCTCGCGCAGCAGCTCGAGCACGAGCTGCTGGTCGTCCTTGACGGCGTAGACGCCGGGGTCGAGGCGGGGGAAGAGGTACAGGGCGCCGTCCGGCTCGACGCACGAGACGCCGGGGATGTCGGTGAGCAGCCGCAGCGCGGTGTCGCGCTGCTCGCGCAGGCGCCCGCCGGGCAGCACCAGCTCGTCCAGGCCGTGCCGCCCCCCGAGCGCGGTGGCGATGGCGTGCTGGGCGGGCACGTTGGCGCACAGCCGCATGTTCGCCAGGATCGTCAGGCCCTCGATGTAGCTGCGCGCCTCGGACGTCGGCCCCGACACCACCAGCCAGCCCGACCGGAAGCCGGCGAGGCGGTACGCCTTCGACAGCCCGTTGAAGGTCAGGCACAGCACGTCGGGCGCGATCGCCGCCGTCGCGGTGTGGGTGGCGTCGCCGTACAGGATCTGGTCGTAGATCTCGTCGCTGAGCAGCATCAGGCCGTGCCGCCGCGCCAGGTCGGCGATGCCCTCGAGCACCTGCGTGCCGTAGACGGCGCCGGTGGGGTTGTTGGGGTTGATCACCACGATCGCCTTGGTGCGGTCGGTGATCTTGCCGGCGAGGTCGTCGAGGTCGGGCTGCCAGCCGGCGCTCTCGTCGCACAGGTAGTGCACCGGACGCCCCCCGGCGAGCGACACCGCCGCCGTCCACAACGGGTAGTCGGGCGCCGGGATCAGCACCTCGTCACCGTTGTCGAGCAAGGCCTGCAGCGCCATGACGATGAGCTCGCTGACCCCGTTGCCGAGGTAGATGTCGTCGACGTCGATGCCCTGGACGCCCTTGGCCTGGTGGTACTGCACCACCGCACGGCGCGCCGACACCAGCCCCTGCGAGTCGCAGTAGCCCTGGGCGGTGGGCAGCGCGGCGACGACGTCGGCCAGGATCCCCTCGGGCGCCTCGAACCCGAACGGCGCGGGGTTGCCGATGTTGAGCTTCAGGATGCGGTGACCCTCGCGCTCGAGCCGCTGGGCCTCGGCCAGCACCGGCCCGCGGATGTCGTAGCAGACATCGGCGAGCTTGCGGGACTGCAAGAACGTCACGACGTCCAGTGTCTCAGCGCCGCCGCCCGGTGGGCAGTGCGGCTCGCGGGCTGAGACCGACGTCTCACGCGCGAGCCGGCTGGGTGCGGTCGTCCGGCAGGCGCCGCCGGGTGGTGAGGAACAGCCGGTGAGCGGTGATCACCACCGACAGCCAGCCGAGGGCCAGCGCCCACGCGACGACGACGTCGGTGAGCCAGTGGTGGCCGAGGTAGACGCGGGTCAGCCCCATCGTGACGCCGAAGGTGGCCGCGAGCACGACCGTCACCACGCGGGCGCGGCGCGTGCGCAGCCGTCGCACCACGACGTACGCCGTGATGCCGGCGAGTGCCATGGCGTTCAGCGAGTGCCCGCTCGGGAACGAGAACGACTGCTCGTAGGGCGGCACCGCGTCGGCCAGCGGCGGCCGCACTCGCCCGACGACGACCTTGCCCACCACGGTCATCGCGAGGGACCCGGCCCCCGTCGCCAGGCCGAGCAGCACGGGGTCCCACGCGCGCCAGCGCCACGCCAGCAACGCCAGGACCACGGTGGCGAGCACGGGCATGCCGATCGGCCCGCCGATGGTGGTGTAGACCTGCACGACGCGCGTCAGTCCCGGCGTCCGCATCGCCTTCGCTGCCTCGAGCACCGGGTGGTCGAGGCCGGCCAGCCCGTCGGCGTCCGCGACCTGGTCGTACACCTCCTCGGCACCCCAGGTGCAACGCGAACACGGCGATGCCGACGGCGAGGGTCAGCAGCGCGACGCCGTGCGGTTGCGCCCATCGGGCGAGGCGCGCCGCCCAGCCCGCCACCCGGCGTCCGGCGGCGGTCGGCCAGGCGGCGAGGTCGCGCTGGCCGACGTGCTCGTCGTCCGTGGGGCGCTCGCTGGCGGCCTGTGGGTCGTCCATCGACGCATTGTGTCCGGATCGTGCACGACGCGCCCGCTCGTGAGACCGGCGATACGGTGGAGGCGAGGGTCCGAACGGGGGGCCTGGAACGGTACGGAACGGTACGACAGGTCCGAAGGAGACCCGATGTCGGTGCGTGTGGTGCCTGCCGCTGAGCCGCCTGACGGCATGGCCGTCGGCGAGTGGCCGCTGCGGCCGGTGGCGAGCAGTGCACCGCTCGCGCGACGCCTCGTGACCCAGGCGCTGACCGGCGCCGACGAGCAGGTGCTGCGGCGCGCTGCGCTCGTGGCCAGCGAGCTGGTGACCAACAGCGTGCGGCACGCGCCGGGTGGGGTCTCGCTCGCCGTCCAGCAGCTCGACGGGGACTTCGTCGTGGCGGTGACCGACAGCAGCAGTGCTCCGCCCCAGCTGCGCGACGACGGTCCGCTGGCCGACAACGGGCGTGGGCTGATGATCGTGGCCCGGGTGAGCCGCGCGCTCGGGTGGGCGCGCACGCCCACGGGCAAGGTCGTGTGGGCTCGCCTGTCGCCCCGGGGCCCGCAGCTCTAGCGGCGCGCCGCTCGCCGTCGTCCGGCCTCCCCCACGTGATCAGGCACGCCGGGGCGCCGCTGGGGAGGATCACTTCACTGCCGTGTGGCCACTGGGGCACCCTGCTGCACTCCTATGGCAGCAGGGTGCCACCGCGCCGAGCCTGCGGCGGCCGGGAGTGGGGCGGGTGAGGAGCCGCCGTAGGCTCGGCGCATGAGCGAGCCGGACGCCGTCGACGCGCCCCTGCTGGACGCCCTCGCGCGCCGTCCGCTCACCGTGGCGCGCACCCCCGACGACCGCAGCGTGGTGGTCGAGCACGACGGACGGCGGGTCGTCGTCGCCTGCACCGACCGCGCCCTGCTCGCGGCGTGGTGGCACGAGCACGCGGCGGACGCCCCTGCGGTCACCGTGCGTGAGCTGTCGCTGCGCGAGCTGCTGGGGCTGTGGGCCGCACCGGACGTCGACCTGCTCGTCGACCCGGACGCCAGCGGCGGCGTACTCGTGCCCGTCACCCCCGCGCGCCGCCACCTCGGGCTCGGGCCGGTCGTGGCCGAGGGTGACGGCAGCGAGCCCCTCCCGTTCACCGGCTTCCACTCCGGACGCCGGCCGCTCCAGCTGCTCCTCGTGCTGGCAGTGGTCGCGGTCGTGCTCGGGGCCGTGGCGTTGAGCCGGCCCGACCCGTGGTTCGGGCTCGCGGCGCTCGGGAGCCTGCTCGTGGCCGGCGTCATCGGTCGTCCGGTGCTGCGCGAGCTGCGCGCCGCCCGCCGCGCCACCCGCCGGTTGCAGCAAGCGCGCCGCCTGTCCTGACCTCGCACCAGCCCCACCCCGCCCGTGCGGGTGGGGCAGGTCTGGGGGTGGGTCAGCGGGCGAGGCCGTAGAGGCGGTCGGGGACGAAGCTGAGCACCAGCCGCTCCTCGTCGACCATCGCCTGGCGGAACTCGTCCCAGTCGGGGTGCTCGCCGCTGAGCGTGCGGTAGTGGTCGACCAGCTCCTCGACCGTGGCGTCGTGCGGGTCGCGCGCCACGACGCCGAGCTGGGCGCGCCCCTCGGCGACGACGTACGA
Source organism: Angustibacter sp. Root456 (assembly GCF_001426435.1). Taxonomy (NCBI): domain Bacteria; kingdom Bacillati; phylum Actinomycetota; class Actinomycetes; order Kineosporiales; family Kineosporiaceae; genus Angustibacter; species Angustibacter sp. Root456. The sequence goes on along the minus strand of NZ_LMER01000020.1, from coordinate 529,033 downwards.
CCACCCGTCGGCGCTCGACGCGTGCAGGCTGAGCCGGGGGTCGCGGCGCAGGTTGGCGGTCTTGGCGAGGGGGCTGCGGGTCGAGATGCGCACCAGCATCGACTGCGGGTCGACGGCGTACGACACCGTCGACAGCTGGGGGCGGCCGTCGCGCTTGAGCGTGGCGAGCACGCCGCGGCGCGCCCCGCGCAGCAGGTCGGCGAGCGGCTGGGGCAGGGCGGCGCCGGACGGCGTGGCGGTGGGGTCCATGCCGCCCATCAGAACAGCAGGTCGGCCTCGAGGTCGAGCAGGAAGCGCTTGCGAGGCAGCCCACCGGCGAACCCGGTGAGCGTCCCGTCGGCGCCGATCACCCGGTGGCACGGCACGATCACCGGGATCGGGTTGGCTCCGTTGGCCGTACCCACCGCCCTGGACGCCTCCGGCCCCAGCCCCAGTCGCGCGGCGATCTCGCCGTAGGAGCGGGTCTGCCCCCACGGGATCTCGCGCAACGCCGCCCACACCCGCTGCTGGAAGGCGCTGCCCCGCGGCGCCAGCGGAAGGTCGAACTCTCGCAGCTCACGGGCGAAGTAGGCGTCGAGCTGCCGCCGCACGTCGGCGAAGAGGGGCAGGCCGTCGTCGCGCTGGGCGTCGGGGTGGGCCGCCGACCACCGCGTGTGCGGGCTGAACCACAGCGCCGTCAACGCCTCACCGTCCGAGACGGCGAGCAGGTCGTCGACAGGGCTCGGCACGAGCGTCCAGCGCAGCACCCGGCCATCGTGCACCAACGGCGCTCGCAGGTCGTCGGCGATCACGCGGCGCTCCCGCGGCGGGTGGCCCGCGGCGCCCGGCGCGCGACGGCCACCCCGAGCAGGCAGACCACGCCGCCCACCAGCGACAGCGCGGCGGGCACCTCGCCCAGCAGCCCCCACGCGAGCAGCGAGGCGATCGCGGGCACGAGGTAGGTGGTGGAGCCCAGCCGCCCTGCGCTGGTGCGCGCCAGCGCGTAGGCCCACGTGGTGAAAGCCACCGCCGACGGCCCGACGCCGAGGTAGACCACCCACGCCGACGTCGAGAGGTCGGCGGCCGCGAGCTCGCGCACCAGGTTAGGGGCCGCGGGCAGGCAGGCGACCGCCCCCACGGTGCAGGCGATCCAGGTGACCTGCAGAGCCGGCATCCGCGCGAGCAGCGGCTTCTGCGCCACGACGCTCACGGCGTACGCGACCGCGGCGACGAGGCACAGCACCGCGCCCACGGTCTGGGCGTCCGCGCCGGCCCCGACGGCGCCCGACGCCCGCGCCGTGGCGACGCCGATGAGCACGACACCACCGAAGGCCACGACGCTGCCCACCACGAGGTGGCGGGGGAAGCCCTCGCCGAGCACCACGGCCGCCAGCACCGCCACCAGCAACGGGCCGATGTTGACCAGCATGGCGGCAGTGCCGGCGTCCACGCGCTGCTCGGCCGCGTTGAGCGCGACGTTGTAGAGCCCGAACCACAGGACGCCGATCAGCAGCAGGCGCACGCCGTCCCGCCGGCTCGGGCGGGCCACCGGCGCGCGGCGGTGACGTCGCGCCAGCAGCAACCCGAGCAGCAGACTGGCCACGAGGCAGCGGCCCAAGGTGAGAGCCGCCGGCGACACGGCGTCGCCCACGTGCCGGATCGCCACGAACGCCGAGGCCCACAGCAGCACGGTGACGCCGATCGCCGCGGCAGCGAGGCGGGACGCCGGTGACGGGCCGTCCGCCTCGGCGGGGCGGGCGGGTGGCCTGGCGGGCGGGGTGGCCGCAGCGGTGCTCATACCTGGCCAACGCCCGCGGGCGGACAGACGTGAGGTTGCGGTGCGTGACCTTTCCGCCATCCGGGGGCGGCTGCGCCCGCAGGCTCAACCGGCGCTCGCGGTCGGTCGATAGGCGGCCGTGCCGACCGTGGACTCACCCCCCGCCTCCGTCGGCCGGGTGTTCGTCGCGTTCGCCGCGGTGAGCCTGGTCGTCGTGGTCGCGATGGGTCTTGCGCTGTCGCGCTCGTTCAGCGCGGGGTCGCAGCAGCGGGGGCTGGCCGAGGGCCGGGCCCAGGTCGAGCTGATGGCCCAGGCGAGCGTCGAGCCGCTGCTCGGCGGCCTGCCGGTCGACGACGACCTCGACATCCAGACGATCACGGGCATGCGGGCGGTGACCGCGCGGCTGGAGGCCTCGGGTCGAGTGCTGCGCCTGCGGGTGCACGCCCCCGACGGCCACGTGGTGTTCTCCGACGACGGCAGCGGCTTCACCGGCCCGGTCGACGACGAGGCGCTCGACGCCGCCACCGGGCACAGCGTGCTGCGGCTGACGCGGCTCAACGCTGACAGCAACGACAACGGCCCGGCGGGCGTCCCCGCGATCGAGGCCTACCAGCCCCTCGGTGACCCCCAGGCCGCCCTGGGCGTGCTCGAGGTCTACCTGCCGTACGCGCCCATCCAGGCCGAGATCGACGCCGGGCTGCACCGCCTGCACCGGCTGCTGGTGATCGGGCTGTCGGCGCTCTACCTCGTGCTGCTCGGACTCGCCCTCACGACGACCCGACGGCTGCGCCAGCACGGACGCCACAACGCCTACCTCGCCGAGTACGACCAGCTGACCGGCCTGCCGAACCGGCGGCTGTTCCAGCGCGAGCTGGCCGCGCTCACGGCTGACAAGCTGGCCGGCGCGGTGGCGGTGATCGATCTCGACCGCTTCAAGGAGGTCAACGACTCGCTCGGGCACCGCAACGGTGACGCGCTGCTGCGCGCGCTCGCCGATCGCCTCGCCGCGGCCGTGCGGGCGGGTGACCTGGTCGCCCGGCTGGGCGGGGACGAGTTCGGCATCGTGCTGCCCGACGTCACGTCTGCCGAAGCGGCCCGCGCGCGCTTCCTGCAGCTGCGCGAGCGCCTGGGTGACGACCTCGACCTGTCGGGGATCACGCTGTCGAGCGAGGCGAGCATCGGCTTCGTCCTGGTCGGCGACGACGGCCGGGCGCCCGACACGCTGCTGCAGCGCGCCGAGATCGCGATGTACGTCGCCAAGGCCAGCACCGACGGCGTGGTGCGCTACGACAGCGCGCTCAACCACTTCGACGCCGACCGGCTGGCCATGGTCGGTGAGCTGCAGCGCGCCATGGACCTCGACGAGCTGGTGCTGCACTACCAGCCCAAGCTCAGCCTCGACGACGGCCGCGTCGTGGGTGTGGAGGCGCTGCTGCGCTGGCACCACCCGCGGCACGGCCTGGTCTACCCGGACTCGTTCCTGCCACTGACCGAGCGCACTGGTCTCATCGAGCCGCTCACCGACTGGGTGGTGCGGCGCGCCCTGCGCGACCTCGGGCGAATGGCCGTGCCGGCGACGGCGCGCGTGTCGGTGAACGTGTCGGCGCGCAACCTCACCCAGCCCGACTTCGCCTCGCGCGTGCTGGCCGCCGTCGCGACGGCCGGCGTGCCGACGTCGCGACTGGTGCTCGAGATCACCGAGACGGCGGTGTTCGCCGACCTCGAGCGCGCGACCGCCACGCTGGCCCAGCTGAGCGGAGCCGGCATCGCCATCAGCCTCGACGACTTCGGCCAGGGCCAGACGTCGCTGGGGTACCTCTCGCGGCTGCACCTCGCCGAGCTCAAGATCGACCGGGCGTTCGTGCGCGACATGCTCACCGACGACGCGCACGCGACGATCGTGTCGTCGCTCGTGGGGCTGGCGCACAACCTCGGGCTCACGGTGGTCGCCGAGGGTGTGGAGGACGACGCCACGCGCCGAGCGCTGGCCGAGCTCGGGTGCGACGAGGGGCAGGGATACGGCCTGGCCAAGCCGATGGACCCGCAGCGGCTGGCCGCCTGGCTGGGGCAGCAAGGCCCCATCCGCGGGCCCGGCGCCTTGGCCGCCGTGGCGTCGGCTCAGTAGAATCCCAACTCAGGAGAAACCCAAGCGCGCCAACGGTTCCACCAGCTCACGTTCTTCGTACGCCAGGTGCGACAGCAGCGTGTCGGTGAGCAGGTCGACGGCGGCCCGCACCTGCGCGAGGCCGTCCGGCGCCGACACCATGGCGACGAGCGCCTGGTCGACGCGCTCGAGCACGTCGGAGATCACGTGGTGCTCGGCTTCGAGGCGGTCGATCACCGGCGCGAGGCGCGGGTCGCGCGAGCGCAAGTGGGGGAAGACGCTGTGGTCCTCCAGGCTGTGGTGCCCCGTCACGATGCGGCAGTACGACGCGCAGTAGACGCCGAGCGTCCAGTTGTTCTGCCGCAACGTCATCGTGGCGATGTGCGAGCGCGCGTCGCCGACTCCGGCGTGGCCGGCCGAGACCTGCTCGACGAGCTCGCGCAGCTGGTTGAGCTCCGCACGCAACGCGTCGTGGACGTCGACGAGGTGCTGGCCTGCCGCCTGCTCCTGCGGCGTGTACGCGCGGTCGCCCTGTGGCGCAGGGCCGGCGGGGCGGGTCGACTCGTCCCACGGGCGCTCGGCGCTCAGGCGCGTGCCGTCGTCCGGCGTGGGCACGACGTCGAGACCCGGCACGACGCGCACCTCGATTCTCTGCGGCGCGGGCGGTTCGGTCGGCAGCGCCACGTCGGGCCGCCCTGAGCCCGACCGCTCGGCAGCCACGAGCTCACGGACGCCCGGCGCCACCTCGGCGGCGAACCGCCGGATCACATCGGGGTCGTCGCTCGCCAGGACGTACGTGCTCATGCCGTGCGTGAGCGTGAGCTCGGCGAGCTGCTCGACCCACACGGTCGCCGGGCCGGTCAAGAAGCCGCGGCCGTCACCGCCGAAGTCGCCGTTGACGTTGTAGAGCCGGCGTACCTCACGGGGGTCGCGTCCGGCGTCCGTCGCGGCCTCGTCGATGGCGGCGTTCATCGGGCCGATGGCGTCGACGTCGGCGTAGCCGAGGCTGGGGAGCCAGCCGTCGGCGTGCGCTCCGGTGATCCGCAGCATCCGCGGCTTGTAGGCGCCGAGCCAGATCTCGACGTCGTGGGCGGGGCGCGGGCCCGGGTGGGCACCCCGCACGCGGTAGTGCTCGCCGTCCTCGCGGATCGAGCGGGCGCCGTCTTCGTCCCACACCGCCCGGATGATGCGCAGGGCCTCTTCGAGTGCGTCGACCCGCTGCGGTGCAGTGAGTTTCGGCCCTCCAACGGCGGCGATGGCGTCGGCGAAGCCGCCCGCGCCGAGGCCGAGCTCGACCCGGCCGCCGCTGAGCAGGTCGAGGGTGGCGACGCTGCGCGCCAGCACCACGGGTGGCCGTAGCGGGAGGTTGGCGACGTTGGGTGCCACGGTGACGCGCTCGGTGCGCGCGGCGATCACCGACAGCAGCGTCCAGGTGTCGACGAACTTCGCCTGGTACGGGTGGTCCTGCACGGTGACGAGGTCGAGGCCCACCTGCTCGGTCAGCAGGGCGAGCTCGACGACGCGATGGGCGGTGGCCGCGAGCGGGGTGATGAAGGTGCCGAAGCGCAGCGGGTGGCCGTAGTCAGTCACCCGCGCATCGTGTCACCGGACCCGTCGAGGGGCGTCCGGGGTCAGCAGCCCGTCGCCGCGCAGGTGCTCGAACACCAGGTGGGTCTGCGTGGCGCGCACGGCGGGATGGCTGGTGATGCGGTCGAGGATGAGGGCGCGCACGGCGTCCGCCGACGTGGCAGCCACGTGGATCAGGTAGTCGTCCTGCCCGGCGACGTGGAAGACCTGGACGACACCCGGCAACGTCGGCGCGAGTGCGCGGAACGCGTCGACGTGGGCGTGCGTGTGGCCGTGCAACCGGACGGCGATGAGCACCTGCAGCGGGCGCCCGACCCGCGCCGGGTCGATGTCGGCGTGCACCCCCCGCACGACGCCGCGCTCGCGCAGCGCGCGCGTGCGGGCCAAGGCGGTGGACGGCGCCACGCCGGCGCGCGAGGCGAGCTGCGCGTTGGAGGTGCGGCCGTCGGCCTGCAGCTCACGCAGGATCGCCAGGTCGACCGGGTCGAGGTCGGCCGGTGGAGGGGACGGCGCGCTCTCGTCGTTCGCCACGACGGCCTCCTCGGCGTGCAGGGTTCGACGCCGTGCGGTGAACACCGGCGCCTGCCGCAGGTTCTTCGGCAGCAGCCCCATGGTGGCGCAGATCCAGCCACGCTGGGGGGATGTCAACGACGACTGATGCCCTGAGCAGCGCAGCCACTCACGCCCCGGCGCAGGGCCGGCGTCCGGGTGAGCGCACGCGCGCCGTCCACGCCGGACGCGCCGACCTCACCGACCTCGGCGTGCACGCGCCGCCGCTCGACCTGTCGTCGACCTACCCGCTGCCCGACGTCGACCTCGGCGGCGACTCGTACGAGGCCATGGCCACCGGTGGGCGTCCGACGGCCGGCGGCAACGTCTACGCGCGGTTGTGGAACCCCACCGTCGCGCGGTTCGAGGACGCCCTCGCCGACCTCGAGGGCACGAGCGACGCGGTGGCGTTCGGCAGCGGCATGGCGGCGCTCACCGCGGTGCTGCTCGCGTGCGTGCACGCCGGCCGCCCGCACGTCGTGGCGGTGCGCCCGCTGTACGGCGGTTCCGACCACCTGCTCGCCACGGGGATGCTGGGCACGCAGGTGACGTGGGCGAGCGCTGACACCGTCGCCGAGTCGGTGCGGCCCGACACCGGTCTGGTGGTGTTCGAGACGCCGGCCAACCCGACGCTGGAGCTCGTCGACATCGCCGCCGTCGTGGCGCAGGCGGGCGACGTGCCGGTGCTGGTGGACTCGACGTTCGCCACGCCCGTGCTGCAGCAGCCGGCTCGGCACGGCGCTGCGCTGGTCATGCACAGCGCCACCAAGTTCCTCGGCGGCCACGGTGACGTGGTGGGTGGTGTCGTCGCGTGCGGCGACGAGTGGGCGCATCGCCTGCGGTCGGTGCGCGCCATCACCGGAGCGCTGCTGCACCCGCTCGCGGCGTACCTGCTGCAGCGCGGGCTGCCGACGCTGCCGCTGCGCGTGCGCGCCCAGCAGCAGACGGCGTGCGAGGTGGCCGCGTGGCTCTCCGACCACCCGCGCGTCACCGCGGTGCACCACCCGAGCCTCGCGGGCGCCGACCCGCTCGGGCTCCTGGGTCGCCAGCAGGCGGGACCGGGCAGCCTGCTCGCGTTCGAGGTGCGCGGGGGTGCGGCGGCCGCGCGGGCGGTGGCGTCCGGCGTCCGGCTGATCACGCACGCGGTGTCGCTGGGCGGGGTCGACACGCTGATCCAGCACCCGGCGTCCCTCACGCACCGGCCCGTCGAGGCGTCGGCCAAGCCGGTGGGCGCCCTGCTGCGGCTGTCGTGCGGGCTCGAGGACGCCGCCGACGTGATCGCCGACCTCGACCAGGCGCTGACGAGCCCCACCCCCTGACCGCGGTCCCCCGCGCAGGTCAGGGGGACGGCGGGGTGACGCCCTCGAGGGCGAGGAGCAGGCTCTTGGCGGCCGGGCCGCCGCCGTACTGCCCGAGGGAGCCGTCGCTCTTGACCACCCGGTGGCACGGCACGACGAGCGGCAGCGGGTTGCGCGCGCACGCCGAGCCCACGGCCCGCACGGCGCGCGGGCTGCCGGCTGCGGCGGCCACCGCGGCGTAGCTGGCGGTGTGCCCGTACGCGATCTCGTTCAGGTGGTCGAGCACCGCCCGGCGGAACCCGTGGGCGAGCTGCAGGTCGAGCGGCAGGTCGAAGGCGCGGCGGCGTCCGGCGAAGTACTCGTCGAGCTCGCGGGCCACGGCGTCGAGCCGGTGCCCGTCGTGCAGGATCCGCGGCGACACCTGGCGCGCGATGCGGTCGAGCACCAGGTCGTGCCCCTCGCGCTCGAAGGCCACCCGCAGCAGCCCACGCTCGGTGGCCGCCAGCAGCAACGGGCCCACCGGGCTGTCGACCGTGCGGTAGGCCACCTCGAGCAGGTGCTCGCGGGAGGCGTCCGCCGCCAGCCGCTCGTGCAGGCGACGCAGGGTGTCGCCATCCGCCGGGCCGAGACCGGCCAGCAACGCCCGGACGTCGGGTGCGGTGTCATGTGCGCTCACGACTTCACCTCCTCCGGTGTCAGGTAGCTGCGGCGCAGGGCTGCGATGCCGTCGGCGGCAGCCCGTCGGGCGGCGTCCGGTGTGCCACCGACGATCTCGGCGACCTGCGCGTACGGCAGGCCGACGAGGTGGTGGTAGGCGACGCACTCGCGCTGCTTGAGCGGCAGGTCTGCGAGCGCGGCCCACAGGTCGGCCTCCCAGCCACCGGGCTGGCCGGTGGTGCTCGGCCGCTCGGGGACGACGTCCGTGGGCACCGGACGCCGGGCCGCGCCCCGCAGCTGGTCGATCGCCTTGCGGTGGGCGATGGTCACGAGCCAGGCGGCCACGTCGCTGCCCGGCCGCAGGTTCGGGTAGGCCCGCAGCGCCGACAGGAAGGTCTCGGACCACGCGTCGTCCGCCGCGTGCGGGCCGACCACCGCGCGGCACACGCGCAGCACCATCGGCCCGTACCGGGCGACGACGGTTTCGAACGGCTCGAGTCCCACAACAGGTCAACGTCCCACGAGGCGGTTTCGTGAGCCACCCTCGCCGGGGCACGGCCGCTGCGTGTCGCGGGGTGGGTGCGGGCGGGACGTTTCGCCCTACCCGCGCCGGGCGCCGCGCGCGACGGTGACCACAGACTCACCGCGGAGGCGTCATGGCGCACCAGGACCTGCTCACGGGCACCAGCCACCTCAGCGAGCGCACCGACACGTCGCTGTGGGACGCCGCGCGCGCCGACCTCGCCGGCCTGCCCGACGGGCGAGGCCTCAACATCGCCTACGAGGCCGTCGACCGGCACGTCGCCGAGGGCCGAGCCGGCACCGTCGCCCTGCGCTGCCTGGCGCTCGACGGCAGGTCCGCTGACGTCACGTACGGCGAGCTCGCCGAACGCAGCGCCCGCGTGGCGAACGCGCTCACCGACCTCGGCGTGACGCCGGGCGACACCGTGTTCTTGCTGCTCGGGCGCACCGCCGACCTCTACGCCGCGGCTCACGGCGCCCTCAAGACCCGCGCGAGCGTGTGCACGCTGTTCGCGGCGTTCGGCCCCGAGCCGATCCGCGCCCGCCTCGAGCTGGGCCGGGCCAGGGTCGTCGTCACAACGCCCGCGCTCTACGACCGCAAGCTCGCCGGCGTGCTCGACGCGCTCGACCACCTCGACCACGTCCTGCTCACCGGCCCGGACGACGGCCGCGAGCGCCCGCGCACCCGCTGGCTCGAGCCGTTGCTGGCCGCGGCCGAGCCGACGTACGTCGTCGGCCCGACGGATCCCGAGACGCCGTCGTTCCTGCACTTCACGAGCGGCACGACGGGACGCCCGAAGGGTGCGGTGCACGTGCACGGAGGGGTCGTAGCCCACCTCGCGACCGCCCGGCTGGTGCTCGACCTGCGTCCTGGCGACGTCTACTGGTGCACCGCCGACCCCGGGTGGGTGACGGGCACGTCGTACGGGCTGGTGGCCCCTCTCGTCGTCGGCGCGACCTGCGTCGTCGACGAGGCGGAGTTCGACGCGAGCCGGTGGTACGGCGTCCTGGAGCGAGAGGGCGTCACGGTCTGGTACACCGCACCGACGGCGATCCGCCGGCTCATGCGCGCGGGCGCCGAGCTGGCCCAGAAGTTCGACACCTCGCGGCTGCGCCTGGTGGCGAGCGTCGGCGAGCCGCTCAACGCCGAGGCCGTGCGGTGGGGCGAACAGGCCCTGCGCCGCACGATCCGCGACAGCTGGTGGCAGACCGAGACGGGCGCGATCATGATCGCGAACTACGCGGCCGACGCCGTGGCCGGCTCGCTGGGGCGTCCCGTGCCGGGAATCACGGCAGCCGTGCTGGTGAGCGACGAGCAGGGCGAGGCGCTGCGTCCGGGCGGGCACGTGCAGGTGCGGACCGAGCCCGACGTCCCCGGCGAGCTCGCGCTGCGACGGGGCTGGCCGTCGATGTTCCGCACCTACCTCGACGACCCCGAGCGGTACGCGGCGGCCTTCGTCGACGGCTGGTACCTCACGGGCGACGTCGTGAAGCAGGACGCCGAGGGCCGGCTGTGGTTCATGGGCCGCGCCGACGACGTCATCAAGTCATCGGGCCACCTGATCGGCCCGTTCGAGGTCGAGAGCCTGCTCATGGAGCACCCGGCCGTGGTGGAAGCGGGCGTGATCGGCCGACCCGACCCCGTGGCCGGCGAGGTGGTGAAGGCGTTCGTCGTGCTGGGCAGCGGCGTCGAGCCCTCCGACGCGCTGCGGCTCGACATCGTCGGCTTCGCTCGCAAGCGTCTGGGTGCGGCGGTGGCTCCCAAGGAGATCGACATCGTCGACGACCTGCCCAAGACGCGCAGCGGCAAGATCATGCGGCGCCTGCTGCGGGCGCGCGAGCTGGGCCTCGCCGAGGGCGACACCTCGACGCTCGAGACGGTGGAGTCGCGATGAGCCGCCGCCCGGCCCGCACCGCCACGGCGTCCGAGCAGGCAGCCCCGGCGCCGACGTCCGCTGACCCCGACGTCCAGCTGCTGCGCACGATGCTGCGGATCCGCCGCTTCGAGGAGAAGTGCGCTGAGCTGTACAGCGCGGGGAAGATCCGCGGCTTCCTGCACCTCTACATCGGCGAGGAGGCCGTGGCGACGGGCGTGCTGCCCGAGCTGGGCCCGGACGACGCCGTGGTGGCCACCTACCGTGAGCACGGTCACGCCCTCGTGCGCGGTGTGCCGATGCGCTCGCTGATGGCCGAGATGTTCGGCAAGGTCGAGGGCTGCAGCCACGGCCGCGGCGGCTCGATGCACCTGTTCGACGTCTCGCGCCGGTTCTACGGCGGCCAGGCGATCGTCGGCGCTGGCCTGCCCACCGCCATCGGCCTCGCGCTGGCCGACCGCATGCTCGGCCGCACCGGGCGCGTCACCGCCTGCTTTTTCGGCGACGGCGCGGTGGCCGAGGGCGTGTTCCACGAGTCGGCGAACCTGGCCGCGCTGTGGCACCTGCCGGTGCTGCTGTGCTGCGAGAACAACCGCTACGCCATGGGGACGGCGATCGAGCGCTACGAGTCGCAGACCGACCTGTGTCTCAAGGCGGCCGCCTACGAGATCCCCGCGTGGCCGGTGGACGGCATGGACGTGCTGGCGGTGCGCGACGTCGCGCGGCGCGCGGTGGAGGCCGTGCGCGGTGGGGGCGGTCCGCTCTTCCTGGAGCTGCAGACCTACCGCTACCGCGCGCACTCGATGTACGACCCCGACCGCTACCGCGACCGCGCCGAGATCGAGCGGTGGAAGCAGCGCGACCCGATCGCGACGCTCGCGGCGTCCCTGCGCGAGCGGGGGGTGCTCGACGACACCGCGCAGCGCGCCATGGAGGACGACGTCGCGACCGAGGTGGCCGACGCCGTCGAGTACGCCGAAGCGGGCCACCTCGAGCCGGTCGACGAGCTGACGCGCTGGGTGCACAGCGAGGTGACGGCGTGACGACCTACCGCGAGGCCGTGCGCGAGGCGATGCGGTCGGCCATGGAGGCCGACGAACGGGTCTTCCTCATGGGTGAGGACGTCGGCGCCTACGGCGGCGGGCACGGCGTGAGTCTGGGGCTGCTGGAGCAGTTCGGGCCCGAGCGCGTCCGTGATGCGCCGTTGTCGGAGAACGGTTTCGTCGGTGCGGGGATCGGCGCGGCACTCGGTGGGCTGCGTCCCATCGTCGAGATCATGACGGTGAACTTCAGCCTGCTGGCGCTCGACCAGGTGCTCAACACCGCCGCGACCCTGCTGCACATGTCGGGCGGCCAGGTGAACGTGCCGCTGGTGATCCGCATGACGACCGGCGGCGGCCGCCAGCTCGCGGCGCAGCACTCGCACAGCCTGGAGAACTACTACGCCCACATCCCCGGTCTGAAGGTGGTCTCGGCCGCGACCGTCGAGGACGCGCGGTGGATGCTCGCACCAGCGCTCGACGACCCCGATCCGGTGGTGATCTTCGAGCACGGCACCCTCTACAACACCGAGGGAGAGCCCGGCGAGGGCCCGGTCGATCTCACCAGCGCGGCGTTGCGTCGCAACGGTTCCGACGTCTCCATCATCACCTACGGCGGCAGCCTCGGTGTCTGCCTCGAGGCAGCCGAGAAGCTCGCCACCGACGGCGTCGAGGCCGACGTGCTCGACCTGCGGGCGCTGCGCCCACTGGACGTCGGCGCCGTGGCGGAGTCGGTGACCCGCACCCGCCGCGCGGTGGTGGTCGATGAAGGGTGGCGCTCGGTGGGCATCGCGGCCGAGGTGATGGCGCTCATCCAGGAGCAGGCCTTCTACGAGCTCGACGCTCCGGTGCAGCGGGTCTGCACCCTCGAGGTGCCACTGCCCTACCCGCGCCATCTCGAGCAGGCCGCGCTGCCGTCGTCCGAGCGGGTGATCGAGGCCGTGCACGAGACGCTGGGACGCGCATGAGCACGCTGTTCACGATGCCTGCGCTGGGTGCGGACATGGAGTCGGGCACCCTGCTCGAGTGGCTCGTCGCGCCCGGTGACGAAGTGCATCGTGGGCAGGTCATCGCCGTCGTCGACACCGCCAAGTCGGCGATCGACGTCGAGTCGTGGCACGACGGGGTGGTCGAGCGGCTGCTCGTCGAGCCCGGCACCACGGTGGACGTCGGCACGCCGCTCGCCGAGCTGGGCGCCGTCGGGCAGGCGATACCTGTTGCGTCAGCGGTGATTCCGTCGCCGCGTGTGGCCGAGCCGAGAGCGTCCGTGAAGGCACCACCGCCCGCCACGCCCGTCGTCCGCCATCTCGCGGCGCAGCTCGGCGTCGATCTGGGCTCGGTCGTCGGCACCGGCCAGGGCGGCCGGATCACGCACGCCGACGTCCGCGCTGCAGCAGGCCCACCGATCACGCCGACGGCACCGCGGCGTGCGCGGGTGTCACCGGTGGCGCGCCGACGGGCCGCGCAGCTCGGGATCGACGTCGGCACGCTGAACGGCACGGGCAGCGGCGGGGCCGTGACGCTGGCGGACGTCGAGGTCGCGGCATCCGCCCCTGCGACAGCGCCCGCGCCTGCCGTTGCGCCGCAACCGGTTCCAGCGAAGGCGACCAGCGCACCGCCGGACGACACGGCGACCCGCAACGCGGCGATGCGGGCCGCCATCGGGCAGCTCATGAGCCGCTCGAAGCGCGAGATCCCGCACTACTACCTGGCGCACACCATCGAGCTGTCAGCGGCGTTGCGGTGGCTGAAGGACCACAACACCGGGCTGTCGGTGGCGCAGCGCGTGCTGCCCGCCGCCGTGCTGCTGCGGGCGACCGCCGTGGCCGCCACGCGCGTGCCCGAGGTGAACGGGCACTTCGTCGACGGCGCGTTCGAGCCCAGCACGGCGGTGCACCTCGGTGTCGCGGTGAACCTGCGCGGTGGGGGTCTGGTGACGCCGGCCCTGCACGCGGCCGACCAGCTCGACGTCGACTCGCTGATGGCGGCGCTGCAGGACCTCGTGATGCGCGCCCGAGCCGGCCACCTCAAGCGCACCGAGCTGTCGGAAGGCACGATCACCGTCACCAGCCTCGGCGAGCGCGGGGTCGAGCTGGTGCACGGCGTGATCGTGCCCCCACAGGTCGCACTGGTCGGCATCGGCACTGTCGTGGAGCGGCCGTGGGCGGTGGGCGACGCGGTCGCCGTCCGGCCCGTCGTCACCGTGACCGTCTCGGGCGACCACCGGGCAGGCGACGGCCACCTCGGCGCCCGCTTCCTGGTGACGCTCGACGAGCTCCTGCAACGACCGGAGGACCTGTGACCAGCACCGAGCACGAGAAGACCCAGCGCGACGAGCAGGCCCGAGCGGCCATCAGCGAGCTGCTCGCCCGCATCGCCCCCGGCAACGACCTCGATGCCATCCCCCCGGACGCCGATCTGCGCACCGAGCTCGACCTCGACTCCATGGACTTCCTCGGGTTCGTGGTCGGCCTCGACGACAAGGTCGGCGTCGCCGTCCCGGAGGAGGACTACCCGAAGCTCACGACGATGCGCGGCGCCGTCGAGTACGTCGCAAGCCACCTACCGGGCCCACGGTGAGCACCCTCACCCAGCCGCTGCGGCAGGGACCCACTGTGGCGCAGTGGCTGTCGCTGTGCGCGCTCGGCGAAGCCATCGGGATGAGCGCCGGGGGCAGGCTGCACGAGCTCGGCGCCGGCTCAGAACAGCAGCGCGAGCCAGCACAGCACTGAGCGCACCGCGTCCAGCATCGACCTGGCGAACGAGCGGTGCCGGCGTCGGGAGTCCCGCCAGGCCAGCACCGCGGCCGCGGCGAGGGACACCACCACGGTCAGCCCGCCGATCGCTGCCGCGAGCGTCGAGTCGGCGACGTCGCTGACCGCCAGCAGGATCCCGCCGGCGAAGGCGAGCAGCAGGAACGCGCCGGCCACCGGTCGCCCTGCAGTGGCCAGCACCACCGCCGGGACGGCGTCAGGGCGCGCCTCGCTCATGGCTCCATGGTGCCTCACGCAGCGAACGGGAGGCTGCTCCATCAGCAGTCTCCCGTCGCCTCGGCGCCGGCCAGCCCGCACTGACCTCGCCGCCGCGGGCTACTCAGACGGCCCGCGGGCGACCGGGATCATCCGTGTCGCCGGCTTGGACTCCTCCAGCGGCACGTCCACCTCCAGGATCCCGTCGCTGTAGTGCGCCGAGAGCTCGTCCTCCTTGGAGCCCGTCGGCAGGCTGACGCGCCGCACGAACGAGCCGTAGTGGAACTCCGAGCGTCCCTTCTCGGTGACCTCCTCGCGCCGTTCGGCGCTGATGGTGAGGACGCCGTCAGCGACGCTGATCTCGACGTCCTTCTCGGGGTCGATGCCCGGGAGCTCAGCGCGGATGACGTAGCGGCCTTCGTCCATGCGGTCCTCGATGCGCATCATGTGGGCACCTTCACGGCGTAGCTCTGCGACGCCCGGCCACCCGGACTCGATCCAGTCGAACAGCTCGGTCAGCGGTGACGTCGCCGTCCGCTTGGTGATAGCGGCCATTGCTCCTCCTTCGTGGGTCAGCGACTGGGGTGACGGTCGAGGACGTCGCGCAGCCGAGCGACGAGCTTCAGCGAATCCTCGTGCTCGCGCTGCCAGACGTTTCGGCCGAAGATCAGGCCGGTGGCGCCGGCGTCCATCGACAGCTGCGCCTTGGTGAGCATCGCCTCGTCGCTCGCCTTCGAGCCACCGGAGATGAGGACGAGAGTCCTTGCGGCAGAACGGACGACGGCCTCGACCGCCTCCTGGTCGGTGAACTCCCGCGCGTACTCGTCGCGCACGTGCTCGGTCTTGCGCGGCTTGGGGAAGTTCAGCTTGACGACGTCCGCGCCGATCTCGGCGGCGGTCCGGGCTGCGTAGTCGACGGCGTAGAAGGAGTCCTTGCCGCCCTTGGCCTCGATCGCGGATCCCCGCGGGTACGCCCACACGATCAGCGGCATGCCGAGCTCGAAGGCGCGCTGGCGCACCCGGCGCAGCGCAGCGAAGTCCTGGTCGTAGGCCGGCGAGCCGACGTAGAGCGTGTAGCCGACGGCGTCCGCGCCGAGACGCACTGCCTCGTCGACGCTCGCGTGCACCGACGACAGCGCGTCGGCGTCGGGCGGGATGTCGGTCTTGCCGTTGAGCTTGAGCACCAGCGGGATCTCGCCGGCATACTCCCAGAAGAACTTCTGAGCCAGGCCGATCTGCAGCACCACGCCGTTGAAGCCGCCCTCGACGGCCAACCGCAGGATGTATCGCGGGTCACTGGACTCCGGGTTGGCGAAGAAGTCGCGCGGGCCGTGCTCGAGGCCCTGGTCGTAGGGCAGGAACAGCGCCGTGCCGTTGCCTGCGCCGTGCTCGAAGAGGATGCGCCGCAGCCTGGTCTTCTTGCCGGTTCCCAGACCGAGCTCGTCCAGCGTGGGTCGTGACGGCATCTGACACCTCCGTGCTCGCCTTCTCCCATGCTGGGAGGCGGCCCGAGCACGGGGTCAGAGCCGAAGGTCCTGACCGCCCCTCCGCCCCGCCCACCCCTCGGGCCGTCAGGGACGACGGCCGGCGAGCAGGCGGGACGCCGCCCGCTGCCAGGCCGGCGACGAGCAGGACGTGTAGTTGGTCCAGGTGGCCCCGAGCTGCACGGCCATGCAGTCGGCCGCGCGCTCGAGGCCGGTCATCCCCGAGCCGCCGAACGCGGCGTTCAGCCCGGCGATGGTCGCCGACGCGCTGCCGTAGACCCGGATCTGCAGCACGTGCGCCCACTCGTGCCGGACGACGGAGTCGAGGCGGCTCGCGGGCACGGACGGGCTGATGTAGACGGTGCCGCTGCCGAGGTCGGTGGCGCCGTAGTGGCCGTACTGGCTGGTGAGCACCCAGCGCGTGGGCCGGTGGGCGCCGTAGCGCGGGATGCGCGCGACGGCCTGGTGGAGCGTGGTGCTGGGTCGCACCGGCTTCGAGCGTGCTGGTCGCTTCACCGCAGCCCGGCGCACCACCTGCCGGTGCGGAGCGGCAGCCGCTCGGACCTGCAGCGCAAGGGGCTTGTGCGGCAGCCCGCTGACCGTTGCGGTCACGGCGGGCAGCGGGTTGGGCTCCTGGTCGACGACGAGCGCCTCGAGCCGCACGCCGTCGCGCGTGGACGACGTCGCAGGTGCGCCCGCGGCGGCCGCCACGCCGACGATCGCGGTGGTCGCGGTGACAGTCAGGACGCACCCTGACAAGAGCACGCGAAAGACCGTAACTCGGCCAGCCATGTGCCGTCACCCTCGATCGCCTCGACTCCGCGGACCTCAGGGACGTCGGCAAGCGGACCCGGTGACTTGACCGTTACACGCGCAGGGCGGCCAGCGCGTGCTCGGCCGCGGGCACCGCCGCCGCGCGGTCGGCCGCCACCAGCCCCACTCGCGTGCGACGGTCGAGCAGGTCGTCGACGTCGAGCGCACCCTCGTGGGTCACACCCCACGCGAGGTCAGCGGCCGTGCAGTCGACGCCGGGCGCCACCGGCCGGGTCGACTCCCCTTGGCGGGCGACGGCGAGCGCCTCGCTGCCGTGCCGGTCCACCAGCCGCTGCGGCAGCTTCCGCAGCTCCTCGGACGCCGGACCCGAACCCTCGGGCCCGGCAGCTCCCACGAGCGGCAGTCGCGACGTGCGGCACGGCCCGCAGCTCAGCCCGGCCCTCCGGACGGCGACGTCGACGGCGTCCTGAGCCATCCTGCGGTACGTCGTGAGCTTGCCGCCCACGACCGTCACGACACCGGACGGCGACTCGAGCACCGCGTGCCGGCGCGACAGGTCGGCGGTGCGCCCCCGAGCGTCGAGCAGGGGTCGCAGCCCCGCGAACGCACCCACCACCGCCCGACGGTCCGGCGGGTGCTCGAGGGCCGTGCCCAGCAGGTCGAGCAGGAACGCGATCTCGTTCTCGGTGGGCGTCGGCACGTCGGGCAGCGGCCCGTCGACCGGTTCGTCGGTGAGCCCGACGTAGACCAGGCCCCCGGCGTGCGGCACCACCAGCAGGTAGCGGTTGCGCTCACCGGGCATGGGCACGGTGAGGGCAGCCGACAGGCCCGGTAGATCGCGGCCGCGCAGCACCAGGTGGGTGCCGCGCGAGGGCCGCAGGGCGACGTCCGGCGCGAGCTGGCCCGCCCACACGCCGGTGGCGTTCACCACGGCCCGCGCTCGCACGACACCGGTGCGGCCGGTGAGCTCGTCGCGGACGTCTGCGCCGTCACCGCGCAGCGTCACGACGCGGCAGCGGGTCAGCACCCGCGCCCCGTGGGTCGCCGCCGTCCGGGCGACGGCCACGACGAGCCGCGCGTCGTCCTCCAGCCGCCCCTCCCACGTCGCGAGACCGCCGCGCAGGCCTGCGCGCCGCACACCGGGCAGCAGCTGCAGCACCTCCGGGCGGGTCAGGTGCCTGGCCGGTGGCAGCACCTGACCCGACGTGCGGGTGCCCAGCCGGAGCAGGTCACCGCCGCGGAACCCCAGGCGTGCCACCGATCCCTGCAGCCGCGAGACCTCCGGCAGCAGCGGCAGCACCATGGGCACGGGCTGCACGAGGTGCGGCGCCGTGGTGGTCATGAGGATCCGCCGCTCGACCGCGCTCTCGGCGGCGACGCCGACCTGCCCGCGCGCGAGGTAACGCAGGCCGCCGTGGGCCAGCTTCGAGCTCCACCGCGACGTGCCGAAGGCCAGGTCGTGCGCGTCGACGGCGACGACGTCCAGCCCGCGTGCCGCCGCATCGAGCGCCACACCGGCACCGGTGATGCCCAACCCCACGACGAGCAGGTCGACGACGCGCCCGTCCGTGGCCTCAACGAGCTCCGTCGCGCGCCGAGTGGCGTTGAGCGCCGACCCGCGTCCGGGCCGCGCCGCACCGCTCGTGGCCGCGCGTGTCATGGCCCGACGTAGCGCTCGACCAGGGTGGCGAGCTCGTCGACCAGCCGGTCGAGCTCGGTGTCGTCGTCGGCCATGGTCTGGGCGGAGATGGTGGCTCCGTGCGCCGCGAGCAGCACGGTGCGAGCGAGCACGCCGGGGTCGGCCAGGCGGATGCTGCCGTCGCGCTGCCCGTCGCGGATCGCGTGCTCGAGCAGCGCCAGGATCGCCTCCTGGCTGCGACCCGGCCGGTCGAGCAGGTACGGAAGCAGCAGCTCGGGGTCGACGTCGATGATGCGGCGCAGCAGCGGGTTCGCTCGCACGGCGCGCACGGTGCCCACGACTCCGGTGACCAGGCGCTGAGCCGCCGTGCCCTCGCCGGCTGCGACCTCGGCCGCGGCGCTCGCCACACCCGACCACTCACGGGTCATCAGGTCGGCCAGCAGCGTCTGCATGTCTGGCCACGAGCGGTAGATGGTCATGCGCGAGACGCCGGCGCGGCGGGCGACGTCGGTGAGCGTGGTGCGCTTCCAGCCGACGGCCAGGATGCACTCGCGGGCGGCGTCGAGCATCAGCGCACCGGTGGACGACGAGTCGAGCTCGAACGCCGGATCGACCATGTGACTGTTGGACGCCATGTGTCACACTGTAACGCATGCCTGACCGCGAGCCCATGCCCTTCGCCCGGTGGGGAGCCATCGACCACGCCACGCCCCTGACCCCCCAGGCCCGCGCCCTGGTGCGGCAGGCGCTCGGCATCGAGCACCCACCCGCGGCGGCGACGACGCTGCGCGACGTCGGCCTCCCCCGACCCCAGCTCCCGAGCGGGTTCCTCAGCGACCTGCGCGAGCTGCTCGGCCCTGGCGGCGTGGCCACGGACGACGCGAGCCGCGCACTGCACGCGCGCGGCCGGTCGACGTCCGACCTGCTGCGCCTGCGCGCCGGCGACCTCGGCGACGCACCCGACGCCGTGCTGCGCCCCGGCACCGCCGAGCAGGTGCAGGCCGCGCTGGCCCGCTGTGGCGCCGCACGCGTCGCGGTGGTGCCGTTCGGCGGGGGCACGTCGGTGGTCGGCGGCCTGAGCGCACGGCGCGACGGCTTCGCCGGCCTGGTGGCGCTCGACCTGCGGGGGTTGCGCCGGCTGGTCGCGCTCGACACCGTCTCGCGCACGGCGGAGCTGGAGGCCGGGCTGCTCGGGCCCGAGGCGGAGGCGCTGCTCGCGGCGGAGGGCTTCACGCTCGGCCACTTCCCGCAGTCCTTCGAGCACGCCAGCATCGGCGGGTTCGCGGCCACGCGCTCGAGCGGTCAGGCGTCCGCGGGGTACGGACGCTTCGACGACCTGGTCGTGGCGCTGAGGGCGGCGACGCCGAGAGGACCGCTGGAGCTCGGCCGCGCACCCGCCAGCGCGGCGGGGCCCGACCTGCGCCAGCTGCTGCTGGGCTCGGAGGGCGCCTTCGGCGTCATCACCTCCGTCACCGTGCGCGTGCGCCCGGCCCCGCAGGCCAGCCGCTACGAGGGCTGGCGGTTCGCGACGTTCCCCGACGCGGTGACGGCCGCCCGAGCCCTGGCGCAGGACGGCCCGCTGCCGACGGTGCTGCGCGTCAGCGACGAGGCAGAGACCGCAATCGGGCTCGCGACCCCCGAGTCGGTCGGCGCCGAGTTCGGCTCCGGCGCCCTGCTCGTCGCCGGGTACGAGGGCACGGCCGCGGACGTCGAACGTCGAGCCGCCGATGTCGCCACGGTGCTCACCACGCTCGGCGGCACGTGCCTCGGCCCCGAGCCCGGGGAGGCGTGGCGACGCGGGCGCTACGCCGGCGGCTACCTGCGCGACGCGCTGCTCGACGAGGGCGCGCTCGTCGAGACGCTCGAGACCGCGGCGTTCTGGTCGCAGCTGCCGGTGCTGTACGACGCGGTGCGCGGCGCCCTCGCGGACGCACTCGGCCGGTCGATCGTGCTGTGCCACCTCTCGCACGTGTACGCCACCGGCGGCTCGCTCTACTTCACCGTGGCGGCCCCCCAGACTCACGACCCGTTGCGGCAGTGGGACTGCGCAAAGCGAGCCGCGTCCGAGGCGGTGCTGTCGTCTGGAGGCACGATCAGCCACCACCACGGCATCGGCCGCGACCACCGCGACGACCTGCCGCGCGAGATCGGTGACGTCGGCGTCGGCGTCCTGCGGGCGGTGAAGGACTACCTCGACCCCGACGGCGTCCTCAACCCCGGTGCGCTGGTCGGAGAGGGGACCTAAGCCCTCTCCCGCCGCGATACCCCCTGCCGTATCGTCGAAGCGTCCGGTACCTCCTCCGCAAGACCCGGCGCGGCTCCGTCAGCCTGCCGTGAGCGTCCCTCCGGACGCGGGGCCGTCGAGGCTCGTCGCACCTCGGCGGCCTCGTCAGGTCAGGCGCTGGGTTCGTTGCCCCGCAGACGATCCAGGCGCGCCCGCAGCAGCGGTACCCGATGCTGGTTGCCGTGCAGGCCGACGTAGCGGCTGCCGAAGACGGCCAGCAACGCGTCGTCGAGCCGCCGGACGGCGCCCGGCGGGTACCGGTAGGCCGTGCGGCCGTCGATGGCCGCGACGTCGATGGTGCCCAGCAGCCCGGCGAGCTCGTCGAGCGAGGTGATGCCCAGCTCGAGCAGCAGCCCCGAGATCCACTCGTAGTGATCGGTGCGCGACCAGCCGGCATCGGCGAACTGCGAGGCCAGGAACGCAGCGAGGTCGTTGGCCGCGATGCGCGGGTCGGTGTCGTCGGGCTCCTCGCGCTCGGTCGACCGTCCGTCGCGCAAGCGGTCGCGGATCGCGGAGAACTCGCTGTCGGCCAGCTCGAGCAGTCCGGCGGCGAGGGTGAAGCGGCGGTCGAGGTCGGGCGCGTGCTCCTCGGGCACGACGCCCTTGTAGCGGATGTCGTGCTCGAACTCGGCCCACGCGTGCTGCAGCACCGTGCGCACCTGCACCTGGGCGCTGCGGCCCCGGAGCAGGTCGGACGCCGCGGCAGCGCGCGCGTCGTCGAGCTCGACGAGCAGGTGCCGGCTGGCGTAGCCGAACCGACCCTCGCTCGCCGTCACCTCGCCCATGTCGCGGTCCTCGAGGACGCGCAGCTGGTCGCTGAGGACGTCGGCCACGGCGGTGACGTCGCTGCGCACGTACGTGATGACCCGCACGCCGATCTGGTCGGTGATCTGGTGCAACGGATCGGCGTAGAGCGGGCGGCCGTCGACGGTGCGCTCGGCCTTGGCGGCGAACGACGCGACGGTCTTCGCACGGCCGCTGACGGTGAGGTAGTTGATGCCCGCGTCGTCGAGCAGGCTCGTGACGAGCTCGACGTACTGCTCCGTGGCCTCGCGCAGGTCGGGTTGCAGGGCGGCGTACTCCTGCACGGCTTGGCGGATCGTCTGGTCGACCTCGGTGAGCTGGTCGGTGTCGGGCTCGTGGCCCGGCGGCAGGCTCGGCGTCACGATCGCGCCGGTGCGGGCGTCGCCGTACGTGGTGGTGAGATCGGGTCGACGCTCGGCGAAGAGCGCGACGTACGCGCAGACGACGGCATCGACCTGGTCCTCGGCGCGGCGCAGGTCGCTCTTGCGCTCGGCGGTCTCGACGCCGGCCACGAGGTCTCGCCACCCCCGGTGCTGGGTGAGCCGCAGGGCCGGCTCGGCGGCGGCCAGGCCCTCGAGCAGGCCGATCAGCCGCATGAGCTCCGAGCGCAGCTGGGTGAGCGGGCGGCCCGGCTTGTTCTTGTACTTCAAGGTCCGGCCGAGGCGGAACAGCGAGACGGTGGCGGCGTGCGGGTACACCTCCATCGCGCGCTGGGAGCCAGTGGCGGGCGGGGTGATGTCGAGCCCGAGGCGCTCGGCCAGGCGTGCGGCGCGGGGCTGCTGGGCAAACTCGGCCCGGGCGGTGTTGGTGGGGTGGGCACCGGCGTGGAACCTCGCGAAGTCACGGTTGAGCGCGGCCTCGGCGGGCCGGTTGCCGGTGGCGTTGGTGACGACGATGGGCGCGTCGAAGCCGACGAGGCACGGGCCCCCGACGTAGCCGGCGAGCGCGGCGACCACGCTGTCGTCGTCCGTCACCGCCGACAGGTGCACCAGCCGCCCGTCGGCGTCCAGCACCGCGACGCCGGTGGGTCGCTTGTCACCCCAAGCCAGGTCGACGCCGATGAAGTGCACGGGGCCACTCTGCCCCACCCGCTCCCCGTCCTTCGCGCAGATACCCGCCGATTTCCGGTCAGAAGTGCGCCCCGACGCCGTCTGCAGGCGGAGATCGGCGGGTATCTGCGGGTGTGTGCGCGTGTCAGGGCGCTCAGTCGAGCACCAGCCACTGGCGGCCATCGATGAGCTCGCGGACGGCGTCCAGATGGCCCGCGTGCGTGGCGGTCTCGGTGAGCACGTGCAGCATCACCTCGCCGAGGTCCGCGAGCCGGTAGTCACCGAAGAAGCCCGGCCACCACGCCGGCGGCGCGTCGAGATCCGTGGCGGCGATGATGGCGGCGGCGCGCTCGATCTCGTTGCGGTACAACGTGATGACGTCGGACGGCGCCAGGCCGGGCGGCACCGTCCAGCCACCATCGGAGTCGGGGTCGATCGCAGCGACGACCTCCGGCTCACCCGCCACGGTGCCGCGGAACCAGAAGCGCTCGACGTCCACGGCCAGGTGGTGCAGCAGCTGCGTCGGCGTCCAGCCGGAAGGCAGCACGGCGCGCTGCAGGTCGTCGTCGCTCAGGCCGTCGACGATGCCCAGCACGTGCCGGCGGGCGGATCCCAGGTGGGCGGCCAGCACGTCCTTGTCCATCAGGCTCCTGGGTCGGGCTGCCAGGCGAACTGGCGCATCGTCAGGCCGAACCACCGGTCGGTGAGGCCCTGGTCGACCATAGCCAGCCGACGGGTCACGGCCTGGGACGCCACGTTGTCGTCGTCGGTGACGGCGAGGACGCGACGGTGACCGGCGTCCGCCGCACGCTGCAGCAACGCGTGCGCAGCCTCGGTGACCAGGCCCCGGCCCTGGTGGTCGGGGTGCAGGTGCCAGCCGATCTCGACCTCCGACGTCGCGCCGTCGGCGTCGTCGAGCGGTAGCAGGATCAGCGTGCCGACCGGAGTCCCGTCGGCGCCGTCGTCGCGGGGCACCAGCGCCCACAGGCCGAACGGCGCCTCGAGCTCGTCAGCCAGCTGCACCCAGCGCTGCAGGCGCCGGCGGGCCTCGGCCTCGTTCTCCACCACGCGGCGCGGCTGCGGGCCGAGCCAGCGCATGACGTCCCAGCGGGAGTAGAGGTCGAGGTAGGCGGTGAGGTCGTCGTCGCACCAGTGGCGCAGCTCGGTGCGCGGTGTCGTCAGCAGCAGCACGGCCGCGACGGTAGTGCGCCGCAGCCGGTGGCGCACTGCACTTTTCGGCTCTCTCCACTCGCCGCCGGTCAGCGGGCGGCGCGGCGGGCGCGGTAGGCCGCGACGGCGTTGCGGTTGCCGCAGGTGGTGCTGCAGTACCGACGCGAGCGGTTGCGCGACAGGTCGAGCACGAGGCCCTCGCAGGCGCCGTCCGCGCAGGCGCTGAGTCGCGACATCTCGTCGGCGCGGATGACGTCCATCATCGCCACGGCCGTCTCGACGCGGACGCGCGTGACGAGCGACTCGTCCTGCGACACCGCGTGCACGTGCCAGTCGAAGGGGTCGTGCCGCATCAGCTGCGGCACGGCGCGGGCCTGGGCGAGCATCACGTTGACCTGCTCGGCCGCCGCGTCGCGGTCGCTGGTGAGCAGCCGGCGCAGCTCGTCGCGCAGACCGCGGACGTCGGCCAGCTCGCCGGCGTCGCGGTCGTGCCGCCCGGTGTACCCGTGGGCGTCGAACCAGGCGTCGAGCTCGGCCACCGTCGTCATCGTGTCGGGCGGCCCAGCACTGTTGACCAGCGCGACCGCCGCCTGCAACGACAGCTCGGTGTCATGAGTGAAAATCACGTTGACACCTTACCCAGGCCGCCCTAGCGTCATGACCCATGACGGCGATCGCTCATGACACGCACACCGCTCGGATGACCAGCGGTCTCGTGCTGGCCGTCGTCTCCGCCACCACCTTCGGCCTGTCGGGCTCCCTCGCCCGCGGGCTGCTCGACACCGGCTGGACGCCGGGTGCGCTGGTCGTGGTGCGGGTGGGTCTGGCCGCCGTCGTCGTCGCGCCGTTCGGTGTCGCCGCGCTCGATGGACGCTGGCTGCTGCTGCGACGCAGTGCCGGCGTGATGCTGCTCTACGGCCTGCTCGCCGTGGCGGGTGCGCAGTTCTGCTACTTCTCCGCGGTGCAGCGCATGCAGGTGGGCCCGGCCCTGCTCATCGAGTACACCGCGCCGGCCGCCGTCGTCGCGTGGCTGTGGCTGCGCCGTGGCGAGCGGCCAACCCCGCTCACCGTCGCCGGTGCCGGCCTCGCCGCAGTGGGCCTGGTGCTCGTCCTCGACCTGCTGTCGGGTGCACGGCTCAGCCCGGCCGGTGTCGCGTGGGCCCTGGCGGCCATGGTGGGCGCCGCCGTCTACTTCGTGGTGTCGGCCGACGAGGGCAATGGCCTGCCGCCACTCACCCTGGCCGCGGGCGGCCTGCTCGTCGGGGCGCTCGGTCTCGGCCTGCTCGGCGTGGTGGGGGTGCTCCCGCTGCGGGCGGCGACCGCCGACGTCGCGTACGCCGGTCACACCGTCGGGTGGTGGGTGCCCTTGCTCCTGCTCGGCCTGGTGACGGCGGCCGTGGCGTACGTGACCGGCATCGCGG
This sequence comes from Angustibacter sp. Root456, assembly GCF_001426435.1. Taxonomy (NCBI): domain Bacteria; kingdom Bacillati; phylum Actinomycetota; class Actinomycetes; order Kineosporiales; family Kineosporiaceae; genus Angustibacter; species Angustibacter sp. Root456. Next base: position 504,052 of record NZ_LMER01000020.1, on the reverse strand, counting down.
CGACACGGCGGCTGGGCTCGCGACTCGCGTCGTTCGTGGCGCTGCTCGAGGTGCTGGCCGGCGTCGGCTTCGCCTGGGCGCTGCTCGACGAGCTGCCTCGCGCCGTTCAGCTGCTCGGCGGGCTGCTGGTGCTCGCGGGCGTCGTCGCGGTGCGGCTGGGCGAGCGCAGGCGCTGGGAGGTGACGGCCAGCACGACCCCGCAGCCGGCGACGACCCCGCACAGCGGCCACAGCAGCGACGGTGCCGTCGCGTAGACGAGCCCTCCCAGGGGCGCGGACAGCATCATGCCGCTCGTCGCGGCCCCCATGTACAGCCCCTGGTACTGCCCGACGAGGTGGTCGGGTGCCTCGTCGAGCACGTGCGCGGTGGCCGTCGTCTTGTAGAGGATCTCCCCCGCGGTGAGCACCACCATGGCGGTGACGGCCGAGGCGGCGAGGGGCAGGCCCGGCAGGTCGACGCCGAAGAGCACGAAGCCGACCGCCACGAGCGCGTAGCCGATGGCGACGATCGTGAGGGCCGCGTGCCGACGCAACACGACGGCGACCGGCACCTCGAGCAGCAGGATGAGCCCGGACCCCAGCGCGATCAGCAGCGTGTAGAGACCGAGTGGCTGCCCGTGATCGCGGAGGTACACCGGCAACGTGCTGTAGAGCTGGCGGTACACGAGGTCGACCAGCACGACGCCGACCAGCAGGACGACGAGCGGCGGGTTGGCGCGCACCGACCGCCACAGACCGTCGCGTGGCCGGCCTGGGGCGTGCGGTGCGTCCGGCGGCAGCAGCCGCGAGGTGATGACGCGCAGCACGATGGTGAGCACGCCGTCGACGACGAACAGCGCGTCGAGGCTCGACGCGGTGGCCACCAGAGCCGCGATCGGCGGCCCGATCACGAACCCCGCGTTGGACGCCGCGCGGCTCACGGCCACCGACGAGCGCCGGTCGCCCGTCGGCACAGCGAGCGCCGCCAGCGCGCCCTGGCTCAGTGACGCCGTCGCGCCGAGGTAGCCGATCACCGGCAGCGTGAGCGCGAGCGCCCAGGTCGGCGTCCACGGGATGAGCGTGGTGCCGGCGCCGACGACGCTCGCCGCGGCGAGCAGCACGCGCCGGTGGCCGAGGCGGTCACCGAAACGCCCGCCGGTGAAGTTGCCGAGCAGGCTGCCCACCCCGTGCACGCCGGCGATGACACCGGCGGTGCCGACGGGCAGGTGCCGGTCGCCGGTGAGGTAGAGCACCAGGAACAGGATGAGGAACGAGCTGGCGGAGCTGACGAAGCGGCCGCCGGCCAGCACCCACACCACCCGCGGCAGGTCGCGCATGCGGGTCGCATCGGCTGCGGCGGTGGGCACGGTCGGCAGCATGGCAGGGAGCACCGTCAGTCGTCGCTGGTGAGGACGACGAGCTGCTGGGTGGCCCGGGTCATCGCCACGTAGCGGTCGACGGCGCCCTCGATCCCGGTGCCGAACGCTTCGGGGTCGACCAGCACGACGAGGTCGAACTCCAGCCCCTTGGCCAGCGCCGGAGTGAGGGAGCGCACGCGCGGCCGGGACGCGAGCGGCGGGCCGCCGATCACGCACGCCGTGCCCTCCGCGTGCGCGTCGAGCCAGCGGTCGAGCAGCGACTCCAGGTGCGCCGTCCGACCGCGCTGCACCGGCAGCCCGCTGCGGCGCACGGACGTCGGCACGTTGGCGTCGGGGACCGCGGCCCGGATCACCGGCTCGGCCTGCGTCATGACCTCCTCGGGCGTGCGGTAGTTGATGCTCAGCGTGGCGAGGCGCACTGAGGCGACGCCGAGGCGAGCCAGGCGCTCCGCCCACGACTCGCTGAAGCCGTGCCGCGCCTGAGCGCGGTCGCCGACGATCGTGAGGCTGCGCGACGGGCAGCGGCTGAGCAGCATCTGCCACTCGGCGTCCGTGAGCTCCTGAGCCTCGTCGACCACGACGTGCGCGAAGGGGCCGGCGAGGGCGTCGGTCGCCTGGTGGGTGATCGGTGCGTCGTCGACGATGACGCTCTGCAGGTCGCTCACGCGCAGCATCGACATCACCTTCATCTCCGAGTCGTCGGTGGCCACGAGGTGGTCGACCACGGCGTCCATCTCCTGGCGCTGGGCGGCGACGGCGGCCCGCTCCCGGGTGCGACGACGGGTGGCGTCCGGGTCACCCACGCGGCGGCGGGCGGCGTCCAGGAACGGCAGGTCGGACGTCGTCCACGCCGTCGGGTCGTCACGCTGCAGAGTGCGGACGGCGGCGGGCTCGAGCCACGGGGCGCAGTGGCGCAGGTAAGCGGGGACGCTCCACAGGTCGCCGACGACGTCGAGCGGGTCGAGCGTCGGCCAGGCGGCGTTGAAGCGGGTGCGCAGTCCTTCGTGCCGGTGCAGCGAGCGCCGCAGCGCGTCCGGCGACAGATCGTCGCCGTCGTGCTGGTCGGCGAGCAGGTGGATCAGCGCCTCCCAGATCTGCTCGCGGGCCTCGTTGTGGGGGGTGTCGGGGTCGGGGGCGGCGAAGACCTCGGCCCAGTCGCGGGCACTCAGGCGCAGCTCGACACCGTCGACGTCGACCGTCAGTGGGTCGGTGGGCACCTCCTCGTAGAGCCGGACGGCCGGCTCGATGGCCGCCAGCAGCCGGGCGTCGGACTTGAGCTGGGCCACGTCGGTGTCGCGCTCGGCGACGGCGGTCGCTCCCTCGGGCACGAGGTCGCGCAGCGTGCAGGTGCGCACGCCCTCCTCACCCAGGCTGGGCAAGACGTCGGACACGTACGCCAGGTACGGCTCGTGCGGGCCGACGAAGAGCAGGCCGCCGCGGTGGTGGCCGAGGCGCGGGTCCTCGTAGAGCAGGTAGGCGGCGCGGTGCAGCGCGACCACGGTCTTGCCGGTGCCCGGGCCGCCGTCGACCACGAGTGGGCCGCGCGACGACGCACGGACGATCGCGTCCTGGTCGGCCTGGATGGTCGCGAGGACGTCGCGCATCCGGGGCGACCGGCTGGCGCCCAGGCTCGCGATGAACGCGGACTGGTCGTCGAGGGCGCCATGACCCTCGAGGCCTTCGGCCGTGAAGACCTCGTCCCAGTAGTCGGTGACGCGGCCGAGCGTCCAGCGGTAACGGCGGCGGCTCAGCAGGCCCATGGGCTGGGCATGCGTGGCGGCGAAGAACGGTTCTGCGGCAGGGGAACGCCAGTCGACGAGCAGGCGCCGACCATCGGCGTCCGCGAGACCGAGGCGTCCGACGTAGCGAGGCTCGGGGTCGCCGTCCGAGACGATGCGGCCCAGGCACACGTCGATGCCGTAGCGCTGCAGGGTGCGCAGGCGGGCGCTGAGGCGGTGCACCTCGAGGTCGCGGTCCATGGCCGACTGGCCGTGTCCACCGGCCTGCCGGCGCTGGGTGTCGAGGCGCCGGGTCAGCTCGCCGGTGGCGTGATCGAGGGCGGCGGTGATGGCGGCGAAGTGCTGCTCGTCGGCGGCGATGAGAGCTGGAACTGCCTTGTGCGCAAGGGTCTCGGGCAGGCTGAAGGCGGTGTCGGTCACGCGGGCGGCTCCGAGGGTGGGGCTGGCGGAGCGGCGATTCTGCCCCGCCACCGGGGCCTTGCCGCAAGACCCGGGTGCCGCTATACCTTGGAAGTGGAGGGGCTCCCTCGTCAGGCGAGGTTGAGCTGCCAGGAGACGCCGAACCGGTCATTGACCCATCCGAAGCGACGGCTGAACCCGTAGTCCCCCAACGGCATCAGCGTGCCGCCGCCGTCAGCGAGCGCCGTGAAGAGCCGCTCGAGCTCGTCGTCGGACTCGGCCTCGACCCACAGCGACACCGACGGCGTGAACCCGAAGCCGTGCTGCACCGGGCTGTCGCTGCACATGACCTCCTGGCCGGCGAGGGTGAAGCGGGCGACCATGACCGTGCCTTCGGGGCCGGGACCGTCGGCGCCGTACTTCGCGACGTCGAGCACCTCGCCGTCAGCGAAGAGCGACGTGTAGAACGTCATGGCTTCCTCGGCGTCGGCGTTCTGGAACATCAGGAAGGGCGCGGCTTTCGTGGCCATGCCGGCGATGCTAGCCCCGCTCTGGCCCGATCGGGCCAGGGTCCGCGCCGCCAGAATGGCTCGTCCGGGCGACGCGCCGATGACGCGGCGGGGCCGACGCTGGCCGTGGGCGTCGAGAGTCGGCGTCCACGACCCAGGAGGACACCATGCCGCTCATCCAGGTGAAGGTCATCGAGAACGTGTTCACCCCCGACCAGAAGCAGCAGATCATCCGACGGCTGACCGACACGATGGTCGAGATCGAGGGTGAGAACATGCGCCCGGTGACGTGGTGCGTGCTGGAGGAGGTCGCCAGTGGCGACTGGGCCATCGCCGGCAACCCGTTGACGTCAGCGGACGTGCGCGCGCTGGCGGCAGGGGTCAACGCGTAGGGCGAGCCGACGCGCACTCCTTGCGGCCACGGCCTTCGGGGCGGGACGCTCCGTCCATGCAGGACGACCGGTCGACGGGTGTGGCCGCAGCGGACCAGGCGCTGCGGGCGGGCCAGTGGGCCGGGGCGCGCGACGGCTACCTGGCCGCCTTGCGCGCGGGGCCGGACCCTGCGGCCTACGCGGGGCTGGCGCAGGCGTGGTGGTGGCTCGACGACGGAGCCGCCTGCCTCGAAGCCCGCGAGCAGGCGTACCGCGCGTTCCGCGACCGCGGCGACGTCCGCGGCGCGGGGCGCGCGGCTGCCGACCTCGGGTACGACTCGCTGCTGTTCGGGCAGGGGCCGGCGGTGGCCCGCGGGTGGCTGGCCCGCGCGCGTGAGCTGCTGGGACAGGTGAGCGAGGCCGAGGAGCACGGCTGGTGGGCCCTGCGTGAGGCTGAGGTGGCCCTGGCCGTCGAGCACGACGTGACGGGTGCCCGGGCCTGGGCCGAACGGGCTGTCGACGTCGGCACCCGGCTGCAGGTGGCCGATCTGCGGTTCGCGGGCACCGCACTGGCCGGCCTGGCGTCGACCAGCGCCGGCGAGGCCGCTCGGGGCCTGCGCGAGCTGGACGCGGCGGTCGCCGCGGCGACCGTGGGTGACGTGCAGGACCTGATGTGGACGGGGAAGATCTGCTGCTGGATGATCGTCGCCTGCCAGGAGACGCAGGACCTCGGCCGGGCTGAGGAGTGGTGCCGGCGAGTCGAGGCGCTCTGCGAGCGGCGACACCTGACGCCGCTGTTCAGCGTGTGCCGGATCCAGTACTCGTCGATCCTCGTGGCGCTCGGTACGTGGCCCGAGGCGGAGCGCACACTCGTCGCCGTGCTCGACCAGTTCGCGCAGTCGCGCCGTCAGACGCGCGTCGAGGCGATCGTGCAGCTCGGTGAGCTGCGGCGACGCCAGGGGCGCCTCGACGAGGCCGACCACCTGCTGAGCCAGGCAGAGTTCCATCCGGTGGCAGTGGCCGGTCGCGCCCTGATCCGCCTCGCCCGCGGGGACGCTCGCGGCGCCTGGTCGTCCGTGCGGACCGTGTTGCGCACGATCCCCGAGTCCAACCGCCTGGACCGAGCCCGGGTGCTGCTGCCCGCGGTGCTCACCGCGACGGCGGCCGGCGACCGGCTGGCCGCCGCGGCCTGCGCGAGTGAGCTGGCCGCCACGGCGCAGGACGTCGGCACCGACCCCCTGCTCGGGCTGGCCGCCGTTGCCGCTGCGACCGTCGGCGGCGGCGAGCCGGAGCCGCTCTGGCGCGAGGCCGTGCGACGGTTCCACGACTCGGGGTTGCGGTTCGACGAGGCGCAGAGCCGGCTGGGTCTCGCTGCTGCGCTGCTGGACTCGGGCGATCCGACGGCGGCGGCCGAGCAGGTGGCGACGTCGAGCCGGCTGCTGGCCGACGTCGGCGCGACCGGCCTGCTCGAGCGGGCCGGGCGGCTGGCGCGGGCGGCGGCAGCAGCAGGTCCAGAACCGGCTGCGACTCCTGACCGCGGACGGCTCACCCGCCGCGAGACGCAGGTCATGCAGCTGGTGGCGACGGGACGAAGCAACGCGCAGATCGCCGCGGAGCTCGTGCTGAGTGAGCACACGGTGCACCGGCACGTGGCCAACATCCTGACCAAGCTCGATCAGCCGACGCGGGCCGCCGCCACCGCCTACGCCGTCACCCACGGCCTCGTCTGAGTCCGGCCGTCGGGACGCTCAGCGGGCGGTCGCCGCGCGGCGCCCCAGCAGGGTCACGAGCAGGTTGGCGTAGCCGCGGGCGTCGTCGATCGCCTCGTGGGTGTGCGGGACGTCGCCAAACCACTCCGTCGGCAGCTGGTGCACCGAGAAGGTGGCCGGGTCGCCGCCGGTGGCGCCGCAGGCGAGGCTCATGAGGCACACACCGGGCCCGTGAAAGAGGCGGTCGGTCTCGTAGGGGCCCTGGCACACGGCGTACTGCGTGAAACGCCGGAGGTAGTAGTCGATCCAGCCACCGTCGAAGGCGAGAGGCGACGCCACGAAGTGCCGGTCGGCACCGAGGCTGAGCACCCACTGCGCGTAGTCGTCGAGCACCACGGGCACGGGACGCGGGTCGCGCGTGGCCGCCGCCCACGCCTGCGGCTGGGTCTGGAACCACGCGTGGGTGTCGGGGTTCGGCTGGGCTCCCGGCAGCGGTTCGAGGACGGCCTGGAACTCACCGCGGACGTCGCCCGCCGCCGTCACCGCGACCGAGGCGAAGGAGCGCATCGAGCTCGGGCCCGGCCAGGGCCCGTCGACCTCGATGTCGGTGACGACGTAGATCGGCTCGGTCATCCGGGCACCCTGTCCTGCGCTTGATGCGCAGTCACCTGGCTCAGCAACGGGATCGCCCTGATCGCAGCGCTCAACGTGATGTTCAGACCGGCGAGCACCAACGGCACGCACAGCACCAGGACGGCGGCCCGCAGCCCGGAGTTCTGGAGCAGCAGACCGCCCGCGATGGGTGCGAGAGGACTCGTCGCCGTGGCGAGGAACCCGATCGCGCTCTGGGCACGCCCCTGCATGTCGTCGGGCGTCACCAGCACCTGGTAGCCGAAGAGCCCGGCGTTGAAGGACGGCACGAAGAAGATCGCCCCGGCGAGCAGCACCACCAGTGCGGCCGGTGCCGTCGTCAGGGCGGTGAGTGCGAAACACACCGTGATCACCCACACCGCCAGCACGGCGATGCGTCCCGTGGTCAGCCGGGCGATCAACGGTGCAGCGGCCAGAGCTCCCAGGAGGCCACCGACGCCGATACCGGTCTCGAGCAGGCCGATGACCGGGGCGCGGGTGCCGATGCGCTGGAGGTGGACGATGAGCACCAGCATGATCGCGTTGGCACAGAAGTTGAGCACCGTGGCCGAGAAGGCGATGGCCCGGATCGCAGGCTGAGCCAGCACCCAGCGCACGCCCTCGCGGATCGAGGCCAGCACGGGTGGCTTGGCGGAGCCGCTTGGGGCTGCGAGGGAGGCGCGCAGCGTCAGCGTCGCGACAGTGAGGACGACGTAGGAGACGGCGTCGGCGAGCACCGGCACGACGCGCGAAACGGAATAGAGGGCGCCCGCTAGGGGCGCGCCCACCAGGGACGCGAAGTGCTCGCGGCCCTCGTTCGCCGACATGGCGGCGCCCATGTCGTGCGGCGCGACGATCGCCCGCAGGGCCGCGTTCTGCGCCGGGAGGAAGAAGGCGCGCGAGAGGCCGGACCCGAGCCCCACGACCACCAGGTGCGCGAGGGTCAGGTGGTCGAGGGCCAGAGCCGCCGCGACGGAGCCGTAGAGGACGGCGCCCCCGGCCGCGCAGCAGACCAGGATCGTCTTGCGGTTCCACCGGTCGACCAGAGCCCCCGCCGGCAACGAGGTCAGGGCCGCACCGAGCGCGTAGGCACTTCCTACCAACCCGGCCTGGGCGGGTGAGCCCGTGACGTCGACCGCGAGCAGGGTGAACACGAAGGCGCTCATGGCCGAGCCGAGCGAGCTCACCGTCTGGCTGCTGAGCAGCACCACGTAGTCGCGGTTGTGCATGAGCCGACCAGTGCTCCCCCAGGGCATGGCGGGACCTTGGCAGGGCGAGCCGGATCTGTCCAGGTTGGGCTAGCTCTGAGCCATGTCGACGAAGCGCGAGTAGTGACCCTGGAAGGCGACCGTGATCGTGTCGGTGGGGCCGTTACGGTGCTTCGCGACGATGAAGTCCGCCTCGCCCGCGCGCGGCGACTCCTTCTCGTAGGCGTCCTCGCGGTGGAGCAGGATCACCATGTCGGCATCCTGCTCGATGGAGTTGTGCACCGCGACGCCGTTCGCGATGAAGTTGTGGTTGCCGACGACCGTGGCGTCGAAGACCTGCTCCTCGCCGTCCGGCTCGATCGACACGACCTCGTCCCAGAGCAGGTCATTGACTGCATGGACGTCGAGATCCGCCCGATCCATCACGGCCGTGATGCCCGACAGCAGAGACTGACCCGAACGCGGACCGGCGCGCAGCATCGACTCGATGTGGGACCACATGACGGGATCGGCCAGCCGCTGTGGTGTCGTCGCGGTGTCATCGCGCGCCCGCTCCAGCACGTCGCGGGCGTCGACGTCGAACGACTCCTCGAGACCGATCTCCTGAAGGAAGCGCCGTCGGTCGTCGGCGTCGCGCAGCTCCAATCCAACAACAGGTCCAGCACCGGTCGACTTCACGCTGATCCCGAAGCGGAGCAGGAGGCGAGTGATCGCCTCGCCGAGGGAGGCTTCACCTGCCCAGACGACGGTGCCGGCGTCGGGTCCTTGGGGTGCTCGCAATGCTCCACCCGCGGACCAGAGTCGGCACAGAGCGATGCCGATCTGACGCTTCGGCAGGTGGAACATCCACGAGGGGACATCGTGCGAGGTGCCTAGTTCAGGTCCGCTGATCGCCGCCAGCACCTCCTCGTCACTTCGTACCGCCTCCAGCTCGGGCGCGGGGACGTGCCGCGGGACGCCCAGCCGCGAACCGACCTCCAGCTGGTCGAGCCGTCGCCAACCGTCATAGGTGAGGAACGGGTGGTTGGCGGTCGCCCGCACCTGCTTGCCGGAGGCGAGGGTGAGCTTGAAGACCGGCTTCACACCCGTCGAGAATACGTGCGTGAGATGACGTCGGACGTACCGCAGTGAGTCGTCGAGCGACCACACCGGGACGTCGGTGGCGCCCGAGGCGAACAGCTCGCCCATCGTCGTCTCGGCGCCGGTGTCGGCGCGCAGGATGCGGGTGTCGGCGGTGAGGCAGCCCGATTCGCGAAGGTCGCTCATCTGCGGCTTCTTGTCGGTGCGCTGCTCCGGGCCACGGTTGAGCTGGCTGATCGCGATCACCGGCACCTCGAGCTCCTTGGCCAGCAGCTTGAGGGCTCGGGAGAATTCCGAGACCTCCTGCTGACGGGACTCGACGCGCTTGCCGCTGCTCATCAGCTGCAGGTAGTCGATGATCACGAGCTTGAGGTCGTGCCGCTGCTTCAGCCGCCGGCACTTCGCGCGGATCTCCATCAGCGACATGTTGGGGCTGTCGTCGATGAACAGCGGCGCGTCGCTCAGCTCGCCCATGGTGCGCGCCATCTTGGTCCAGTCGGAGTCCTCCAACCGCCCCTGGCGCAGCTTCTGCAGCGGGATCTTGGCCTCGGCGCTGAGCATGCGCATGGTGATCTCGGTGCGGCTCATCTCGAGCGAGAAGATGACCGACGTCAGCCCGTTGTGGATCGACGCCGACCGGGCGATGTCGAGACCCATCGTGGAGTTGTGCGTCGGGATCATCGACCGGCCTGCGAGGAACAGGTGGTCGGGCGAGTCGACCTGCAGGCAACGCACCGGCACCGACGCCACCGGACGCACCTCGGTGATGAAGCGCGACCGTCGACGGGTGAACCGACGAGCGCCGCGCTCCTTGTGGAGCAGGCGCTTGCGCTCGAGCCAGAAGACCGTGTCGTCCGTGCTGAACGACACTGTGTACGCGGTGGACGAGGCGTCGGTGCGTCCGCGAACTGGCCTCGTGGCGAAACCACACCGGTGCCCCAGGCTCAGGACGAGCTCGCGGACGCCCTCGGCCAGCCGCTGGTTCGTGCTCGTGAACTGCACGACGCCCGTCGGCATGACGGTGCCGTCGGTGTCGAGGAGACCGGCGAGCAGGTCTCGTCGCTGCTGGACGCTCCCGCGCAGGTAGTCGGCGGGGATGTGCTTGTTGTTCAGGACTCCGATCGTGCGCAGGCGACCCGCTACCGTGCCGTACTTCCAATGGCACTCCTGGCACCGCACGAGTCCGCAGGTCTCCACACCGCAGTCGGGGCACGTGGGCGTCGCGACCGGCGCGCTCACCGTCTTGGCGCGCCCTCCGCACGAGCGACCACAGGTGCGCACCTGGCTGGTCCGCGGCTGGAAGAGCGCGCCGCACACGACGCACGCACGCTCCACGACCGCCTCTGTCGGCAGCTTCAGCGAGTAGCGCAGGTGCGCACCCGTAGGTTGCACGACGAGGCCGTCGGCCTCCAAGCGCATGACGATCTCGGGGTCGGCGCTCGTCAGGGACGCAGCCGCGCTCGTGCCGTCGCCGAGCCAGGCGCCGAGCGTGTACGGCTGGACGAGAAAGTCCCGCTCGGGGAGCTCGAGCGGCTCGGTCGTCGGGACAGCGTGGTTGAGCCGACCGTCAGCGGTCTCGCAGCGCAGCGTCTGCGCGATCTCCTCGGTGGTGCGCACCGACCCGAGGGTCAGCTCGGAGTCGCCCCGCCGGCGCACACGGACAGCAGCCGGCCCGCGACGGGAAGCCCGCGTCGTCGTGACCCACTGGTGCTCGGCATCCGCGACGATCACCGAGCCGTCCGAGAAGTGCACTTCGTAGCAGGGGCGGTCGACCATCACGTCGGTCGCGGCGACCACCCGGGTGGGGGCACCGTCGGCCCCCAGGAGCTCGTCACCCACCTGGACGTCGCCCATCGTCGTCCAACCCGTCGGCGTCGGCATCGGCGTGTCGAGCGCGAGCGCCTTGCCGATGGCCGGTCTGGCGGCGAGAACCACCATCTGACCCGGGTGCAGGCCGTTGGTGAGCCGGTCGAGGTCGGCGAACCCGGTGGGGACGCCGATCATGCCCTCGCCGCGGTGACCGGCCGCCTCGATCTCGTCGACCGTCGGCTCGATGATCTGGCCGATCGGCAGGTAGTCCTCGCTCGTGCGGCGTTCGGTGACGGCGTACACCTCGGCCTGGGCGGCGTTGACGATGTCGTCGACGTCGCCGCCGGTGGTGGCGTAGCCCAGCTGCACGATCTTGGTGCCGGCCTCGACGAGCCGGCGCAGCACCGCCCGCTCGCGGACGATGCGCGCGTAGTAGCCCGCGTTCGCGGCCGTGGGCACCGACGAGATGAGCGTGTGCAGGTACGGCGCACCGCCCACCCGGCCGAGGTCGCCCCGCTTGGTGAGCTCGTCGGAGACGGTGACGGCGTCGGCCGGTTCGCCCCGGCCGTAGAGGTCGAGGATCGCGTCGTAGACGAGCTCGTGGGCGGGTCGGTAGAAGTCGTTGCCGCGGACGACCTCGACGACGTCGGCGATGGCGTCCTTGCTCAGCATCATGCCGCCGAGCACGGACTGCTCGGCCGCCACATCCTGCGGCGGGGTGCGGTCGAACGACTCCCCCGGGCCGTCCGGTGGGCCGTACTGCGCCGGCCTGTCCACGTCGGTGATCGACACCGCTTCGCACCCCTCCCTCTCGACTGCACGAACCCCCAACGCGACCCGGGGAACAGTGCACCAAAGGGCACCGACAGCGGCGGTCGTGACGTGCGACCCCACGCTAGGGAGGTCCGGCGGGTGGACTCAAGCGGGCCTGTGCACAGCCCTGGTGAGAAGGTGTGGACGACCCTGTTGACCACTGCCCACAGCCTGTGGAGTCCACTGTGGACGACGACGGCTCCCGGCCCGGTCTCGTGCTCGCGACCGGCCACGATGCCGTGCACACGCTGTGGACAGAAGAAAGTTCTCGAGGATCTCGCTATCGACCAGCCACCCGTCCGTCATCCGGACGCCACCTCGCGCGAGGTGCTGCGGCTCGCCGTCCCGGCGTTCCTGGCGCTGGTGGCCGAGCCGGCGTTCCTGCTGGCGGACTCGGCCATCGTCGGGCGCCTCGGCACGGTGCCGCTGGCCGGTCTGGGCGTGGCCTCAGCCGCCCTGTCCACCGCGGCAGGCATCTTCATCTTCCTCGCCTACGGCACCACGGCGTCGGTGTCGCGTCGGGCTGGTGCGGGCGACGCGCGGGCGGCGTTCGGCCTGGGCGTGGACGGCGTGTGGCTGGCCCTGGTGCTCGGCGTCGCGAGCGGCGCGCTGCTGCTCGCCGCGGCACCCTGGGTGGCGGGCGCCTTCGACGCCTCGGGGGCAGCCACCGCGCAGGCCGTGACCTACCTACGGGTGAGCGCGTTCGGCGTGCCCGGCATGCTCACGGTGCTCGCCGCGACCGGGGTGCTGCGCGGCTTGCAGGACACCCGCACGCCCCTCGCGGTCGCCGTCGCGGGCTTCTCGCTCAACATCGTGCTGAACGTCGTCTTCGTCTTCGGGCTCGGCCTGGGCATCGCGGGGTCGGCGCTCGGCACCGTGGTGGCGCAGACCCTCATGGGCACCGCCCTGGTCGCGGTGGTCGTCCGGGGCGGACGCCGGCACGGAGCCTCGCTGCGGGCCCACCCGCTGCGGGTGCTGGCGGCGGCGCGCGACGGCGTCCCGCTCCTCGTGCGCACGCTCGCACTGCGGGCGGTGCTGCTGCTCACGACCTGGGCGGCGGCGTCCGGCGGTGACGTCACGCTCGCGTCGTACCAGGTGTCGGCGACGGTCTGGACCTTCCTCGTCTTCGCTCTGGACGCCCTGGCGATCGCGGCGCAGGCGCTCACCGGGCACGCCCTCGGGGCGGGCGACGTGGCACGGGCCCGGGCGCTGACGGCGCTGATGCTGCGTTGGGGCGTCGTGGGCGGTGCGGTCTTCGGTGCCGTGGTGGTGCTGCTGCACCGGGTGCTGCCACCGCTGTTCACGGCCGACGCCGGCGTGCGGGCCTCGCTGGCCGGTGCGCTCATCGTGGTCGGCCTGCAACAGCCGCTCTCGGGCTACGTGTTCGTGCTCGACGGCGTACTCATCGGGGCTGGCGACGGGCGGTGGCTGGCGCGCGCGGCGCTGGCCCAGCTCGTGGTTTACGTGCCGGTGGTGCTGGCGGTGCGCGCAGGGGCGGGATCGGCGTCCGCGCTGTGGTGGGGGTTCGGCGTCTTCATGCTCGTGCGCGGCGCGCTGCTCGGCTGGCGAGCGCGCGGGCCGCAGTGGGCCGTCGTCGGCGCCTCCCGCTGAGCCGCGCCGGTCGCGCAGATACCCGCCTACTTCCGGTGGAATCCGCCCTTCAGAGGGCCCCACAACCGGAAGACGTCGGGTATCTGCGGGAAAGGGCGGGCATGCGGAAGGGCCCGCACCCGAGAACGGGTGCGGGCCCCAACGCTGAGGCGGACGGCGTCAGCCGGCGACGACCTCGAGAGCCACCTTCGCGGAGACCTCGGGGTGCAGACGCACGCTCACGTCGTGACGGCCCACGGCCTTGATCGGCTGGCCGAGCTCGATCTTGCGGCGGTCGAGCTCGGGGCCACCGGCCTGCTGGACGGCGTTCGCGACGTCCGCGGTGGTGATGGCACCGAACAGGCGGCCGGCAGCACCCGCGTGGGCGGTGAGGGTGACCGTCTTGCTCTCGAGCTGGCTCTTGATCTGCTGAGCCTGCTCGATCGAGGCGATCTCACGCGACGCGCGGGCCTTGCGGGTCGCGTCGACCTGCTTCTGGCCGCCCTTGGTCCACGGGGTGCCGAGGGAGCGGCGGATGAGGAAGTTCCGGGCGTAGCCGTCCTTGACGTCGACGACGTCACCGGGCGCACCGAGACCGGTGACCTCCTGGGTGAGGATGAGCTTCATCTTCTGGTCCCCTTCCTCAGCGAGTCGCGCTGGAGTAGGGCAGCAGCGCCATCTCGCGGGCGTTCTTGATCGCGCTGGCGATCTGCCGCTGCTGCTGGACGGAGACACCGGTGACGCGGCGAGCGCGGATCTTGCCGCGGTCGGAGATGAACTTGCGCAGGAGCGCGGTGTCCTTGTAGTCGATGTACTCGACCTTCGCCGCCTTCAGCGGGTTGGCCTTCTTCTTCGGCTTGCGCACAACGGGCTTTGCCATCGTGGAGCTCCCCTTTCGTGGAGCCCGGACCGCGTGCGAGGTCGGTCCGGGATGGTCGGAGTTGATCTGTCAGTGCCCGGCGAGGCCGGGCGGGTACTGCGAGGTGCCGATCAGAACGGCGGGTCGTCGTTGTAGCCGCCGCCGGACTGCTGGCCACCGAAGCCGCCGCCCGAGCCACCGGACGGGCCGGTCGCCCACGGGTCGTCGACCTGCTGGCCGCCGCCCTGGCCACCCTGGTTGCCCTGGTTGCCCCAGCCGCCGCCACCTTGGCCGCCGCCGCTGAAACCACCGCCACCCTGGCCACCGCCGCCGCCACCGAAGCCGCCGCCACCGCCGCGCTGGGCCTTGGTGACCTTGGCCGTGGCGCGCCGCAGCGTCGGGCCGATCTCGTCGACCTGCATCTCGGTGACCGTGCGCTTCTCGCCCTCCTTGGTCTCGTAGGAGCGCGAGACCAGGCGGCCCTGGGCGATCACGGCGGTGCCGCGGGTCAGCGACTCGGCGACGTTCTCGGCCGCCTCACGCCACACCGAGCAACGCATGAACAGCGTCTCGCCGTCCTTCCACTCGTTCGACTGGCGGTCGAACGAGCGCGGGGTCGAGGCGATCGTGAAGTTCGCGACGGCAGCACCCGACGGGGTGAACCGCAGCTCGGGGTCGCCGGTGAGATTGCCGACGATCGTGATGATCGTGTCGCCTGCCATGGCCTGCCCTTCGTTTCGGTGGGGTGGACGACGTCCGGTCGGTGCGACCGAACGGGTCAGCGCACCTCGGGACGGATGAGCTTGGTGCGCATCACGGACTCGTTGAGGCCGAGCTGGCGGTCAAGCTCCTGGGCCACGGCCGGCTCGGCGTGCATGTCGACGACCGCGTAGATGCCCTCGGACTTCTTGTTGATGTCGTACGCGAGACGACGGCGTCCCCAGACGTCGACCTTCTCGACGCTGCCGCCACCCTGACGGATGACGTTGAGGAACTTGTCGAGGCTCGGAGCGACGGTGCGCTCCTCGAGATCGGGGTCGAGGATCACCATGAGCTCGTAGTGACGCATGCGTTAACCCACCTCCTCTGGACTCAGGCGGCCACGGTCTCTCCGTGACAGGAGGGCTGATACGTCGTTCGCCGCGGCACCCGAGGCACCGGATCCACCGGCACCAGGCCCGCGACGACGGGATCAAGACTACCGGGTGCGGGCAGGCGAGGACGAATCTCTGTCCACAGGCGCCGTTACCGGGCGCGGGCCGGCCGCCGTGGGGGCCCGGGGTCAGGCGAAGCGCAGGACGACGGCGTCAGGGGCGCCGTCCAGCGGGCCGCCGAGCGGGTCGTCGTCACCGGCCCGCCGCACGGCATCGCGCTCGGGACGCCGGACGTCGCGCACGACCGACACCACCAGCCAGAGCAGCCCGGCCGCGCGCACGAGCAGCAGCAGCGAGTACCACGCGCCAGGCAGGCCGCGGTCGGTGTTGGTCTGGCCGCCGATGTAGAGCCAGACACCGACGAAGTACGTCGCCTCGCACGCGAACCACACCAGCTGGTCGCGCCACCGGGGCCGGGCGAGCGCGGCCAGGGGCAGCAGCCACAGCGACGCCTGCACGGGCCACGACTTGCCCGTGAGCACGACGATCGCGAGCACCACGAACGCCACCTGCGCCACGCGCGGACGCCGGTCAGCCGCCAACGCGAGCACGAGGCCGACCACCAGCGCCACCGCCAGCCCGACGAGCGCGAGGGTCGTGACGGCTCCGCTGGACAGGCTGACCGGGTCCCAGCCCAGCCGGTCGACCCAGTGCGGGCGAGGGTCGGACGGCACCACCTGCGGCAGCAGCCACAGGGAGCCGTAGCCCGCGCTGCTGTGCGCCCACGCGCTGTAGACGGCCTTGACCCCCGCCGGGTTGACGGCGAACCAGGGCAGCAGCACCGCCACCACCGTGAAACCGGCGGCGACCGTCGTGGCGAGCCACTCGCGCCAGCGGCCGGCGCGCAGCGCGAGCACGGCGAGCACCACCAGCAGCACCGCCGGGTAGGTGCGCGCGGTGACCGCGAGACCGATCAGGACACCCGCGAGCAGCGGTCGAGAGCGCGCCCAGGCCAGCAGGCCGCACGCGGCGAGCGTCACGCCGAGCAGGTCCAGGGACACCAGGGCCGACAACGCCAGCAGGGGTGAGAGGGCGACGATCGAGGCGTCCCAGGGCCGGCGCCGGCCGGCGCTGGCTGCGGTCACCGCGACGAGCACGGCCAGCAGCACGGCGATGAGCGCGGTCGACAGGTCGAAGTACCACCGGTCGCGCTTGAGTGGTGGCCCGTCCGGCGTCGCCTGGCCCACCGCCCACATGGTCAGGCCGGTGAGTACGGGCTGGGCCAGGTAGTCGCCGTCGCGGGCGTCGACGTACGGCACGGCGCCGCTGGCCAGGCCGCTCGTCTCGTAGACCAGCGGAAGGTCGCTGTAGCACGCGTGGAAGAACTGGTCTGGCGTCGACCAGCCCTGGGCGCGGCAGTGCTGCTTCTCGACCACGCCGAGAGCGAGCACCACCATCGACAGCACGACGAGCACGCGGGCCGCAGTCCACCAGCCGTGCCGGCCGCCCCGCACGCGCCGCCCCGCGGGGCCGCCCACCACGGCGGAGAAGCGCTCGACGACTGGGTCGTCGCGCGACGGCGCCACCACGGGCTCGTCGACGACGCCGGTTGCGGGGGTCACGCGCCGATCATGGCGCACGTCAGCCGGGCGGCGCCGCAGCGGCGGTCGTCTTGGTCTTGGTGGCCGGTTCCGCCGCCTTCGTCTGCGTCGCGGTCGTTGTGCTCGAGCTCGTCTTCGTGGTCGGGAGCGTCGTCGGCACGGTGATCGTCGTCGTCGGCGTCGTCGACGTCGTCGTGGTGGTGGACGTCGGCGGCGTCGTCGGCGTGCTGGTCGTCGGCGTGCTCGTGGTCGGCGTGCTGGTCGTCGGCGTGCTCGTCGTGGTCGTGGTGGTCGGCGTGTAGGTCGGCACGTTGCTCTTGCCGCCGTAGACGGGGTCGGGGAACTGCAGGACCTTCTGGCCGTCGAGCGCGTCCTTCATGAACGCGGTCCAGATCTTCAGCGGGAACGACGCGCCGGTGACGGCGTTGTTACCACCTAGGCCGTTCAGCGAGAGCTGCACGACCTGGCCCTTGTCGTTCTTGCCGTTGCGGTACAGGCCCACGGCGGTCGCGAGCTGCGGCGTGTAGCCGGCGAACCAGGCCGCGTTGTTCTTCTGCGCGGTACCGGTCTTGCCGGCGAGCGGGCGGTCGATCTGCGAGCCGGCGTAGGAGCCGGTGCCGTTCTTGATCACCGCCTGCAGGGCGTAGGTGAGGTCGGCCATGGAGTCCTCGCTGAAGACGCGTTCGGTCTTCGGCTTGGCCTTGTACAGGCTCTTGCCGTCGGCGCCCGAGACGCTGCGAACCGTGTAGGCGTCGGCGTGCATCCCCTGGGCCGCGAAGGTGGCGTAGGCCTCGGCGACGTCGATCACGTGAGGCGAGGCCGTGCCGAGCACGTTCCCGAGCTGCGGGGGCTTCAAGCCCAGCGTGTTCGCCGGGTACCCGGCCTTGATGGCGGCCTGCATGGTCTTCTCGGGGCCGACGTCCTGGTTGAGCGCGACGTAGACGGTGTTGACCGAGTGGGCGGTGGCCGTGATCAGGTCGATGTTGCCGAACTGCTCACCGCGGCCCGGCCCGTAGTTCGAGACCTCGTAGGTGCCGAACTTCTTGGGTGAGCTGCCGTCGTACCGGGACTTCAGCGAGATGCCGTCCTCGAGCGCGGCCGCGAGCGCGAACGGCTTGAACGTCGAGCCGGCCTGCATGACCGACTGCGTCGCGTCGTTGTACGGGTCTTTCACGGCGTCCTTGCCGCCGTACATCGCTACGACTGCGCCGTCACCGGGCTTGATGGAGACGAGGCCGGCCCCGACGCCCTTGGCGCCCTCGGTGGGCAGCTCGTCGTTCATCGCCTTGACGGCGTCGGCCTGGGTGGTGCGGTCGAACGTGCTGACGATCTTCAGGCCACCGCGGTCGATGTCGGCGTCGGTGAGGCCGGCCTTGGCGATGACCTCCTGCCGCACGACCTTGAGCAGGTAGCCGTTGGTGCCACCGAAGCGGTTGCTCGTGCGCTGCTTGGCGATCTTGGGGAACTTCGCCTTGTCGCGCTGGTCCTGGGTGATCCAGCCTTCCTTGAGCATGCCGTCGAGCACGTAGTCCATGCGCGCCTGCGCGTTGGCCTTCTCGGTGACCGGGTCGTAGAGGCCGGGCGAGCGGATGATGGCCGCGAGCAGCGCGCTCTGGCTGAGGTTCAGCTTCTTGGCCGGCACCCCGAAGTAGGCCTGGCTGGCCGTCTCGACACCGTAGGAGCTGCGACCGAAGTAGATCGTGTTGAGGTAGTTCTCCAGGATCTGGTCCTTGGACTCCTTCTGCTCGATCTTCAAGGAGATGATGAACTCCTTGGCCTTGCGGGTGATCGTGCGGTCCTGGGTGAGGAAGTAGTTCTTCACGTACTGCTGCGTGATGGTCGAGCCACCCTGCTTCGAGCCGCCCTTGAGGGCCACCCAGGCCGCGCGCGCGATGCCCTTCGGCGAGACGCCGTGGTTCTGGTAGAACGTGCGGTCCTCGGCCGCCAGCACGGCCTTCTGCATGCTGTCGGGGACGTCCGAGAGCGGCACCGAACGCCGGTTGACCTCGCCGAAGCGGCCGATCTCGGTCTTGCCGTCCGACCAGTACACGACCGAGGCGTTGGCCGTCACCAGCTGGTTCGGTGACGGCACCGAGACCTGGCTGTAGAGGATCGCGAAGGCGATGACGCCGAGGGAGAAACAGGCCAGGACGGCGCCACCGACCAGGCGCCAGGAGGGGACGAACCGCTTCCAGCCGCTCTTGCCGGCACGGGGGTAGTCGACGATGCGGCGCACGGGGCGGGGTTCTCCAAGCTGATCGGGACGGGGATCGCGTGGTTCAGGCTCGCCCTGTGGGCGCGATGCCCAGTATGCGGTGAGACGGCGCCCACCACCCACTCGAGACGGGCGGCTCCACGTGGTCCTCACCAAACCTGCCCACGGATCGAACCGGGGCAGCTGTTTGCCATCGCAGCATCCCGTCACCTACAGTCCGACATATCGCGGCGATACATCGCGCGGATCGGTCGGCCCGGTACCCGGCACCTGAGGAGGTCAGCATGGCACGTCGCTCCGACGTCCTCGACCTCGCGGTCCTCGGGCTGCTGCACGACAGCCCCCTGCACGGCTACGAGCTGCGCAAGCGGCTCTCGACCGTGCTCGGGCCCTTCCGCGCGCTCAGCTACGGCACGCTCTACCCCTGCCTGAAGCACCTGTCGGACCAGGGCTGGATCACCCAGTCCAGCGCCGACGGCGAGGGCACCGGGCGGCGCGCCCGCATCGTCTACGAGCTCACCGCTGCCGGCAAGGAGCACTTCGAGACGCTCGTCGACGAGTCGGGGCCGACGTCCTGGGAGGACGAGAGCTTCGGCGTCCGGTTCGCGTTCTTCGCGCGCACGCCCACCGACGTGCGGCTGCGCATCCTCGAGGGGCGCCGCAGCCGGCTCGAGGAGCGGCTCGACTCCGTGAGCAGCTCGGTGGCTCGCAACCGTGAGCGCGCCGACCAGTACACGCTCGAGCTGCAGCGGCACGGGCTGGAGTCGGTGCAGCGCGAGGTGCGCTGGCTCAACGAGCTCATCTCGAACGAGCGCCGCGACGCCGGCGCAACCGACAGCACGACTGACCGCACCACCCCCTGAGCACCACCCCACCCAGAAGAACCGATGAAGGAGCACCGCATGGGATCCGTCCGTGTCGCCATCGTCGGCGCCGGTAACTGCGCCGCCTCGCTCGTCCAGGGCGTGCACTACTACGCCGACGCCGACCCGAACGCGTCCGTGCCGGGTCTGATGCACGTGATGTTCGGTGACTACCACGTCAAGGACGTCGAGTTCGTCGCCGCCTTCGACGTCGACGCCAAGAAGGTCGGCTTCGACCTGTCCGAGGCGCTGGTGTCGAGCGAGAACAACACCATCAAGATCTGCGACATCCCGCCGCTGAACGTCCCGGTGCAGCGCGGCCACACGCTCGACGGCCTCGGCAAGTACTACCGCGAGACCATCGACGAGTCCGACGCCGAGCCGGTGGACGTCGTCCAGGTGCTCAAGGACACGCAGGCCGACGTGCTCGTCTCCTACCTGCCGGTGGGCTCCGAGGACGCCGACAAGTTCTACGCCCAGTGCGCCATCGACGCGGGCGTCGCCTTCGTCAACGCCCTGCCCGTCTTCATCGCCTCCGACCCCGAGTGGGCCAAGAAGTTCGAGGACGCCGGTGTGCCGATCGTCGGCGACGACATCAAGTCGCAGGTCGGTGCCACCATCACCCACCGCGTGATGGCCAAGCTGTTCGAGGACCGCGGCGTCGTGCTCGACCGCACCTACCAGCTGAACGTCGGCGGCAACATGGACTTCAAGAACATGCTCGAGCGCGACCGCCTGGAGTCCAAGAAGGTCTCCAAGACCCAGGCCGTGACGTCGAACATCGGCCACGACCTCGGTGCGCGCAACGTGCACATCGGCCCGTCGGACTACGTGCAGTGGCTCGACGACCGCAAGTGGGCGTACGTGCGCCTCGAGGGCCGCGCGTTCGGTGACGTCCCGCTGAACCTCGAGTACAAGCTCGAGGTGTGGGACTCCCCGAACTCGGCCGGCATCATCATCGACGCCATCCGCGCGGCGAAGATCGCCAAGGACCGCGGCATCGGCGGCCCGCTGCTGTCGGCGTCGTCGTACCTCATGAAGTCCCCGCCGGTGCAGCAGCCGGACGACCTCGGCCGCGAGAGCGTCGAGGCCTTCATCCGCGGCGACATCGAGCGGTAGGGCTTCACCGAGAACGCAGAAGCGGCCCATCCGGAGGGATCCGGGTGGGCCGCTTCTGCGTTCTCGCTGCGCTGCAGCAGGCGTCACCTCACTTGGAGGCGGCCTCCTGCTGGTCGGCGTTGCGGTCGCACACCTTGCTCATCGCCGTGATGTCGCTGGCGGCGGTGGTGAGCTTCTTGCTGTGGCTGTTCCAGTCGCTGATGAACCGGCTGGCGTCAGCGCCGTGCCAGTTCTCACCCATGCGGTTGACGGCGTTCTGGATCCGGCTCTGGACGTCGTCGAGCGTGCGGGCGTCCTTCTTCAGCTGCGCAGCGATCTCGCGCACGCGCTGGATGTCCATCCCCTGGCTGAGCGTCATGGTCGTTCCCCTTCAGGTCTTCAGGTCGAGTCGAGCGGGCGGTCGGTGAGTCGGGCGAACCGGCTCAGTGCGAGGTCGAGATCTGCTGCTTGACCTCGGCCTTGGCGGTCTGCGCCATCTCCTCGATGAGCTTCTTGGCGTGCTTCAGGGACGCCTTGTGCTCGCCCTCCCACTGGGCCTGGAAGCGCTTGGCGTCCGGGCCGCGCCACGCGTCCTGCAGCCGCTGGGTCTCGGTCTCGAGCTTGTGGATGAGCTTCTGGATCTCGCCGGCGAGGTTCTCCAGGTGGTTGGCCTGGGTCTGCACCACCTCAGGGGTCATGCCCTTGAAGGAGCCCCCGCCGCCTGCTGCCGCGTTTGCCATGATCGGATCCCTCCTGCTGGGTCGTGCCGGTCTGTCCGGCTTGGTGATGAACCTAGAGCGAGTCGGCGGGGGCGTCGATGGGGAGCACTCCCCCCTCGTCGACCGCCACCTGCGCGAGCTCGGCCCGCCCCTTCTGGACGACGAACCCGCGGCCTGCGGGGACGTCGGGCTCGGTGACGGCCGGCAGGTCGGTGCGAAAGAGCGTCTGCCCCTCGAAGCCGTCGGGCTGCAGGACGATGCCGCTGCGCGAGGTCTTGACCACCGCCGGCAGGCCGTAGCCGGACGACAGGTCGGAGGTGTCACCCTCGACGACGACGAGCTGCTCGTGCTCGACGAGCGCCTTCACCAGCTCGGTGACGTCGTCCTCGCTGCGCCCGTCTGCGACGTCGCCAAACGCCTCGACCGCCACCACGAGGCTGCTCGGGGCGAGCGAGCCCTCGGCCAGCCGCCGGCTCAGGGCGCGCGCCAGCTCGCAGATCTCGTCCTGCCCCGCCGCGACGTGCCGCCACAGCGGATCGTCGCGCAGCCGGGAACGCTTCGGAGACAACAGGTAGGCCTCGACCGACGGACGCCACCGCTGCACCGCGCGGACGACGGTGCGCACCGCCGTCGTGCGCCCGCTGCCCGCCGGGCCCGTGATGACGAACGTGCCGACGGGGTCGATGGTCTGCGGCCCGAGCGACTCGGCGCTCACACCCACGACCGGCCGGCCGTCGGCCTGCGGGGGGAGCTCGGCGAGCGGCATGCGGTCGCCCAGGCTGCGGATCGGCGGCGCCTCAGGCACCCCAGCCTTGCGCATGGCCGCACCGAAGGCGGCCACCGCGCGGGCCTGCGCCGACACGTCGCTCGTGCCACCCAGCACCGCCACCTGCAGCTCGTGCGGGCCGAGCAGCCCGCGGCCCGGCGGTGAGGCCAGGCTCAGCACGTCGGAGGGCGCCGACAGGAACGAGTAGTCGTCAGGGTGGGCCATCCGCAGGACGAGCCGGGTCGGCATCGCCGCTGCGAGCGCGGGCCACATGCCGGCCCGCTGGTCGATCGCCACGACGACGTGCACGCCCACCGGCCGCCCGTCGGCGGCGATCGAGGTGAACAGGTCGAGCCAGCGCTGTCGCTTGGCCGTGTCGTTGGCCTGGCGGAACGCCGTGAGCCCGTCGACGAGCAGCAGCATCCGGGGCTCGTGCGGTGCGTTCGCGAGGCGGCGGTACTCGGTGATCGTCGCCGCGCTGGCCCGTGAATAGCGCTCGGCCCGCTCGTCGATCGTCTCGCGCAGGTGCCCGAGCAGTCGCTGCATCCGCTCGTCGTCCGAGCCGTGCACGACCGCCCCCACGTGCGGCAGCGACTCGAGCATCGACAGGCCGCGGCCGGCGAAGTCGAGCCCGTAGACGTGGCACGGGCCGCCGCGCACGGTGTACCCCGCTGCGATGGCGAGACTGCGCAGCAGGACGGACTTGCCGGAGCCCGAGGCGCCGAAGACGGCGAGGTTGCCCTCGAGGTCGGGGCGGAACGACACCACCGGCTGCTGCTGGTGGTCGGGGTCGTCGCCGACGGCGAACACCAGCTCGTCGTCACGGCGCGACGTCGGCAGGGCGGCGAGCTCGTAGTGGTCAGCCAGCTCCGGAAGCCACGGCTTGCGCGGAGCAGGGAGCTCGGCCTGCGCGGCAGCCCCGGTGATCGTGCCGACGAGACGCTGGATGTCGGTGGGGCCCAACGCCTCTCGGGCATCGGGCCGGTCGTCGTCGACCGGCGCGAGCCACTCGACGGCACCGCCGAAGGTGAGCGTCTCGACCGCCATCTCCGGGGTCGGCTCGGCGTCTGCCGTCCAGCCACCGGCGTAGGCGGTCTGGAACGGAGTGAGCCGTCCGGGGCCCGTCTTCGACACCGCGCGACCGGGCAGCGCGGGGTCGAAGAAGGCCGCGACGTTCGAGTCGAGGACGTCGGTGCTGTCACTCTCGTCGGCCATCCGCAGCGCCAGGCGCAGGTTGGTGTTGGCCCGCAGGTTGTCCTTGATGACGCCGGCCGGGCGCTGGGTGGCCAGCACCAGGTGCAGGCCGAGTGAGCGGCCGCGCTGCGCGACGTTGACGACCCCGTCGACGAACTCGGGCACTTCCTGCACCAGCGCCGCGAACTCGTCCACGACGATGATCAGGCTCGGCGGCGCGTCGACCTCACCCCGGCGCTCGAGCTCGACGAGGTCCTTCGCATGGTGCTGCGCCAGCAGGTGCTCGCGGTGGCGCAGCTCGGCCGACAGCGACGCGAGCGCGCGGCGTACGAGGTGCGGGCTGAGGTCAGTGACCAGGCCGACGGTGTGCGGCAGGTTCACGCAGTCGCGGAAGGCCGAGCCGCCCTTGTAGTCGACGAGCAGGAAGGTCACCCGCTGCGGAGAGTGCGCTGCGGCCATGCCGAGGATCCAGGCCTGCAGCAGCTCGGACTTGCCCGATCCGGTGGTCCCGCCGACGAGTGCGTGCGGGCCGTCGGCCCGCAGGTCGATGGTGAGCGGACCCTGCGCGGACTGACCGACCACGGCCCGCAGCGTGCCGGGCTGGCGAGGCAGGCGCTCTGGGGCGTAGGGGCCGGTGAGCACCGACCGGCTCTCGCCCCAGCGCTCGATCACGGCGTCCGGCGAGGTCGCGAGCTCTGGCCCGGTGAGCGAGAGCAGCGACACGGCGCGAGGCAGGTCGCTGTCGTCGTCGACCGGCGCGCCGCTGTCGACCACCGCCGACATGAACCGGGCGGTCTCGAGCGCCTGCGTGGCCTCGACGGCGTCCGGTGCCACCGGCAGGTAGAGCCGGCTCTCGCCGACGTACCCGACCTGCGCGGTGCCGTCGGCGGCGACGTGCAGGTAGGTGCGGCAGGCTGCGGGCAGCAGCTCGAGGCGCTCGGCGTGCCAGAGCACGACCACCCCGCGGTGCCAACCGCGCTCGGCGAGCTGCACGAGGCGCGCCCGGTCGACCGGCGCGTCGTCCTCCACCAGGACGACGACCACCGGCTCCGCGGGCGCCTCGGGCTGCCGTTCGCGCAGCAGGCTGCGACCGGCGACGAGGTCCTCCAGCTCGCTGAGCAGCGCCGTGCAGGCCGGGCCGGTGCTCGCGAGGTGCCGCGCCTCCAGGGGGCTGTGCGGCGAGGCCACGTGCGGCAGCCACTTGAGCCAGTCCCAGTCGCGCGCGCTGCGTTCGGACGCGAAGGCGGCCAGCACGACCTCGGCCGGTGAGTGCAGCGCGACCGTCTGCGTCACCAGCGCCCGAGCGGCGGCGAGCGCCTGCACCCGCGGCCCGGCGACCCCGACGGCACCGTCGGCCAGCGGGTCGGCCACCACCGGGACGTCGTCGACGGCGTTCAGCCCTTCGAGGCTCGCCGACGTCTCCTGCCACGCCTCGACCTTGGAACGGCCGACGTCCGGCATCTCGATGGTGGAGCGGGAGGGTTGGCGGCCGGTGCCGAGGCGCCACTGCACGAAGCCGGACTCGCCAGGCCGCCGCGTCCACACCAGCGGTGCGAGCGAACCCACTGCGGCGCAGCACTCCTGGGCCGACGGCAGCTCGGCGAGGCGCACCTGGTGCTCGGTCGCGAGGGCCGCCCGGATCTGCTCGGCGAGCAGGCCGAGGTCCTCGCGGAAGTCCCGCATGTCGTCCTCGAAGTCCTTCTTGGCCTCGCGGCGCTGCTCGACGGCCATGCCGATCATCATCAGCGGCGTGAGGAACAGGAAGAGCAGCGAGTACGGGCTGCGCGTGAAGGCGAACAGGCCGAGCCCGAGCAGTGCGGGGACGGCGATCGCGATCCACGGCATGCGGGTCTTGCGGGCGCGCTCGGGGAGGTCAGGCACCTTCCACGTGGCGCCCTCGTACACCGGCGACAGCCGCGGCGAACGGGCGAACGCCACGCCGGCCGCCGATCCGTGCACCACGCCGGCTGCGGTCTCGACCACCCGGATCTGCAGCACGGTGTCGCCGATGCTCACCGTGCCCGCCGCGCCCAGCATCGCGCGGTCGACGACGTCCCCGCCGGCGCTGATGCCGTTGGCGGAGCCGAGGTCGACCACCTCGACGACGTCCGTGACGAGCAGCTTGGCGTGCCGGCGCGACACCGACGGGTCATTGAGCCGGACGTCGACGCCGCGGCTGCGCCCGACGTACGACGTGCCGCGCTGCAGGGGGAACTCGCGCCCGGCGTCCGGACCGGTGGTGACCACGGCCACTGCGGCGGGCTCGCTCTGGTCGACGTAGCTGTCGCTGCGCCGGGTGACGGTGAGGTGGGCGCCGGAGCGCAGACCGGCTTCGGTGACGGTGAGGCGCGGGTCGACGGCGCGGTAGCCCTCGTCGACGTGCGAGAGCGTGAAGTCGCCGCCGCCCGCGGGCGTGCTCGCCGACCCTGAGCGCCGCGAGGGGTCGACCTGCACGAGGTAGCGCGCGAGGTCGCCGACCGTGGTCGCGGCGTCGACCGTCGCGATGAGGTCGGTGGTCGCGCCACCGGGCGAGTCCAGGCTGAACTTGAGCTTCACCGTCGGGGGGCCTTCCTGTCGTCCCGGCGTCGGCCGCTGCGCAGGGTGCGCACGTCCCAGTCGGCGCGCAGCGCGCGCCAGCGTCCGGCGTCGCGCCGCAGCGCGTCGCGGACGGTGTCGACGTCCGCCCAGTAGGCGGCCACCTCGGCGTCGGTCGGCTCACCGGGGCCGAACACCGAGGCGTCCGCCGTCACCGCGAGCCGGCCGACGTCGTCAGGGGCCCCGACCAGCTGAGGCACCTGCTCGCGGCGGGTGAGGGTGCGTGGCACCGGTCGACCGAGCTCGCGGGAGGTCTCGATGAGGTCCTGCCAGCCGGCCGCCACCCGCGCGGACGGCGGGCCCACCAGCCGGCGCCGCCGCCGCTGCCGCCGCTTGAGCGCGACGAGCACCAGGTGCAGCCCGAGCAGCAGCAGCACCGGCAGGACGACGAAGATCAGCAGGCGCACCAACCAGTCGGGCCAGCCGCGCGGGTCGAGGGGCCCCCGCTTGGCGCGCTTGGCCTTCGTGTCGTTCTGCGCCTGGTCGGGCCCTTGCAGCAGGCTCGGCGGGTTCTGTGCCGCGGGTGGCGGCACCTGGGCGCCGACCTGCCGCTGCTGCGACCGCAGCTGCTGGACGTCCGGCGTCTTGTTGCGGTCGGGCACGAAGGCGGACGCCGGGATGGTCAGCCAGGTGCCGTCGGCCCGGTTGACCTCGACCCAGGCGCGCACGTCCTTGCCCTTCACCCGGCCGTCGGGCTCCGGCACCGCGCCGAGCACCACGCGAGCCGGGAGCCCGAGCCGGTTGGCTACGAGGGCCAGCGTGGCGGCGTACTGCTCGTCGTCGCCCGCGAGCTGACTCGAGCCGACGAACCGCGCCAGCCGGCCGATGCTGTGGCCGGGCAGGTAGACGCTCTCGCTGCTGCCGCGCGCCCCGCCGTCGGTGTAGGCGCCCTGCGAGCGCATGTACCGGGCGACGGCGACCAGCTTGGCCCAGGGATCCTGAGCGTTGCCGGTCCAGGCGTCGAGCTTGTCGTCGACGAAGGCGACGGAGTCGGTGTCGACGGACGTGGCCGAGCCGACGTCCAGCTGCTCGGGGAGCTTCTCCGGCGGCGACTGCGGCACGACGGCCTGGAGGGTGTAGGAGTCGCCGGGCCCGATGGTGCCCGGCAGCACGCCGCTGTCGGTGTCGACGTTGAACCGCAGCTGGTCGGCGAGCTGCTCGGCCCGCGGGCCGTGGAACTGCAGCGCGGTGACGGCGCCCACCGTGGGCAGCCAGACCTCGCGGTAGCCGCCGGAGGGCACCTGCACCGTGAGCGTCACCTCGCGCCCGCGCGCCGCCGTGGCCAGGTGCGAGCCGACGCGCCGGAACGCCGCGCCGGGGTCGGCCGTGCCGATGGCACCGGTGCCCGCCGCGCCCCAGACCGAGCCGTCGTAGCTGTCGAGCGTGGCGATCCGAAGCGGGACGCCCTCGGGCAGCCCACGCACCGTGAGCAGGGTGCGGTCGAACAGGTCAGCCTGGTTCGGCTTGGTGTAGCGCCGGAAGCCGGCGAGCGGGCTCGGCAGCTGGGCGACGTCGAAGGGTGGCTGCAGGTCGGTGCGCCAGACGGTGCGGGCCTGTCCGGAGCGGGCTTCGAGCACCGGCCCGGCCAGCACACCGGCCGCCACCGACACCGCGAGCAGCCCGACGGCGATGCCGGCACGGGTGGTGCGCGCCGTGCCGCTCTGCAGGCGCGAGCGCAGCCGGCTGGCCCGCTGCACCAGCCACAGCAGCGCCACCACCGCGAACCCGGCGCCCTGCAGCCAGGTGGCGGCGGGCTGCACCGTGCCCAGCGCGATCGACAGCAGCAGCAGCGCCAGCGGGGCGACGACGGCCGCCCAGGGGGCGCGCCAGCGCCGAGCGACCGCGTAGGTGGCCGCCGACCCGACGAGGGCGAACAGGAACGGCAGCGCGACGAGCCTGCCGGTCGCGTCGACCGGTGCGAGCGTCGTGAGGAGGTCCTTCCAGCCGGGCACGGCGGCGTGCGCGAGGTCGGCCACGGTGCGGCCGGTGGGTAGGACGCCCGCCACCAGGTGGTCGCGCACGGCCATCGGGCCGCCGAGCAGGAAGTACGCGGCGGCGAGCGCCACCAAGCCGACGAACGGGCCGAGCCCCGGCAACCGCGCCGCCTGCACGACGTGGGCGATCACGAGGCCGACCAGCGCGCCGAGCACCGCCGCGACGACCCACTGCGGACCGTAGAACGACGTGCGGAAGCCGGCGGCCGCCACGAGCACCAGCACCAGCGTCGCCCCGGCGTCGACGAGCTGATCGCGACCGGGACGCAGCGCACGCCCCACCTGGCGCAGCCGCTCGCCCGGCGGCACGACGCGGTCGCGGCCGGCGAGGTGGGCGGGTGGCGGCGGCACCGCGCTGGGGAGGCCCCCCGGTGTGGCGGTCACGAGCGCACCCCCGACACCAGCAGGTTTCGCAGCTCGGCGAGGTCGGCCAGGGTGAGCACGGTCAGGCCGGCGACGTGCTGCACGCCCGCGCGGGCCGACGAGTCGACGACGAGGACGACGACGCGCACGTCCTGCTCGAAGTGCGCAGTCGCGCGGCGAACGTCGACGAACGCGCGCTGCGGGCCGGTGACGACGACGGCGAGGCTCGCGTCGGGCGCCAGCCGCACGGCCTCGGCGGCGGCGGCCTCGAGGTCACCCCTGCCGGTCTGGACGCGGGCCAGCACGTCGAGGGTGAGCGGCGCCGTCGTCCGGCTGGCGCTCAGGCCGCCGGCGCAGACCGTGGTGTCCTGCTCGTCCCTGATGGAGCGCACGGCGATGCTGGCGCCGACGCTGAGGGCGGTCTCGGCGTCCGGCTCACCGCCCGCGTAGGCGTCGAGGCCGGTGTCGACCACGACGGCGACGTGCGAGCGCCGGGTGTCGAGGAACTGCCGGACGAGCAGGCGCCCGTGCTTGGCTGACGACCGCCAGTGGATGTACCGGCGGTCGTCGCCGGGCTGGTACTCGCGCAGGGCGTGGAAGGCGAGGTCGCTCATCGAGAGGTCCTCGGTGGTGTCGCCCTCGAGGTCGCGCAGCAGGCCCGAGCCGAGGCTCTCGAGCGGAACGGTGCGGGGGTGCACGAACAGCTGGGTGACGGCGGTCCAGGTCAGCGTGCGGCGCACGAGGCCGAAGGGGTCACCCTGCACCGTCGTGGCCGGCCCGACGTCGATGACGCCGCGGTGCTCGGTGGGCACGACGAACAGCTCCTCGTGCGTCGTGCCGCTCGCGATGGTCGGTAGCACGAACCGGGCGGCACCGACCCCGATGGGCAGCTCGACCACGACGGGCAGCAGCGTGCGCCGCGCGTGGTTGGTCACGAGCACCCGACCGCCCGCCGCCTCCCCCACGGTCACGCGGTGAGGCGACACCTCGGCCACGATCTCGAGGCGCGTCCGGCCCGCGACCAGCACGCAGCAGAGCACGAAGAGCGTGGCGCACGCGACGGCGACGACCATGAGCTCGACCCAGCCGAACCGGCGTCCGGCCAGCAGCGCCACGACGGCGAGCGCCAGCACCGACCAGCCCAGGCCCGACACCCAGCCGAGCACGCGACCCACCGGCCGGCCGGCCGGGCCCAGGGCTCCGGCCAGCCGCTGCCGCAGCCGCTCCGCACGCTCACGCATCGGATCAGGCGACCCGCTCGACCGGGGGCGCCACCTCGGCGAGCACCTGCGCGATGACCTGCTCGACCGACGTCCCAGCGAACTGCGCCTCGGCGGTGAGCAGCAGGCGGTGGTTGAGCACCGGTGTCGCCAGCATCTTGATGTCGTCGGGGACGACGTAGTTGCGGCCCTGCGAGGCGGCCCAGGTCTTGGCGCAGCGCACGAAGGCCAGGCACCCGCGCACCGACAGGCCCAGCCGGACGTCGGGGTGGCGGCGGGTCTCCTCGGCGATCCGGCTGACGTACGACAGCAGCGCCGGGTCGACGTGGATCTCGTCGGCCAGGGCCGCCATGTCAGCGACCACCGAGCTGGTGATCACGGGCTGCAGCTGCTTGGTGCGGTCACGCGTGCTGGCCTCGGCGAGCACCGCGACGGTGGCCTCGTGGTCGGGGTAGCCGAGCGAGGTCTTCATGAGGAACCGGTCGAGCTGGGCCTCGGGCAGCCGGTAGGTGCCGGCCTGCTCGATCGGGTTCTGCGTCGCGATCACCATGAACGGCGCGCCGACCGAGTGCGCCACGCCGTCGACCGTGACGCGACCCTCTTCCATCACCTCCAGCAGCGCCGACTGCGTCTTCGGCGAGGCCCGGTTGATCTCGTCGGCGAGCACGATCGTGGCGAAGATCGGGCCGGGGTGGAACTCGAAGACCTGCTTGCCCGGCTCGTAGATCGTCACGCCGGTGACGTCGGAGGGCAGCAGGTCAGGCGTGAACTGGATCCGGCTGTTGCTGCCCTGCACCGTGCCGGCGATGGCGCGGGCGAGCATGGTCTTGCCGGTGCCGGGGAAGTCCTCCAGGAGCAGGTGCCCTTCCGACAGCAGGCAGGTCAGGGCGAGGCGCACGACGTGGGCCTTGCCGAGCAGGGCGCGCTCGATGTTGGCGACGAGCGTGTCGAACGTCTGGGCGTACCACTCGACCTGCTCGTGGGTGACGGTCATCGGTGTTCTCTGCTTCCTTCTGCGGGACGTGCGGGGGTCAGGGGACGGACGGGCGTCACGGGTACCAGTCGACGAGGCCGGACTGCACGGTGCCGGAGGGGCCGCCGGAGATCTGGACGTTCACCTTCGGACCGAGGTTGGGGTCGAGCGCGCAGTAGTCGCCGGAGTTGCCACCACCCGCCAGCACCGTGACGGTGCCGGTGTAGAACGCGCCCTTGCGACCGGACCGGAAGCACTTGAGCGTGTAGCCGCCGGGCGTGACGCCCTCGGCGTGCCAGAGCACCTTGTAGCAGTTGCCGCAGTCGCTGGTCCTGGCCCCCGCGTGCACGTTCGTGATCTTCTTGGCCGGCTGGGGCGCCTTGTCGGTGCGCCCGCGGATCGTCGTCCAGCCGCTGAGAGCACCGGTGGAGTCCTTGGCGCGCACGGTGATCGAGTACGCCGTGTCGTACTTGCCGTACGTGAACGAGTAGGACCGCGCGTTGCCTCCGAGGGCCACGGTCGTGCCGCCGCGCCGGACCTGGAAGCCGGTGATGGGCCGGCCGTTGGTGCCTTGGCTCCAGCGGTAGGTGATCGTCTTCGCGTTGGTCGACGAGCCCTGGCTGACCGGCGCCTTCGGCGGCCCGTACGGCTGGAACGCGTTGCTGTACGCCGACCAGCTCGAGCAGCGACCGGCGTCGTTGCAGGTCGAGACGCGCACGCGGTGGCTGCTGTTGACCGACAGCCCGCTGAGCTGGCGGCTCACCGAGGTGTTCTCGGGGCAGTTGCTCGAGCACGACCAGGCGCCGGTGCGGCCACCGTCGGTCTGCCACTTGACCTGGGTGAAGCGCGACGCGCGCGTGGTGCCGAGCCGCACCGTCACGGTCGCCTGGCTGTTGGCCGACGGCGTCGTGACTCTCGGCGTCCCCGGAGTCGACGGGATGCCTGTGGAGCGGTAGGACTCGACGTTCGCCTTGGCCGACTCCTTGCCGCCGCCGTTCGTGGCCGTGACGACGTAGCCGTAGGTGCGTCCGTCGTACGGCACGGTCTGCGTGGCCTGCCGCGTGGCGGACGCCGACACCCGGGCGAGCGTGCGCCACGCCCCGCCGTCGAGGCGGTAGTACACCGTGTACTGGGTGAGCGGCGGCCCGTTGGGCGACGTCGTGGGCCAGGTGATCTTGACCTGGCCGGTGCTGCTGTCGGGGGTCGGCGTCCGCGGCTGCACGCTCGGACGGCCGACCGGCGGCGGCGTACCCACCGACTGGCCACGCACCGCCGGGCCGAACTGGCCCCAGCCGGCCTGGTTGTGACCGCGCACCCGGATGCTGTACTCGTCGTCGTTCGTGAGGCCCGACAGGCGGGTGCTGGTGGCCGCCACCCGCACGGTGCGCGACCCTGGGTGCGAGCCGACGTTCGTGTACTGCACCTCGTAGGTGTCGACCGCGGTGCCGTCGAAGGTCGGCCGGTTCCAGGCGACGCTCAGGGTGCGGTCGCCGCGAGCGGTGACGCGCGTGCCGCTGATCGGCGGCGGCGCGGTGTCGGGGGTGACGGCCTGGCTCGGCCCACCTGCGGGCGACCAGCCGGCGGCGTTGCGCGCCCGCACAGTGAAGCGGTACGCCGTGCCGTTGGTGAGTCCGGTGATGGTGCACGGCGAGGCGCTGCACGCCTTCGTGCCACCCGACCAGCGCACCTCGTACTCCTGCACCGGCAGACCGCCGTCGAACGCGGGCGGACGCCAGCTGACGCGGGCCGAGCCGCCCTGCACGCGGTCGGCCACGGCCGAGACCTGTTGCGGCGCCAGTGGCTTGCCGCGCACGCTCACGCTGATCCGACCGGTGGCCTCACGGCCCGGTGCGTCCGAGACGGTGACGAGCAGCTGCTGCGCGCCGCTGGCTCGGTCGCCCGCGCGCACGGTGAGGCGGCAGCCGGATCCGGTGGCGCTGACCCCGTTGCCGGACAGCGGCCGGGTGCCGGTGATGGTGCACGCGGGGTTGGCGAGCGGTGAGCTGAGGTAGGGCCGCAGGTCGACCGTGCGGCTCGCGCCGGGCTCGATGGCGCCGAGGTCGACGGGGCGCAGCGAGGGAGGCGGCACGGCCGCGCTGATCTGGCCGTCAGGCCCGATGCCGATGACCTTCACACCGATGTCGAACTGCTCCTTCGAGCCGTCCACACCCACCTGCAGCACGGCGTTCTGGCCGTCCGGTGCGTCGTCGTGCGCCTTCAGCACCACGGACCGACCACCTGCGCCGGTCTGGGTGAGGTCGACCTTGCGGGGCGCGGTCTTCCACCGCGCGGTGAAGCGCACGTCGTCGAGCGAGAGGCCCTGCGGCAGCCAGGCGTGGCACAGGCGAGGGACGTCGAGCGTGCGCGCCGGCCCGCGGGCGATCACCGTGACGGTGTACGCCGGGCAGCGCAGCAGCGGCTGCTTGGGGCCGATCTGCACGGGGATCGAGACGTACGACGTGTGTGCCTTCTCCACGGCCGTCGGCGCGTCGGTGACCTCGAGCATCAGCGCGCCGGGGCCGACGTACCCGCGCATCGAGGTGAGGTCGATGCGCGTACCCGAGTCGGACTGGCCCTGCAACGCGTCGACCGGCGAGGTGCTCAGCGTGTCGGGCGACGTGATTGAGACGGCCGTCCCGCTGGGGGCACGCACGTAGTCGCGCAGGTCGATCGTCTTGGTGGAGTCGGTGTCCATCTCGATGAGCGATCCGGACACCACGAACGGCGCACCGTCGGCGCCGGAGGGCACGTAGATCAGCGCCATCGCCCGGGCACCGTCGGCGTCCTCGATGACATAGGGCACCGAGCGGGGATGGTCCTCGACGGTGACCCGCACCTGGCGGCCCTCGACGACGGCGCCCTCGCCGAGCACACCCACGAGCTTCAGCGAGGCGTTGTCGCCGTCGAGGTCGTAGTCGTTCGCCAGGACGTCGACGAGCGTCGACGTCTCGCCGTCCTTGGGCTTGGCGACATCGTCGACGGCGGTGGGCGGGTTGACGAAGTCCTTCTGGCCGCGCACCAGCAGGGTCGTGCGGGATGGGTCGAACAGGCCGTCGTCGAGCCCGTAGGTGAGCGCGCTCGGCGCACCCTCGTCCGGCACGACGGTGCGGTAGGTGTCGTCGCGCTGGCGGCTGAAGCGCTGTGCGACCTTGGGGTCATTGAGCTGCTTGATGTCCTCGAGCTCCACCTCGTCGTGCGGTGAGATGAGGTCGTTGTCGAGCACCGGCGCGTTCACCGTGCGCCCGGGTGCGGCCACCACCTCGTCCTCGACGGCCACCGGCGGCTGCGGGTCGCTGGGCGGCACGACGCCCATGCGGATGAAGCCCTCGCCGAGCAGTCCGTAGCGGTCACGCACCTGGTACCGGATCGTCTCCGTCCCGGCGCTGCGCGGGTACGCCTCGTACCGCAGCGTGGTCGGGGACACCGAGGTGATGCGGCCGAGGGAGAGGTCGACCGCGTCCCCGTCGTCACCGACGATGCCGGTGACCGTGACGGAGTCGCCGTCGGGGTCGACGCCGCTCGTGGGAACGGTGACCGAGATCGAGTCACCGGCCGTGACGCTGGCCGAGAAGCTGCGCGGCACGGGCGCTTGGTCCGGGGTCGTCGCGGTGGGCGCAGGCTTCACCGTCACGGTGACGCGGCCGGTGACGGCGTTCTCGGGCAGGCCGTCCGGGAACGTCGTGTACTCGAGCACCGACACGGTGTCGGCGGGCTGGGGCGTCGCGTCGGGCACGAAGCGCAGCACGTTGCCCGACACGAACACCGCGCCCTTGCCGGTGACGACGCGCGCGCCACGGGGGTCGAGCCGCAGGGGCACGCCGTCGGCCATGGAGTCGTTGTCCTGCACCGGGATCGACACCGAGTCGCCGACTCGGACGACAGCCCGGTCGTCCTGCACCAGCGGCACGACCTCCTGGTCGAGCGGGGGCTTCTGGGTCACCGCGACCTGGCCGGTGGCCTGCCGGACGCCGTCGCTGACGACGTACTGCACGGTCGCGTGGCGCACGTCGTCACCGATCGCCGGCTGCGTCGCCTGCAGGTGCAGCCAGCGCCCCTGCACCACCGACGCCCGGATCCACGGCACGTCGCTCACGACCCGCTGGGTCACCAGCACGTCGCCGCGCGGGCTGTAGTCGTTGGCCAGCACGTCGACCACCGAGGGCAGCTGGTCGCGCAGCGTCGCAGCGTCGGTGGCCGCGACCGGCGGTGTGTCGTCGTCGGGGTCGGCGAGTACGTCGACGCGGATGCGTCCCACGTCGGTGGCCGAACCGACCTGCGCGGCGTAGCTCAGCACGTACGTGCCCGGCGTGCTGCCGGTCACCGTCACGACTCCGGTGTCGGTGTTGGTGTCGACCTTGAGGTCGCCCACCGGGCGCACGGCCGAGGCGATCCGCAAGGTGGCCTCGGGGTCGGTGGGGTCGGCGCCCGTGACGTCGTTGCCGAGCGGCTCGACCTGCACCGGCTTGCCGGCGACGCCCCGGACGACGTCGGTCTGGCTGCGCGGCGGCACCGCGCGCTCGGTGTCGCCGAGGACGTCGATGGTGACCGACGCGGTGGTCGATCGCCCGTGGCCGTCGTCCACCGCGAACTTCACCTGGTGCGAGCCGGTCTCGGACGGCGCCCGGAAGGTGAGCCGGCCCTGCCCGTCGATGCTCGTGCCGGGCGCGACGGCGTCGGCGGTCACGGGGTCGGACTCGGGGTCGCGCCAGTCTGCGAGCACCGCCAGCTCGACGTTGCGGCGCGGCAGCGTCGGGAAGCGGGCCTTGGCCAGGGACGTCGCCCCCGGCCGCAGCGCCGGTGCAGTGTCGACGTCGTCGCCCACGAGCTGCACCGACACCTTCGCGGTGGCCCGCGATGTCGCGGTCGCCCCGCCGTTGTTCACGGTGTACGAGAAGGTGATCCGGTCGCTGCTGACGTCACGCGGCACCGAGAGCAGGATCGCCTGACCGTCGGCCGAGACCTGCGCCGTGACACCGGAGACGTCGGGTGTGGTGACGTCACCTGGAGCGATGGCGAGGATGTTGCCTGCGGTGTCGGAGTCGTTGTCGAGGACGTGCAACGTCGACACCACCCCGGGCCGGGCGCGCAGCGAGTCGTCGCGCGCCTTCGGCGGCTGCTGGGCGGTGTTGTCGTCGACGAGGTTCTGGTTCTTCTCGGTGTTCTTCCGCTGCTGCTGCGGCGGCGGGATCACCGAGTCCCAGTTGTCGACCTTCACCGGCTTGTCGTCGAGGTCCCACACCGAGCCGCTGTCGAGGTCGTTGAGGACGATCTGGCCGCGGTTGACGCGCAGCTTCACGCCGTCGGTGCGCGGGGCGTCGGACGCCGACTCGATCCGCACAGCCTGCGTGGGCTCGCCCTCACCCCGCGCCGCACCGGCGGCGGCCCCGCAGCTGCGGCCGTAGTACGTAACTCCCGTGGCCGCCCAGGCGCCGTGCACGCAGTTCGCGAGGCGCACGGGCCGCGCCACCTGCAGCGCCGCGGCGGCCTCGCCGCTCTGGTCGTCGGGCAGCGCGACCACCTCGGAGCCGCCGCTCTCACCGTCGAGGGCGACGACCTGAACGCCCGCCGTGCTCTCGACGGCCACGCCGTCGGCCTGCGGCCCGGGCTGCTGCAGGGCCGCGTACGCCGGGTCGGCCGCGTTGTGGTCGCCCAACGAGCCCTGCGCGGCAATGGGTTTGGGCTGGCCTGCCACCCAGAGGCGTTCCTTGGCGGCGTCGAGCACCACCCAGGTGGTGCCGACCGCGGTGAGGTCGAGCGCGCTGGAGCGCAGCGCCGTGGTGTCAGTGGTCGCCCGCTCGAACCCCCCGGCAGTCGGCCGCAGCGTCGCGACCTTGCCCGTGGCACCGGACGCCGTGTAGACCGAGCCGTCGACCCCCACGGCCAGCACGGCCTGCGCGCCGACCGTGACCAGCGGATCGGCCTGCGCGCTCAGCGCGGCGACCGACTCGACCGCGGAGTCGGGATCGACCCGCTCGGCCCACACCTTGCCGGTCGCGGGGTCGATGCGGGCCAGCGTGCCACCGCGCAGGTCCGCGGTGTCGGGACGAAAGGCGCGCGACCCCGGCGCCGCCGTCCGCGGTGCCGCCAGCGGCGCGATGGCGTCATCGCGCAGGGTCGCGGTGATCGGGTCGATCGGCATGAGCTGGTTGGCCGTGCGGCTCACCGCGACCACGGCGGAGCCGTCCTGCAGGACGTCGAGCCCGGCACCTGCCGCCGTCGGGGCCGCCACGCCGGCGTCGAGCTCGCCGACCGGCTTGTTGAGCCGGCCGTAGCGAGCGTCGGCGTTGGAGGTGACCCAGACACCGCCGTCGTGCAGGTCGGCGCGTCGGATCACCTCGCCGTCAGCGCGCACGGCGAGGCCGACGAGCAGCGCGGCCACGACACCGACCGCCGTCGCCGAGGCCGCCGTGGCCCGGCGGCGAGTGAAGACCCCCATCAGCGTCCCTGGCCCGCCGCCGAGTCCGGTGCGCCCGTGGTCACGCCCGAGCGCTCGGGCAGCAGCGCGAGGTCGTGGACGCCGACGATCCGGGTCGACAGCGCGTGCTCGACCAGGCGCGCCTTGCGGTTGCTCGCCAGCTTGGTCGGGCCGCCGTGCAGGCCACGGATGCCGGCGTCGGCGAGCTTGCTGCAGACGTTGTCGAGCTTGCGGTTGAAGCGGGTGAGGGTCCAGCCGAGTCGCTCAGCGGCCTCGGCCGACGACGGCACCTGGCCCTGGCCGCCACCGCGCCGCAGGAAGCCCTCGCACAGGGCGACGACGAGCAGCTTCTGGTCGGGCGTGAACGACACGCGGCCCACCGTGGTCTGGCCGCTCGCGTCGTCCTGCTCGGCCTCGAACACCGCGGTGAAGGCCGGCTCGTCGACGTGCAGGTCGAACTCGTAGGTGGTGGGGCCGGCCGTGAACCACACCGTGAAGTGCTGCAGCGCCAACGGAACGCGCGCTCCCGGCGCGAGCCAGGCCTGGAACAGTCCCTTGTCGTCAGCCACCGTGGCGGTCAACGTGGTGCCCACGTTGGTGAGCCACCACAGGCCGCCCTCCTCGACCACCACGAGGAACGCACGGTGCAGGTACGGGTTGTCGTCGATCTCCAGGTCACCGACCCGGCCGATGGTGAAGGGCCGCCCCGGCTCGGCCTGGAACTGCTCGCCGCAGAACTCGATGCGCACGCCCACGTCAGCCCGCCCTCCCACACGCTGCTTCGGACGGGTTCGAGGTGACACCGGAGCGCACGACCGAAACCACGACACACAGCGCGCGGCCCGTGGTGGTGCGCACCGTCGTCGAGGTGTCCTGCACCGTCCGCGGCGCGGCGCGGCGGGCGTCGTCGGGCGTCGGGCCGACCTGGATGCGGAAGGTGTCGCGGCCGCGCTCGGGCGCCACGTAGTTCCAGCTGAAGGTGACTCCGCCCGCGATGGGGCGCACGGAGACGGTGGGGGTGCTGGGGATGTCGACCACGGGCTGATCGGACGGCGTGATCGTGGCCCTGCCGGTGGCCGGGGTGCCGGGGTCGGCCGCGTCCCCTCGGCCGCCGAGCAGCAGGACGACCAGCACGACCACGGCGAGCGCCACCAGCGTGACGACTGCCGTCAGCGCGACGGCCGGCCGTCGCCAGCCCGCGAGGTCAGCTGTCGGCTGCGCGTCCACCGGCACCGGCATCGCCTGCGGCACAGCGGCAGGCGAGCGACGCACCGTGGCGTCGTCGGCCTCGGGCGCCGGAGCGGGCCGCGGACCCGGCGTGGCGTAGGTGGTGGGGTGCGGGGTGACACCGTCGGCAGGCGGAGCGGGCCGCGGGCCGGACGTGGGTCGAGGTGGCGCAACGCGTTGCGCCGCAACGCTCTGCGGGGCCTTGACGCGCGTCCGCTCATCCTCGTCGTCGTCGACGGCACCCCGGTGGCTCTCCAGGGTGGCGTTGCCGCTCTCAT
Source organism: Angustibacter sp. Root456 (assembly GCF_001426435.1). Lineage (NCBI taxonomy): Bacteria > Bacillati > Actinomycetota > Actinomycetes > Kineosporiales > Kineosporiaceae > Angustibacter > Angustibacter sp. Root456. Next base: position 465,364 of record NZ_LMER01000020.1, on the reverse strand, counting down.
CCAGCACCAGGATCTCGGTGCGGGCGAAGCGTTGCTCCTGCTCGACCTGCTGCAGGGCCCGGGCGAGCTCCAGCGCGGTCGCGGGCCGAGCCTCGGGCAGCTTGGCCATCCCCTGCTGCAGCAACCGCTCGAGGGTCTGGGGCACGTCGGCGCGGCCCGTGCCGGGCGGGGCGCTCTGCCGGATCCGCGGCATCAGCGCGTACGACGAGTTGTCGCCACCGGGCACCTCGAACGGCGAGCGCCCCACGAGCAGGTGCCACAGCGTCGCCGACAGCGAGTACACGTCGGCCGCCACGCTGCCGTTGCTCTGGCCGTAGATCACCTCCGGCGCCGCCCAGGGCACCGAGACGCCGACGTCGTCGAGGTCGTCGTCGTCGCGCGCCCCGCGGCCGGCGATCCCGAAGTCGGTGAGGCCGGGTGCGCCGTACTGGCTGACCAGGATGTTGGCCGGCTTGATGTCGCGGTGGGTGATGCCCGCGCGATGCGCCGTCTCGACCGCGCTCGCTACCTGGATGCCGGTGCGCAGCACCTCCTCCACCGTGAACCGCTCACTGCGCGCGCGCAGCGCGAGGTTCGGCGGCGGGTAGTACTTCATCACCATGTAGGGCCGGCCGTCGGCGGCGACCTCGGAGCGGAAGATCTGCACGATGTAGGGGTGGTCGCCGAGGTGGGCCATGGTGTTGGCCTCGTCGGTGAACTGGCGCCGGATCGCGTCGGTGAGGCCGTCGCGCTTCAGCACCTTGACCGCCACGGGCATGCGCGGCATCTGCTGCTCGTAGAGGTAGACGTCGGCGTAGCCGCCAGAGCCCAGCGGCTCGACGAACACCAGGCCCGGGATCTCGGGTGCCGGAGCGGCCGGCGGGCGCGCGTTCACGGCGTCACCTCGTAGACGAGGCTGACCTCGTCGGCGAGCACCACGACGGTGCCCGGCTCGATCGGCTGCTGGTCGCCGGGACGCAAGCGCACCGGATCCTGGCCGGGCAGCTGCACGGTGGTGCCGTTGGTCGACCCGAGGTCGCTCACGAGCACGTGCCAGCCCTCGAGCGCGAACTGCGCGTGGTTGCGTGAGATGTCCTTGTCGGGGCTGGCGACCTTGACGACGTGCGGTCGGTCGCCGAGTGAGACGTTGCCCGCGAGGGTCGGTGCCCGGCCGAGCAGCACGCCGCGGTCGAGGGTGACGACGTCGCCGGTCGACAGCGTGAGCACGCCGAGCGGCGGGCGTGGCGTGCGGTACGGCGTCTGCGCCGGGACGTCGCGCCCGCACACTCGGCAGCGGGTGGCGTGCGCGGGGCTGGGGTGTCCGGCCGGACAGAGCACCGCGAGCACCTCCGGGCCGGTCACCGGCCGCTGGGCGAGCAGGGCCGCGCGGTCGACCGTCGCCTCGTCGAGCTCGTCGAGCCCCTCGGGTTCGTCGGTGGCCTCCAGCTCGGTGCCCGCCGCGGGCGGCGTCGGCTCGGGCTGCGGCCGGGCCGGCAGGCTCACCTGCTGCACCGGCACCGGCGCGACGGGGACGGGTGCCGCAGCCGCTGCGGGGGCCGGCTCGTCGTCCGGGGCCGAGCGCCGCCACGGCACCGAGCTGATGAGGGGCGGCGGCGCGTCGGTGCTGGTCTGGCGCGCCTGATCACGGCCGGGGTCGCCAGCGTGATCATGCGCGCCGGACCCTGGTGCCGTGGGGAGCTGGCCGGTGAGCTCGGTGGTGGGCGGCGGCAGCGTGAGGTCGACGGCGACGGCCTCGGCCGGACGCGGGGGCACCAGCCCAGGCGTCGGTGCGGGCGGCTCAGCCACCGGCTCGCGGGCGGACGGTGCCGGCGCGGCGGCCACGCCCCCGAGGGCCAGGCCTCGCTCGGTCGCACCGAAGAGGAAGTCGTACGAGAAGGCCGCAGCGTCGTCGGGCGCCGCGGCAGACCTGGCCTCACCGGCGGCCACGGCCGGCGGCGGCTCGGCCTTGGCCGAAGCCGGAGGCTCAGCCGGCACCATCAGCGACGGCGGCAGCGGCCAGGCGGCCTCGACCGGCACGGCGGCGGCCCGGTCGTCACCGACCGCTGCGCCCACCCCATCCAGCGGCTCGGCCGACGCGACCTCCTGCCCGGGCGCGAGCAGCGCGACGCGGGCGACGCCGGCGAGGTCGACATCGCGCCACGGCCGGGCACCGGCCGCCTCCACGACGTGCTGAGCGCCGTCCGCCTCCTCGACGACGACCCGGCCGCCACCACGCACGACCACCCGCGCGCCGTCCTCGCTCAGCGCCACCGCCGCGAGGTCGGGCACGGCGCGCACTCCCCCGGCGAGCGCCGCGTCGAGCACGTCGTCGAGGTCACCGCAGGCCGCCGCCGAGCGGCAGCCGTCGACGAGCTCAGCGGACGCGGCGTCATCGAGCAGCACGACCAGGCCCGTGCCGTGGACGAGCGTCCACGGTCCCGGTGCCACGGCGGCGTGCGGGCGCACGTGCTACCCCCCTGCTCCTGCCAGCTGCTGTCGCGGTGAGGTGTCCTCGTCGACGTCCGACACCCCACCCCCCCGCGAGAGCGCGACGACGATAGCAGTGACGTTGTCGCGCCCACCCGCTGAGAGCGCGGCCTCGACGAGCCGCTCGGCGGTGCGCTGCGGCGGGTCGTCGGCCGCCATGACGTCAGCGATCACCGTGTCCTCGACCTCGTCGGTGAGGCCGTCGGAGCAGATGACGAAGCGCTCGCCCGGCTGCTGCGGCACCACCCACAGGTCGACCTGCGGCATCGGGTCGTGGCCGAGCGAGCGGGTCACGATGTTGCGGCGCGGGTACGCGCGCGCCTCCTCGGCCGTCAGCTCACCGGCGTCCAGCAGCTCCTGCACCTCGGAGTGGTCGACGCTGACCTGACGCAGCTCGCCGTCGACGTACTGGTAGACCCGCGAGTCGCCGACGTTGAACACCGCCCAGTGCGGCTGACCCCCCGCCCGCACCACCACGAGGCCGGTGGCCGTCGTCCCCATGCCCGACTGCTCGGGGTGCTTGGCCGACGACTGCAGCATCTGGGCGTTGGCGGTGCGCAGAGCCGCGAGGACGTCGGCGGCGCGCAGGTCGTCGCGTGGCGCCAGCTCACGGAAGGCGTCGACCACCAGCCGGCTCGCGACGTCGCCCGCCGCGTGGCCGCCCATGCCGTCGGCGACGACGAACACCGAACCCTCCGCCAGCACGCCGTCCTCGTTGCGCTGCCTGCGGTGGCCGACGTCGGACGCCGCCCCCACGAGCACCTCGAGCGGAGCGGACGTCACGGCGTGGTGTCCTGGGCCGCCTGGCCCGGACTGCCCGGCGTCACCGTCACCTGCTGGATGACCTGCTGCACCGTCCGGTAGTCGTCGGTGGCGTTCGCGCCACCGACCGACCCGGTGATCTGCACGAGGTCCTGCAGGTCACCGGCCGGCAGCAGGGTGAACAGGTGGGCCTGCACCACGGTGCCCGCGACCGGGTCGACCCACGAGACGTTGCGTCCGGAGTACTCGTGACCGCCGAACGACGCGGTGAACGGCTCGCTGGCCTCGCCGCGCGGCTTGGCCTCGGCGTACTCGACGACCTCCTCGAGCGCGTCGGCCAGCGTGTAGTCGCCCGCCCGCCGCTCGAACCGCAGCACCACGTTGGCCAGGAACGTCGGCTGGCCGTGGTCGGCCACGCGGGCCGCGAGCGCCGTCCCGGGCACCGACACCGGCTCCCAGCCGTCCGGCACCTCGAGCGCGGCCGCGGGGGGCCCGGGGAACCGTGCGCTCGGGTACTGCAACGTCGTCATGCCCGTCTCCTCGCTGTCCAGACCATCCTGACCATCACGTTCGCGCGGCTCGTCCGCACATCGTCGCATCCGTTCCCGCCGCGTGGCCCCGGAGCGCGTCAGGCACCGGCCACCCTTCGGGCACCGCTCAGCCGATCCAGCCGGTCGCGCCGTCCCACAGGTCGCCGGCGCCGTCGCGCACCGAGTCGAGCGCCTCGCTCGGGTCGACCTCGAGGCCGACGTCGAAGCCGCCGCCGACACCGAGGGTCGCGCCGACGTCGAAGTGCACCCCGACGCTGTGGGTGCTGAAGCTGCCGTCGATGTCGGCGTGCGCGCCGATGCCGTACGACAGCTCGCCGCCGCCGGTAGCGGTCACACCGTGGGCAGACACCGATCCGTCGCTGCGGATCTTGCCGCCCGCGAAGGCCTCACCACCGGCGCTGACCTTCACGCCGTCCTTGCCGATGCTGCCGCCGACGTTGCCCGACGCCTCGGCGCCGACGTACGCCGTGGTGTGCTGACCGTAGGTCGCGGCCCCGAACTTGCCCGACGTCGTGCTGCTCGCGTAGGCGGCGTACACACCGGCGGTGCCGGTCGCCGCCACGGCCAGGCCGTTCTTGTCGAGCTTCAGCGACGTCTCGTGCTCTTCGCGCGCCGAGCCGAACGCGACGTACGCCGGGCCGTCCTCGTCGCCGTACTCCAGCGCGTTGGCGCTGTGCTCGCCACCCTGCTGGTACAGGGTGACGGACGGGTCGACGTGGTCCCTCCAGCCCGGCTCGTGCTGCAGCGGGCTGGTGCCGTCAGGGTGCCGGTCGTCGGTGGTCGTATAGCGCCACTCACGCTTGGCGCCCTCGTTGTCGACGTAGGTCTTGGTGTCGGACGTCGTCGTGCTGCCGTCGGGGTTCTCGATGGTCCAGCGGTCGTGCTTCGTCCAGTCGGGCTCGGGGTCGTACTCGGCGCTCACGCCCGGCACGACGCCCCACGGCGAGTCACCGCCCGGCGCGTCACCGGGGGACGCCGGCCACGACGACCCCGGCCCACCCGGCCAAAGCGGCAGCGTCGGCACGGGCAGCCCCGGCCACGACGGCACGCCGCCCCCCGGTCGGCCGCCACCCTCGCCGCTCGCCTGCCGCTGCTCGTCGGCCTGCACGTGCAGCTGGCGCGCGCAGCCGGTGAGGGCCTGGTGGGCCTCGCCCAGCCGCGGCCCGACGACGTCGTGCCACTGGGCGAGCAGCCGGCCGGAGTCGGGCCCGGACCACTGCGCCGACATCGCGGTGATGGCGTGCGCCGCGCGCTCGCGGATGGAGTCCAGCGACCGGGCGTCCGCCCGGAGCAGGCCGGCGATCCGGTCCAGCTCGTCCGGATCCGCTCCCATCCTGAGAACCATCACGTTCCTCCCCTGTCGTCGCGCACACGCTAACGGCGGGGCGTCGCCAGTGGCGATGGGGAGCACTCCCCACCTCACCCGTGCGGCGGGCTGGCTACCGTGAGCAGGTGCACTTCGTCGCCGACCTGCGCGTCGTCCTGCGCGGTCGCGACTTCCGGCACCTGTTCGCCGTCCGGTTGGTGTCGCAGAGCGCGGACGGCGCGTTCCAGGTGGCGCTCGTCGCGGCGGGCGCGGCGGGTGCGGCGGGCGCGGCGGGTGCGGCGTCCGAGTGACGCGCCGGGTTGTGCGACTGGGTCCCGTTACTGCCTTCGAGCCCGGCCACTGGGTGCCCCAGCTGCCATAGGTTGGCGACGGGGTGCCACCGCGCCAAAGAACGGGAGAGGTCAGGGGGTGGGGGTGGCCGCCGACTCGGGCTGGTCGGCCCACCACCGCAGCAGCTCGCGTCCGTGACGTACCGGCGCACCGCCGAGTCGGTCCACTCACCGGTGCCGTAGCCGTGGAAACGCAGGTGCAGCTCGACCAGCCGCGCCACCGCCTTCACGGTGTCCTGATCTTCGCGGTGCTCCTGCGGCCCTGCCCATGATCGCGCGGTTGGCCTCGTGCGTGGCGGCGACCACGTCGTCCGGGGTCAGATCGTCGCGAACGCGAGTGGCAGGGGCGGGGTGGCCACGCGGCAACCGTCGCACCCCTCACGGCGCACGTGCTGTGTCGGTTTCGGCACTCATGATCATGGACGGTCCGTGTCGCGTCGCGTCGCTCAACCAGAGCGCATTTCTCGTCGAGGCCTCGGTCGGCATCCTGAACACGGTCGACCCCGGCCTGGCGCCCTGGCAGGCACTGCTGCCTGCCGTCGCCTGCCCTGCGTTCGTCGGACTCAGCCCCGCCAGCCGGCCGAGCGTGGAGCTCGTCGCACCGCGCGCAACGTCACGGCTCGACGTGGCTCTGCTGCTGCTCGTGACGGCATTCGGCGGCGTGGTCGTGGCAGCGTCGTCGGGCTGGACGGGCCAGCCGTCAGCCGGCCTGATGGGGGCCCGGGACCTCTGCGGATTCGTCGGGATCGCGTTGGTGCTGCGCCCGTGGCTGGGCTGACCGGCCTGGTTGGCGCCGGCCGCGTTCGGTGCGTTCGAGATGCTCTTCGGCCGGGCGCGTGACGGATCCCCGGTGCCGTGGGCGTGGTCGATCGCACCGTCCGGTGATGGGCTCGCCGCTGTCGTCGCGCTCCTCCTTCTCGCTGCGGGCCTGATCCTGACTGCGCTGGGCCGCACGGGTCGGGCCCGACGCCGAGGAGACCGAGGTCTAGCGGCGGGCGGGTGTCGCCGGCGATGCCTAAAGTGAGGGCGTGCACTTCGTCGCGGACCTGCGCATCGTCCTGCGCGGTCGCGACTTCCGGCACCTGTTCGCCGTCCGGTTGGTGTCGCAGAGCGCGGACGGCGCGTTCCAGGTTGCGCTGGCGAGCCTGGTGTTCTTCTCGCCGGAACGCGCGGCCACCGCGCAGGCCGCGGCGGCTGCCGCTGCGATCACCGTCCTGCCGTACACCGTGATCGGGCCGTTCGCCGGGGTGCTGCTCGACCACTGGCGTCGGCGGCAGGTGCTGTTCGTGGCCAACCTCGTGCGCACGGGCCTCGTCGTCGTGATCGCTGCGCTCGTAGCCGCCGGCTCGGTGGGGCCGGCCCTCTACGGGCTGGTGCTGGCGTGCCTGTCGGTCAACCGGTTCTTCCTCACCGCGCTCGGCGCGGGACTGCCGCACGTCGTGCCGAGCGACGAGCTCGTGATGGCCAACGCCGTGACGCCGACGTCCGGCACGCTGTCCGCGCTCGCCGGCGGTGGCCTCGCCTACGTGCTGACGCGCTTCCTGCCGCGCGGCGACGACGGTGACGCCGTGGTGCTGGCCATGGTCGCGGTGGTGTACCTGGGCTCGGCGCTGCTGGCGCTGCGGATGCCCCGCGCGTTGCTGGGGCCCGAGCACGGTGAGCGGACGGCGCTCGGGTGGCGCGCGGTGGCGGACGGCGCCCGGCACGTGCGTGAGCGGCGGCCGGCGTGGAACGCGCTCGCGGCGATCGGCGCCCACCGGTTCGGGTACGGGCTCACGACGTTGGCCACGGTGCTGCTGTGCCGCAACTACTTCAACGACCCCCGGGAGGCCTCGGCGGGTCTGGCCTTGATGGCGCAGGTCTTCGGCGCGGCGGGGTTGGGCTTCGGGGGCGCGGCGCTCGTGACGCCGTTCGCCACGGCCCGGTGGGGCACCGGCGGCTGGGTCTGGCGCGCGATCGCCGGGGCGGCGGTGGTGCAGGCGCTGCTCGCGGTGTGGCTGACCGTCCCGGTAGCGCTGGTGGCGGCGTTCGCGCTCGGGGTCGTGGCCCAGGGGATCAAGATCTGCGTCGACGCGGTGGTGCAGCGGGTCATCGACGACGACTTCCGCGGCCGCGTGTTCGCGTTCTACGACGTGGTGTTCAACGTCGCGTTCGTCGCCGCGGCCGGCGCTGCGGCGCTCGTGCTGCCGCAGGACGGCCACGCACCCGTGCTCTTCGGGCTCATCGCCGCGCTCTACGCGGCGACGGCGGCGGTGTACTGGACGACGGTGCGCGCGACGCGGGTGCGGCGGACGGCGTCCGACTGAGCGGCACGCCAGGCAGCGGTCAGCGAGGTCGGCAGCACCGCAGCGCGATGAACCCGGCCAGCCCGGAGACCACACTCCCCGTGAAGATCCCGAGCTTCGCGGCCTCGCCCAAGCCGGCGTCGCTGAACGCGATGTCGCCGACGAACAGCGCGACGGTGAAGCCGATCCCGGCGCACAGCGACAAGCCCAGCAGGTGAGTCCATCGGGTGCCGGACGGCAGCGTGAGCCCCGGCAGCCGCGTGACGACCCACGTCGTGCCGAAGATGCCGAGCGTCTTGCCGGCCACCAGGCCGACCCCGACGCCTGCGGTGACCAGAGCGGCGTCGTGCGACATCGACCCTCGACCCGAGAGGCTGAATCCGGCGTTCGCCAGCGCGAACACCGGCACGACGACGAAGCTGACCAGTGCCGACAGCCGGGCTTGGATCCTGTCGAGCGGAGGCAGTGCCTCGTGCGCGAGCCGGACGGTCTCGCGCACAGCCGAGCGCACGGAGTCCAGCTGATCGGCAGTCAGGGCGCGCGCGGCCGTCGGGTCCGCACAGGTCGCAGCGCTGGTGGCGTCCTCCACGGCCCGCGCCTGAGCCCGCGCCCGCTGCGCGAACTGCGTCGCGTCGTACCACGGCCAAGCCGGCGTGAGCAGCCCGAACGCGACACCAGCCAGCGTCGGGTGCACACCACTGTGGTGCAGGAGCACCCAGCAACCGATGCCGAGCAGGACGTACGGCGTGAGCGCCCGGACGTGGCCGCGCTGCAGCAGCCACGCCACGCCCACGGTGGCGAGGGCACCCAGCAGCGGCAGCACCGCCAGGTGGCCGGCGTAGAAGAGGGCGATGACGACGATCGCCCCGAGGTCGTCGGCGATCGCGAGGGTGAGCAGGAAGACCCTGGCCGCCGGTGGCACGCGAGAGCCTGCGGCCGTGACGACGGCCACGGCGAACGCGATGTCGGTGGCCATCGGGACGCCCCAGCCCGAAGCACCAGCCGTCCCGGCCGTGAAGGACAGGTAGATGACCGCGGGCACGACCATCCCGCCGACGGCCGCCAGCACCGGCAGCGCCGCGGCGGCGGGACGCCTCAGCTCGCCGTGCACCAGCTCGCGCTTGATCTCCAGGGCCACCACGAAGAAGAACAGCGTCATCGCTCCGTCGTTCACCCACTCGCGCACGGTGAGCGCACCGAGTGGGTGCCACGTTCCGAAGCTCAGGCGCACCGCGGTGTCGAACACCGCGGTGTAGCCGTCGGCGAACGCGGAGTTCGCCCACACGACGGCCAGCACCGCGGCACCGAGCATCACCGCCGCGCTGGAGGCCTCGAGCTCCATGAACCGCAGCAGCGGACGCACCACGAGCCGCGGGATGAGCCGGCGCGACTCGCTCCAGACAGTGGGTGGGCTCGCGGGTTCGGCCTGCAGGTGCACGAGCGGAGGCCTCGTCAGCCCCGGCCGAGCTCGGCGAGCACCGTCGCCACCACCGCGCTGGTCGACAGCCCGTAGCGGTCGTGCAGCGTGGGCAGCGCGCCGGCGTCGAGGAACTCGTCCGGCAGCGCGATGGCGCCGAGTCGTCGAGGTGCCGGGCTCGCCACGAGCGCTGCGGCGACCGCGTCGTGCAGGCCACCGACCACAGAGTGGTTCTCCACGGTGAGTGCGAGCCGCGGGCTGTCGAGCTCGCGCAGCACCGTCTCGCTGTCGAAGGGCTTGAGCGTCGGGCAGTGCACCACCGCGACGTCGACGTGGTGTCGCTCGAGCTCCGTCGCGGCCAGCAGCGCGCGCATCGTCATGAGACCGGACGACACCAGCACGACGTCGCGACCGGGACGGATCACCTTGGCCTTGCCGAGCTCGAAGGAGTAGTCGTACTCGTCGAGCACCCGGGGCACCGCTCCGCGCAGCAGCCTGGTGTACGTCGGGCCCGGGTGCGCCGCGAGCTGCGGCACGGCCTGCTCGATGTCGACCGCGTCGCAGGGGTCGACCAGGGTGAGGCCGGGCATCGCCCGCAGGATCGCGACGTCCTCGGTGGCCTGGTGCGACGGTCCGTAGCCCGTCGTCAGTCCGGGCAGGGCGGCCACGACGTTGACGTTGAGCTGGGGCTCGGCCATGTCGAGGCAGATGAAGTCGTAGGCGCGGCGCGTGGCGAACACCGAGTACGTCGAGGCGAACGGCACCAGACCCACCTGGGCCATGCCCGCGGCGGCGGCCATCATCACCTGCTCGGCCATACCCATCTGGAAGTACCGGTCCGGGTGAGCGGCCGCGAACACGTGCATGTCGGTGTACTTGCCGAGGTCGGCGGTGAGACCGACGACGCGGTCGTCCCCCGCCGCCAGGGCAGCCAGCGCGTGACCGAACGGCGCTTGCCTCGTCCGCACACCGGGATCGGCGATCGAGGCGATCATCGCCGCCGAGCGCTGGGGGGTCGTGGCGGTCATGAGTGCCTCCCTCGCGAGTACCCGGCGGTGAGCTGGTCCTTGCAGACCGGCCACTCCTCGGGTGCGATCTTCATGAAGTGCAGCCGCTCGCGGTTCTCGAGCAGGGGCACGCCCTTGCCGACCGTCGTGTCGCAGACCAGCACCTGCGGGCGCCCGTGGGCGCCTGCCCGGCTCGTCGCGCAGTCGAAGGCCTCGAGCAGGGCGCCGACGTCGTTGCCGTCGACGCGCTGGGCGTCCCAGCCGAACGCCGTCCAGCGGTCGACCTGCGGCTCGTTGCGCAGGACGTCGCTCGTGCGTCCGTCGGCCTGCAAGCCGTTCATGTCGACGATGCCCACGAGGTTGCCCAGCTCCCAGCTCGAGGCGCTCATGGCCGCCTCCCACGTCGAGCCCTCGTTGAGCTCGCCGTCGGAGAACAAGCAGAACACCCGCTGGTCGACCCGGCCCTGGTGCCGCAGGCCGAGCGCGTGACCGACGGCCAGCCCGAGCCCGTGACCCAGCGAACCCCCGGAGATCTCGACCCCGGGCGTGTAGGTCGACATCGCCGACATCGGCAGGCGCGAGCCGTCGGCCGCGTAGGTCGTGAGCTCCTCGCGCGGGATGACGCCGGCCTCGGCCAGCGCCGCGTACATCAGGAGCGCGTAGTGACCGGTCGAGAGCAGGAACCGGTCACGGTCGGCCCAGTCGGGATCGTCGGCGCGGTGGTGCAGCACGTCGGCGTACAGCACGGCCAGGACGTCGGCCGCGCCGAGACCCTGCCCGACATAGCCCTCACCCTGCGCCTCGCCCTGCTCCAGCACGCCCATCCGGATGCGGTAGGCCGCGTCCCTGCACGTCGCCAACCGCTCGACGCCTGGGCGCGCGGGCACCGTCGACACCTGGCTCATCTGGCCTCCCTCGCTTCGTCGTAGCCCTGCAGCGCGGCCACCTTCTCGGCTGATGGTGACGACGCGTCGAACTCGTAGCCCAGCCACTCGCGCGCGAGGCGGCGGGCCAGCTCGATGCCGATCACGCGCTGGCCGAAGCAGAGCACCTGGGCGTCGTTGCTCAGGACAGCTCGCTCGACCGAGAAGCTGTCGTGCGCGGTGACCGCCCGCACCCCGGGCACCTTGTTGGCGGAGATCGCCACACCCAGGCCCGTGCCGCACACGAGCAACGCGCGGTCGACGTCACCAACGGCGACCTTGCGGGCGGCCTCGACGGCGACGTGCGGGTAGGCGGTGTGACCGTCGGGGCCGACGCCGACGTCCACCACCTCGCTGACCCGCGGGTCGGCGAGCAGGTCGGCCTTCAGCCGCTCCTTGTACTCGTAGCCGGCGTCGTCACTCCCGACCACGACGCGCCAACGTCCTGGGGGCTGCGTGCTCACGAGCTGACCTCCTCGACGGCGGCGCGCACGCAGACCGCGAACGACACCGCTCCTGGGTCTGGCGTGCCGACGCTGCGTTCGGCCAGGGGGCGGGCGCGCCCGACCTGGGGGCGCAGGGACGCCGTGGCCGCCGCCGCTTCGGTGGCGGCGACCACGGCCAGCCTCCACGCCTCGGGCGGCGCCATCCCGACATCGACGTTGCGCCGCAACGCCTCGACGAACGGCTGGGCGGCGTCGAGCATGGTCTTGTCTCCGGGGGCGGCCTTGCCCAGCGTGGCTACCGCCTCGACCGCCGCGGCCACCGCGTCGGCGAGGGCTGACCCGCTGACGGGGTCGACGTCACCGAGGCGGTCGCCGGCTGCCTGCAGCGCAGTGCCCCATAGGACGCCCGACGTCCCCCCCGCCTGCGCGGCCCACGCGCGCCCGGCGCGGCAGAGCACCGTGCCGATCCCGGCGGCCGACTGGACGGCCTCCTGCGCCGCCGCCGTGGCCGCGGTGAGCCCACGCACCATGCCGCGTCCGTGGTCGCCGTCCCCGGCTACCGCGTCGAGCTGAGCCAGCTGCGACTCCGCGTCGCGGACGGCGGAGAGCGCAGCCGACAGCGCCTGTGCCGCAACGCGACCGGCGGCCGCCGACTCTGGCGATCCGGTGACCGGCGGCTGCTGGTCGTCGTCGCGGGAGATGACCGCCGGACGGGCGCGTGACGCCCTGTCGAACTGGTCCAGCCCCGCGCCGCGACAGAACGCGGGCGTGCGCGCAGGCGCCGTCCAGAACCGCTCCAGCTCGTCGTCCAGAGCGACCACCGTCAGCGAGATCCCCGCCATGTCGAGGCTCGTGACCAGCTCGCCGACCTCAGGCTCCACGACCGTGCAGCCACGATCACGCAGCAGCCGCGCCACCGTCGCCCAGACGACGAACAGCTCCTCGTACTTGGTGGCGCCCAGACCGTTCAGCACCGCGCTCACGCGGCCGGCCCCCGGGAGCTCGGCGAGCACGCCGTCGACGAGCAGCTCGGCCAGGTCGCGCGCCGAGAGCAGATCGCGCTCCTCGATGCCGGGCTCGCCGTGGATGCCGAGCCCGACGCCCAGGCGACCTGCGGGCACGGTGAACAGCGGCTCGGTGCTGCCGGGCATGGTGCACCCCTGCAGCCCGACGCCGAGGGTCCGGGTGCGGTCGTTGGCGTGCTCCGCCACCCGCACGACGGCGTCCAGGTCGAGTCCGGCCTCTGCGGCGGCCCCGGCGACCTTGAACACCACGAAGTCGCCGGCCACCCCACGACGGCGGGCGACCTGGTCGGTAGGTGCGCTCGCGACGTCGTCCGTGACGTAGAGGGTCTGAGTCCGGATGCCCTCTGCGGCCAGCTTCTCGCGGGCCTGGTCGAAGTTCATGACGTCACCGGCGTAGTTGCCCGTGATGAAGAGCAGCCCGCTGTCGCCGTGCGCCGCGCGGCCCACGCTGCAGGCGTCATCGGCGGACGGCGAGGTGAAGACGTTGCCCACCACGGCCCCATCGGCCAGGCCAGGGCCCACGAGCCCGCAGAAGGCGGGGTAGTGGCCGGAGCCACCGCCGACGACGACCGCGACCTTGCCGGGCCGGGTCTCTTGAGCGCGCACCACGCCACCGGGCACCCCCGCGACGCGGCCGGCGTACGCGTCGAGGAAGCCCTCGAGGAGGTCCTCGCGGAAGCTGCTGGGGTCGTTGACCAGCCGCGTCATGCCGCACCCTCTGCCGCAGCCCCCCGAACCAGGTTCAGCACCAGCTCGCGGCTGCGCCGGGCATCGGCCTCGCGCTCGTCCTCCGCCACGTCGTGCGTCTCCAGCTCGAGGATGTACGAGCCGTCGAAGCCGCCCCGCTCCAGCGTGGTGATGACCGCAGCGAAGTCGACGACGCCGCGGCCGATGCCGAGGTTGAGGTCGCCCGGCACCGCGTCACGCAGGTGCACGCGCTCGATGCGATCGACCCGTCGGGCCGCCCACGCGGCCGGTTCCTCGTCGGAGGCGACCACGTGCGAGACGTCGAGCAGCAGACCGATCTGCTCCTGCGACAGCGCGTCGAGCACTTCGTCGGCCCGCGCCACGCTGTGCACAAATCGCTTGTGGTGCAAGACCTCCACGAGTAGACGCACGCCGCGGTCGGACGCCAGCCGGCTGAGTCGCGCGAGGTTGTCGACGATGCGCGTGAGGTCGCTCTCGACGTCGACGAACGGCTCGTACGACGCCCGCCCACACGGGACGATCAGCGCGCCACCCACCGCCGCCGCGAGCTCGACCAGCGGCGTGGCCAGCTGGCTCAGCGCCTCCCACGAGTAGTCCGGGTCGTTGAGGTCACCGACGTCCGCGTTGACGGCACCGGCCCGGAGCCCGTTCTGCTGCAGCAGGTGCAGCAACGCGCTGGGGTCGTCGCCGTAGGGCACGGGAACGTGGTCGGTGACCGCGGGGATCGCACCCAGGTCGACTTCGACGGCTCCCAGGCCGGCGATGAGGCGCAGCGCCTCGTCGAGAGGTCGGAAGCGGAAGGTGATGGTGGAGACGCCGACGCGGGCGTCCGTGGCTGTGGTGGTCATGCCGAGTCCTCCGGCCGCTCAGGCGATGTACTGGCCGCCGTTGATGTTGTGCGTGCAGCCCGTGATGTAGGCGGCGTCCGCGCTCGACAGCCACACGTAGAGCGCCGCCACCTCGTCGGCACTGGCCTGACGTCCCAGCGGGACGGACGCCGACAGGCGAGCCTCGTTCTCGGCGTCGCTCGCACCCGCGCGGATGTCGGTGTCGACGATGCCGGGGGCGATGGCGTTCACCGTGATGCCGTGGGGCGCCATCTCGCGCGCCAGCGACCTCGTGAGCCCGAGCACCGCGGCCTTGGCGGCGGAGTACGGGGTCTTGGAGAACACGCCGCCACCCATCTGCGCCGATACCGACGACATGTTGACGACGCGGCCGTACCCGCCCTCGATCATCTGCGGCAGGAAGGCCCGCGAGAGCAGGAAGACACCGGTGACGTTGACGTCCAGCACCCTGTGCCACAGGTCGAGCGACACCTCGAGGAAGGGCACGGGTGACGGCAGGCCGGCGACGTTCGCCAAGGCCCCGACCGGCGGGAGGTCCGACTCCGCCACGGCTCGGGCCGCTGCCTCCACCGAGTCCTCCGAGGTGACGTCGACGTGCACCGCGAGCACCGGCACCCCGTGCTCGGCGCTGATCGCCTCCGCCGCCTCCTTGACGGCCACGCCGTCGATGTCGAGGGCGGCGACGGCCCAGCCCTCCGCTGCGTAGCGCTTGGCCGTCGCGTACCCGATGCCGCGCGGCGAGGCGACGCCCGTGACGACGGCAGTCCGCTGGCCCACGCCTGTCTGGTAGTTCATGTGAGGCTCCGATCTGTGACCCGTCCCGCGCACGCCCCTCCGGCGGCGCGAGGACGACGGTCAGGGGGTGATGGTGAACGCGGGCACGTACGACACGAGCAGGAGCGTCACGAGGCTGACCGCGTAGAACGGCATCAGCGTGCGCGCGACGCGCTCGATCTTCTCTCCCGCAAGGGCTGTGGAGATGTACAACGTCGTGCCGACGGGTGGGGTGAACAGCCCGATCGCCAGGTTCAGGGTCATGATGATCCCGAGCTGCACGAGGTCCAGGTGCACTGCCTGCGCCATGGGGATGAACACCGGCGCGAGCAGCAGGATCGCGGCCGGCATGTCGAGGAACATGCCCGCGACCAGCAGCACCACGTTCATGAACAGGATGACGCCGAACCCACCGACTCCAGCAGCTAGGAACCACTGCGAGAGGTGCTGCGGCAGCTGGCTCACGGTGAGCAGCCAGCCCAGCGCCGTCGACGTCATGATCAGCCACATGACGACTCCGGTGGCGATTCCGGTGGTGGCCAGCGTGCGCACGAGCTGGCCTACCGACAGGTCGCGGTAGAGGAACATGCGCAGCAGCAGCGCGTACACGGCCGCGACCACCGACACCTCCGTGACGGTGGCGACACCGCCGACGAGAGCGCCGATGACGAGCACCGGCATGAGGATCGCCGGCAGCGCCTTCAGGAAGTCCTTCACCAGCGCCCTGAAGTCGAATGGCTGCGAGCGGCGGGGGTAGTCGTTGCGCTTGGCGACCCACCAGCACAGCGCCATCTGGGTGGCGCCCACGAGCACTCCGGGCAGGATGCCTGCGACGAAGAGGGACGCTACCGACACGTTGGACACCGCGGCGTAGACGATCATCGGAATCGACGGCGGGATGATGACGCCGATCGTGGAGCTGGCGGCGTTGACCGCAGCAGCGAAGCGGGCGGGGTAGCCCTCGCGCTTCTGCCACGGGATGAGCACCGACCCGATGCCCGACGCGTCGGCGACAGCCGAGCCGGACACCCCTGCGAACGCCATCGACGTCACGACGGACGCCTGTCCGAGGCCGCCGTGGAAGCGTCCGACCAGCCTGGCCGCCAAGGTGACGAGCTGCGTTCCGAGCTTGCCGGAGGCCAGCAGGTCTCCTGCGAGGATGAAGAACGGCACGGCCAGTAGCAGGAAGCTCTCGGTCGAGGCGAACGAGCGCTGTACGACGATGTCGATCGGCACCATGCCGCCGAAGACCACGGCGACGCTCGTGCCGATGAGCAGGCTGTAGGCCACCGGCACCTCGAGCAGAAGGAGCCCGAAGAAGACGACGAACGCGATGATCACGGGAGTCATCAGCGGCCCTCCTGAGTGAGTGACGCCAGCTCGGCGTCGGCTTCGGCATCCGCAGCGGCGTCGGCCCCCACGGTCTCGGCCTCGCCGAGGAACGACGGCAGCGGTGGGTGTCCCAGCAGCGCGGCGACGAAGCGACCGACCGCGTGCACGAGCAACGCCAGCAGAGCGAGCGGGAACGACAGGTAGCTGAGGACCGCCGGCCAGCCGAGGATCGGCGTGTTCTGGTGGGCGTAGCTTCCTCGCAGCCGCAGGGCCGCCAACGTGATGATCACGAGCGTCAGGGTGACGAGCAGCCACATGAGCGTCCGCACGACGCGTTGAGCGACCTTCGGCATGCGCTCGACGAAGAAGTCGACCGCGAGGTGGCCGCCCGCACCGGCGGCAGCGACGATGCCGCTGCACACCAGCCATGGGAAGAGGAACGTCGGCAGCTCGGTCGCGAAGGGCAGGCTGGCACCGGAGAGGTACCGCAGCACCACCGAGACGAACAACGTGACCCCGACGATCATTAAGCAGGCGACCGACACGAACCCGGCCCCTACCACCAGGGCGCGGTCGAGACCGCGGACGACGCGGACGGACCGGCTCGCGGGGGCCGCCGGGGTCTCCGGTGGCGCCGCGGGGCCGTCCGCGCCGTCCGAGCTCACAGGGGCTGACGACGACATGTCAGCCCTGCGCCGCGTCCTGCAGCGCCTTGACCAGCTCGGGGTACTTCTTCGACCACGTGTCGTACACCGAGGCGGTGGCCTGGCGGAACGGCTCCTTGTCGGGTGTGGTGATCTTCATGGTCTTCGCGAGCTCGGTCTGCAGCTGCTTGTCCTGCTCCTGCATGAGCCGCCGTTGCTTGTCGCGCGCGTCGTCCGCCGCCTGCTGCACGACCTTCTGGTCCTTTGCCGACAGCGAGTTCCACGTCTTGAGGCTCATGACGAACGGCGTCGACTCGTACTTGTGACCGGTCATGGCCAGGTACTTCTGCACCTCGTTGAGCTTGGCCGAGGCGATGTTGGTGAGCGGGTTCTCCTGCCCGTCCACGGTGCCCTGGCGCAGTGCGAGGTAGAGCTCACCGAAGGCCAGTGGAGTGGGGTTGGCACCGAGCGCCTTGAAGATGTCGACCGTCATCGGGTCGTCAGGCGTGCGGATCTTGAGCCCGGCGACGTCCTTCGGGGAGGTGATGGGTCGCTTGTTGTTCGTGATGTTGCGGATGCCGTTGTCCCACCACGCCAGCACCTTGATGCCCTGCTTCTCGGCGAGCGCCGCGAGCTGGTCACCGACGGGGCCGTCGAGCACCTTGTAGGCGGTCTCGGAGTCGTCGAACAGGAACGGCAGGCCGATGAGGGCCGCCTCGGGCACGGACGCCGACAGCGGGCCCTGGGAGTTGGCCGACAGGTCGAGCGTGCCGGCTCGCACCGACTGGAGCATCTGCGTGTCGGAGCCCAGCTGCTCTGAGCCCTGCACCTGCACGGTGATCCGGCCGCTCGTCTTGTCCTTGACCTCTTGGGCGAAGGCGTCCGCGGCGACGGTGCGGGGGTTGCCCGGCGCGGCGCCGTGCCCCAGCAGCAGCTGACGCGGGCCGTCGCCCTCGCTCTTGCCGGTCGCGGCCGACTGCAGCTGACTGCAGGCCCCGAGCACCAGGCAGAGGGTGGCTGCCGCGACGGCTGCGGCGGGCCGGGTCACTGTGAGCTTCATTGCTCGTCCTCCTCGAAGGGTGCGCGCACGCCACTGAGACGTTGCGTTCCAGCGAGTATTGGACCCAGCCTGTTGACTGTCAACAGTCGACTGCTAACAAATTCCGGTGATGTGCTCTATCCTCGCCATGTGGCGAACACCAGCTCTGACGGGGTCCGGCGACTGACGCTCGACCGCACGACGCTGCGCGAGCAGTGCCTCACGATGCTGCGCTCGGCGATCACCGCTGGCGAGCTGCCCGCCGGAACCCGCCTGGTCGAGACCGAGCTCAGCGCGTCGTTCGGGATCAGCCGCGGCACGCTGCGCGAAGCACTGCGGGCCCTCCAGCAGGAAGGGCTGGTCGTCGCGAGCGACGGCGGCCTGCGCGTGCGGGCTGTCGAGTCGCGCGAGCTGCACGAGATCTTCGCCGTGCGCGCCGCCCTGGAGGCGCTGGCCGTCGACATCCTGTGCTCGATGCCCGACCGCACCGACGTCACCGCGCGCCTGCGCGCGGCGCTACGAGCGATGGACGACCAAGCCGGTGACCTGGCGCAGCAGGCCGAGGCCGACCTGGAGTTCCACCACCTGCTCTGCGAGCTGACGACCAACGAGACCCTCGTGCGGTCGTGGGAGTTCCTCAGCGGGCACGTGCGAGCCACGATCATGCGCGCCGGCCCCGAACGCGCGCTGCACAACATGAACGTGGCCCGCCACTCACCGATCGTCGACGCGATCGAGTTCGGCGACGCCGAGCGCGCCTCACGCATCGTGCGCGAGCACATGCACGAGGCCGCCGACCGGCTGTCGAGCGCGCTGGCCGACGCCACCTCCGCGAGCGCCGCGACGTCGCCCCACTGAGCGGACCGGTTGCCCACGCTGCTGCCTAGGGTTCCCCTGACTCTTGCCCTGGTTGGTGCGAGCGGGTGCTTCGCGAGGGTCAGGGGGTGGGGGCGGTCGACTCGGGCTGGTCGGCCCACCACCGCAGCAGCTCGGCGCGCGCGGCGTCCTCACCGAGCAGGCCCTGGTCGAGCCGCACCTGCAGCAGGTGCTGGTAGGCGCGCCCGACGACGGGGCCGGGCCGCAGGCCGAGCGCGGCCATGATCTGCTCGCCGTCGAGCTCGGGACGGATCGCGGCCAGCTCCTCGGCCTCCATGAGCCGGGCGATGCGCGTCTCGAGGTCGTCGTAGGTGCGCGCGAGCCGGGCGGCCTTGCGCGCGTTGCGGGTCGTGGAGTCCGACCGCGTCAGCTTGTGCAGCCGCGAGAGCAGGGGGCCGGCGTCCGTGACGTACCGGCGCACGGCCGAGTCGGTCCACTCACCGGTGCCGTAGCCGTGGAAACGCAGGTGCAGCTCGACCAGCCGCGCCACCGCCTTCACCGTGTCCTTGTCGTAGCGCAGGGCCTTGAGCCGCTTCGCGGCGAGCTTCGCGCCGACCACCTCGTGGTGGTGGAACGACACCCCACCCCCCGGCTCGAAGCGCCGCGTCGCCGGCTTGCCGATGTCGTGCAGCAGCGCGGCGAGGCGCAGCACGAGGTCGGGGCCGGGCACGTCGTCGTCCTCGAGGTCGATCGCCTGCTCGAGCACGGTCAGGGTGTGCTCGTAGACGTCCTTGTGCCGGTGGTGCTCGTCGCGCTCGAGCCGCAGCGCGGGCAGCTCGGGCAGGACGACGTCGGCCAGGCCGGTGTCGACCAGCAACGTCAGGCCGAGCCGAGGGTGGGCCGCGCAGACCAGCTTGGTGAGCTCGTCACGCACGCGCTCGGCCGAGACGATCGACAGCCGCTCGGCCATGTCGCTCATCGCGGCCACCACCTCGGGCGCCACCTCGAACCCGAGCTGCGCCGCGAACCGCGCCGCGCGCAGCATGCGCAGCGGGTCGTCGCTGAACGAATCCTGCGGCGTGCCCGGCGTGCGGATCAGTCCCGCAGCGAGGTCCTGCAGGCCGCCGTACGGGTCGACGAACTCCTGGGCCGGCAGCGCGAGCGCCATCGCGTTGATCGTGAAGTCGCGGCGCACGAGGTCGTCGTCGAGGCTCTCGCCGTAGGCGACCTCGGGTTTGCGCGACTCGCTGGCGTAGGCCTCCGCGCGGTACGTCGTGATCTCCACCGTGTCATCGCGGTGCCGCGCGCCGATCGTGCCGAAGGCGCGCCCGACGTCCCAGGTGGCGTCGGCCCACCCGGCGATCACCTGCTCGGTCTGCTCCGGCCGCGCGTCGGTCGTGAAATCCAGGTCGTTCACCGGGCGCCCGAGGATGAGATCGCGCACCGACCCACCCACCAGGGCCAGCTCGTGGCCGGCGGCGGCGAACCGCTCGCCGAGCTGCAGCGCCGCGGCAGGCACCTGAGGCCCACCGGGACGGCGGGCGGCCGGGCGCTCTCGGGTGCTGGACACGAGGGTTAAGCCTAGGCGAGGTCACGCGGTCACGGCTGCGGCCCTCGTCCAGCGCGCCTCGTTAGAGTGACGGCTGTGTCCCAGCCCTCCTCTCGCCCGCGTCGACGGCTGCCGTCGGTGGAGGAGACGTCGGCCGGCGGGCTCGTCGTCGACCACGGTGAGGGCACGCCGCGCGCGGCGGTGATCGCCCGCCGCAACCGCGCCGGCCGCGTCGAGTGGTGCCTGCCGAAGGGCCACCTCGAGGGCGACGAGACCCTCGAGCAGGCGGCCGTGCGCGAGGTGGCCGAGGAGACCGGCATCACCGGGCGGGTGCTCGAGCCGCTGGGCACCATCGACTACTGGTTCTCGCTCCCCGACAAGCGGATCCACAAGGTCGTTCACCACTACCTGCTCGAGCGGGTCGGTGGACGCCTGACCATCGAGGACGACCCGGACGCCGAGGCGATCGACGTCGCCTGGGTGCCGCTGCCGGAGCTCGACGCCCGGCTGACCTTCCCCAACGAGCGCCGCATCGCCGACCTGGCCGCCCGGCGCCTCGCGGGACGCGCGTGAGCCGCTCGCGGACGGCGGCGACCCCCAGGGCCGGCGTCGGGGCGCTGGCCGGCGGGCTCGTGGCGGCCCTCGGTGCGGCCATCGCGCTGCTTGGGGGACCCACACCCGCGGCCCACGCGGACGACGCCCCCCAGCCCACCGCCCGCATCACGCTGTCTGCGGTAGGCCCCGATCTGGTCACCGCGACCTCCACGGTGCGCGTCGTCGGCACCATCACCAACACCGGAGACCAGCTGCTCGACGACGTCACCGTGCGGCTGCGGCCGGTGGACGGTCGGCTCGGCACCCGCGCCGACGTCGCGGCCTGGCTGAGTGGCGACGACCCGCGCGCCGGCGTCCCCGTCACGCCCACCGCCGACCTCGCCGTCCCCCTGGGCGCCGGTGCTTCGGCCGGCTTCACCCTCGAGGTGCCCGCCACGAGGCTCGGCCTGACCTCCAGTCCCTTCGGTGTCTACCCCGTGGCCGTCGACGCCCGCGCCCGGCCGGACGGTGGCGCCCGCGACCAGGTGGCGTTCACCCGCACCACGCTGCAGTGGCAGCCCCCGACCAAGCAGTACGCCGCGCAGCAGATCGCCTGGCTCGTCCCCTTCACCGGCCTGCCCGGTACGAACTCCGACGTGCGGCCCCGCCCCGCCGACGTCGCCGCAGCCGTCGCCCCGGGCTCGCGGCTGCGGCACGTGCTGGACGCCGCGTCGGCGCCCGGGGTGGCGTGGGCCGTCGACCCGCAGCTGCTCACGAGCCTGCAGGAGGTCGCGACCGCGAGCGTGAGCCGCCCCACGGCCACGCAGACGGCGTCGCCGTCGACGACGCCGGGCTCAGGCGCCAGCGCCAGCGTGACGTCGCCGCCCCAAGCAGCGACACCCACCGACGCCGCGACGACGCCGAGCAGCAGCCCCACGCCCGACGCGGACGCCGCCGCCCGGGCCGTCGTCCGCGACTACCTGAGCGCCATGCGCGCAGCGGCCGCCGGTCGCGACGTCATCGAGCTGCCCTACGCCGACACCGACCTCGAGCCGGTGTCGGACGCCGGCGCCATGCAGCTCGTGGAGGCCGCGCGCGCCGCCGGGGCCGGCACCATCACCGAGGTGCTCGGCGTGGCTCCGCGCACGGACGTCGCCTGGCCGGCCCACGGCTACGCGAGCGACCACCTGGTGAAGGACCTTTCGAACCGCGGCATCCAGACGCTGGTGCTCGACGCCCGCACCCGCCCTCTCGTCGAGGCCCTCAGCTACACCACCGACGCGCGGGCCGAGCTGCCCTCGGGCTCGACCGCCGTGCTGTTCGACCCCGAGCTCAGCGCGCTGGCGGCTCGGGTGCGTCCCGGCGACGCGACCAGCCGCAGCCGCTTCCTCGCCGAGACGGCGGCGGCGACCACCGAGCGGCCGGGCCTGTCACGCCGCCTGCTCGTGGCCCTGCCGCGCACGGTCGACCCCCAGCCCGCCGCGTTCCGTGACCTGGTCACCTCCGCGGCGGCCGTGCCGTGGCTCGACCCGATCTCGTGGGGCCAGCTCGTCGCTCCGCTCGGCACGCGGGGTGACACGTCGTCCCTGCCGCGGCGCGCCGCGGCACCGCGGGCCGTTCGCGCTCCGGCGGGCATCACCCGCCAGGACGTGGCGCTCACGCTCGAGCTGAGGGCACGGCTCTCCGCCCTGGGCGAGGTGGTTGACGACCCGGTGCGCACCACCGCCCAGCTGCAACGCACGACCCTGACGCTGGTGTCGTCGGTGTGGCGCGGGAACCGGTCGGCCCTGACCCGGCGGCAGCGCCTCGAAGCCAGCACCATCGAGACCCTGGTGAACCAGCTGCGGGTGCTCCCGACGACGATCACGTTCCTGCGCAGCTCGGGTGAGCTCCAGCTCACGGTGAGCAACGACCTGCCCGAGGCCGTGCACGGCGTGCGGCTGCGCGTCGTGGCACCGAGCCCGCGACTGGTCGTCTCGCGCGAGCTCTCGGAGCCGCTCGACCTGGCCGCGGGATCGCGCGCCAGCGTGCGGGTGCCCGTGCGCGCCCTCGCGAGCGGCCAGGTCGACCTGCAGGCGCAGCTCGTGGCACCGTCCGGCTCGCCGATCGGGGAGACGGAGCACGTGAAGGTCCGCGTGCGACCCACCGACAGCTGGGTGCTCACCGTCGGCGGCGTCGTCGCCGGTCTGGTGGTCGTGGTCGGGCTCGTGCGCGCGCTGCGCCGGCCCCGGCGGAGGGTCGAGGGGTGAGCGACAGCAGCCTCATGCGCTCGACGTCGGTGATGGCGGCGGGCACGTTCGTCTCGCGCATCCTCGGGTTCGTCCGCACCTCGCTGCTCACCGGCCTGCTCGGCGTCAGCGGCGCGCTCGCCGCCGACACGTTCATCACCGCCAACACGGTGCCGAACCAGATCTACAACCTCATCGCCAGTGGCCTGCTCAATGCCGTGCTGGTGCCGCAGATCGTGCGCGCGGCCAAGGACCCCGACGGCGGCCAGGCGTTCCTCGACCGCCTGCTCACGGTGTCGCTGCTCGGCATCGCAGCGGTCACCGTGGTGGCGACGCTGCTCGCCCCAGCCGTGCCTTTGGTGCTGAGGCCGAGCGAGGGGTCGTGGGACGCCGCCACCGTGGCCCTGTGCATCGCGTTCGCCTACTGGTGCATGCCGCAGATCTTCTTCTACGGCGTCTACACCGTGCTCGGCCAGGTGCTCAACGCGCGCGGGCGCTTCGGGGCCTACATGTGGGCGCCGGTGGCCAACAACGTCGTCGCCATCGTCGGGCTCGTCGCCATGTTCGTCTGGATCGGTGGCTTCGACCGGTTCACCAACCCCCACCCCCCGGCGTCCTGGACCCCGGGCCAGATCGCGGGACTCGCCGGCACCGCGACGCTCGGGGTCGTCGTCCAGGCGCTCGTGCTGTTCTGGCCGTTGTGGCGGATGGGCTTTCGCTACCGGCCGCGGTTCGGTCTGCGCGGCGTGGGACTCGCCAGCGCGGGCAAGGTGGCGGGCTGGACCTTCGCCGCCGCCGTGATGGGCCAGCTCTTCTTCATCGTCACCGTGCGCGCCGTGCTCACCGCGGGTGCCGGCGGTGGCCCGGGGCAGAACTCCTACAGCAACGCCTTCCTGCTCTTCATGCTGCCGCACTCACTGGTCACGGTGTCGCTCGTGACCGCCTTGTTCACGCGGATGAGCGAGTCGGCGGTGTCGGGGCGTCCCGACCTCGTGCGGCGCGACCTGTCGGTGGGGCTTCGCCTCACCGGCGTGGCCTCGGTGCTCGCCGTCGCGGCCATGGTGGCGGTGGGGCCGGAGCTCACCGCGACGCTGTTCATCACGAACGCTCCTCCCGACACCCGGGCCATCGCCGCGGCCGCGACGGCGATGATGCTCGGCCTCGTGCCGTTCAGCGCGCAGTACCTCTTCCAGCGCGCGTTCTACGCGTTCGCCGACGCCCGCACGCCCTTCCTCATCCAGGTGCCGGTGGTGCTCACCATCGCCGCCACGAGCTTCGCCGCCGGCCACCTGCTCGACCCGCAGCACATCGTCGTGGGGGTCGGCCTCGGCATGGCGCTCGGCTACCTCGTGGGCGCCGTGCTGTCGGCCGTGGCGCTGCACCGCCGCCTCGGGGGGCTCGACGGCCGGCGCGTGCTGCGGACGTACGTCCGGCTCGCGGCGGCCGCCGTGCCGGCGGTGCTCGTCGGGCGCCTCATCGCCTGGGGCGGCCACGCGTGGCTCGGCCAGACCAAGGCGTCGTCGGCGCTCGTGCTGGTGGTGGGCGGCCTCGCCGTCCTCGCCGTCTACCTCGGTGCCTGCCGCGTGCTGCGCGTCACCGAGATCGGCGAGCTCGCCGAGCCGCTGCTCAAGCGACTGCCCGGACGGCGCGCGGCGCGGGGCTGAGGCTCAAGTCGGGCCGTGCGCGCGCCGACGTTCCTCAGCATGGTGAGCAGTGACGTCCGGACGCTGTCCGGTGACGTGGGTGGCATCGTCCTGGGTTGGCTGACGCGGCTCACCGTGGTCCTGGCCGTGGTCGCGGTGGTCGCGTTCGACGGCATCTCGATCGTGACGTCGCGCCTGTCGCTCGAGGACACCGGCAACCAGGCCGCGCGCAGCGCCAGCGAGACCTGGCAGAGCACCCACGACATCCGCGCCGCGCTCGCGAGCGCCCAGCGCGCCGCCACCGAGGCCAACGCCGACACCTCCGTGGTCACCGACAGCCTGAGCGTCGACCCCGACGGAACCGCCCACCTCGTCGTCACCCGCGAGGCCAGCACCATCGTCGCGCGGCACATCGGGCCCATGCGCCACTGGTGTGAGCTGCGCGTGCAGGGCGTCGGGAAGAGCACCGCGTGAGCTCAGGTCCGGGGTGCGGCACGGTGCGCAGTCGGCGGGTCGCCGCCCGCTGGGGCGCCGTCGTCGTGTCGGCAGCGTTCGCTGCGGTGACCCTGCAGGTGGCACCGGCCTCGGCCGACCCCGGCGTCGCGCAGCTGCGCCGCCAGGCGGCCGACCTGCGCCGCCAGCTCGACCAGCTCACGGTCGATCAGGGCTTGGCCGTCGAGCGCTACGACGCCGCCCGCGAGGCGCTGATGCAGGCGACCACCGGCGAGGTGGTCGCCTCCACCGCGGTGCTCGACAGCGAGCGCGCGGTGCAAGACAGCGAGGACGTCGCCGCCCGGCGCGTGCGGGCCATCTACCTCAGCGGCGGCCCGATCGGGCTCACCGGCACGATCCTGCACAGCACCTCGCTCGACGACGCGCTCGTGCGCTGGCACGCCGTCGAGACCATCATCCGCTCGGACGGCGAGCGCACGGCCACGCGGCAGGCAGCGGCCCAGCACGAGCGGCAGACCGCGCTGCAGGCCGGCCGGTTGCGCGCCCGGGCGGCGGCCCTCCAGGTCGCCGCAGACCGAGCGGCCGTCGCGGTCACCGCGACCATCGCGCGTCAGCGTGACCTCATCTCGAGGGCCGACGCGCGCGTGGTCGAGCTCGTCGACCAGCAGCGGCGCGAGGCCGAGGCGCGAGCGGTGGCCCAGGCCGCCCAAGCGGCGCGCTCGCTCGGGCTGGGCGGCGTGCTGACCACGGGCGCTCGCGGGCTGGAAGGCCCGTCGTCCGGCAGCACGGCTCTGCCCGACGTCCCAGCACCCAACGCCCTCGCGGCGGCTGCCATCAAGGCCGCAGCCACGCGGCTCGGCCTGCCGTACGTCTGGGGTGCCACGGGGCCCTCCACCTTCGACTGCTCGGGCTTGACCCAGTGGGCGTACGCCCAAGCCGGCGTGCGGCTGCCGCGCACCTCGCGCGAGCAGTACTCGCAGCTCCCGAAGGTGCCGCTCGACCAGCTGGCACCTGGCGACCTGGTGTTCTACGCCGTCGACGTCACGGACCCGGGCTCGATCCACCACGTCGGCATCTACCTGGGCGACGGCCTGTCGTTGTACGCACCGCAGACCGGCAGCGTGGTGAAGATCGGCGCCGTCGGTTACGGCCGCATCATCGGGGCCACCCGCCCGAGCCTGCTCGGGACGTGAAGCGCGCGAGCGCCTCGACCGTCGCGACCGCCCCTCCACCCGCCGTGCAAACCGCCCTTCAACCGTGCCACCCGCGGCCGGGCACCCTACGATGAGCGACGAGGCGGTCACGGGACGTCCGGGCCGCAGGTGGCACCTCGAGGGGAGGCCGACGCTGGACAGGGTGGGACCAGGCAGCTCCCTCGGCGGCCGGTACGTCCTGCGCGAGCGCCTCGAGGACTCCCCGCTGTCGTCCTCGTGGCAGGCGCACGACGACGTGCTCGACCGGAGGGTGCACGTGCGCGCCGTCAGCTCCGACCACCCGCACGCCGCCGCGGTGCTCGACGCAGCCCGACGCGCTGCGGCCGTCGAGGACGCGCGGCTCGTCCGGGTGCTCGACGTCGGGGAGGACGACGCCATCACCTTCGTCGTCAGCGAGTGGCTGCCCGCACCCTCGCTCTCGCACCGCCTGCACGGCGGCCCGCTGCCGCCCTCACAGGCCCGCGCCGTGGTCGGTGAGGCGGCGCTCGCGCTGGAGGCGGCGCGTCACCGAGGGTTGCACCACCTGCGGCTCACCCCCGACCGCGTGCACGTGCTCGACGACGGCACGGTGAAGATCACCGAGCTCGCCACCGCCGCAGCGCTGGACGGCATCGACGTCGGTGACGACGCGGGCAACTCCATGGACGGCGAGCAGGCGACCGCCCTCGACACCCGTGACCTGATCGCTCTGGCCTACGCGACCCTCACGGCCACCTGGCCGTTGCCCACCCCGAGCGACCTGCCGCCAGCCCCTCAGGTCGGCGGGCACCCCGTGCCTCCCTCGCAGATCGTCACCGGCGCGCCCGCCGACCTCGACACGCTCTGCGCGCAGACCTTCGCCGGTGCCGGCGCACCCGACACCCCCGGCGACCTCGCGGGGCAGATCGCGCCCTGGGGTCGTGAGCGCCGCGAGGAGCGGGCCGGCGGGGCCTTCCCGCACCTGCTCGCTCCCACGCCTCGCCCACCACTGCCCACCGCGCCGCCGCTCACCCCGGCCCGGCCCGAGCGCCAGAGCAGCTCGCCCGCCCCGCCGGCGTCGCCCACGCTGAGACTGCCGCCGGCGGCCGCGCCGCCGACGCCACCCACGCCGGCCGCGCCGGCCGCCGAGCCCGTGGCCGAGCCCGTGGCCGAGCCGACGTCGGTGCTGCCGGTGCAGCCCGCTGCTCCCGAGCCAGCCTCGCCCACGGCGCCGGCCGTGCCGCTCGGCGGACTGGACGTGCTCTACGACGACCTCGACCACGAGGACGAGCACCTGACCCCATCGGCTGACCCGCAGGCCCGCAGCCAGACCCGCACGGTGCTCGTGCTGGTGGCGGTGTTCGTCGTGGTCTTCCTCAGCCTCGCCTACTGCGGCCTGCGCGGGCTCGGTGAGAACGCCTTCGTCCCGGCTCCCCACACCCGCTCGAGCGCGTCGTCGTCCTCGACGCCCACGCCCACGCAGTCGACGTCGACCGCGACGACGTCCAGCCCGCCCGCCGGGCCGATCCAGGTCAGCACGGCGTCCGGCTTCGACCCGCAGGGCGACGGTGAGGAGAAGAACGACCTGGCCGCCAAGGCCATCGACGGCGATCCCTCGACCCAGTGGACCTCCGACACCTACAAGACGGCCCAGTTCGGCGGGCTGAAGAAGGGCGTCGGCCTGCTGCTCGACCTCGGCCGACGCGGGCCCGTCACCTCCGTGGCCGTGCGCGTCGGTGCCGGGGGCGGGACGTTCGAGCTGCGCACCGCCAGTGGCGACCAGCTCGACTCCACCGTCCTGGCCGAGGCCACGGACGCGGCAGGCACCGTGACGCTGACGCCCAAGCAGCCGGTCACCGCCGACCGGCTGGTGATCTGGTGCACGCAGGCACCGCAGGTCAGTGGCGGGTTCCGCGTCGAGATCGCCGAGGTGACCGTGCGATGACCGCTCGACCCGTCACCGTCGTGTCGGGCTTGGCGGACGCCGAGCTGCTGGCCGCGCACGTCCAGGGCGATCCCGAGGCGTTCGGCGAGCTGGTACGCCGCCACCGCGATCGGCTCTGGGCCGTGGCGCTGCGCACGCTGGGCGACCGAGAGGAGGCCGCCGACGCCCTGCAGGACGCGCTCGTGTCGGCCTACCGCCGCGCCGAGAGCTTCCGGGGCGAGTCGGCCGTCACGACGTGGCTGCACCGCATCGTCGTCAACGCCTGTCTCGACCGCGTGCGACGGCGCCAGGCCCGGCCCACGGTGGCCCTGCCCGAGCAGGAGCCGGCGGACGCCGTCGACGCCCACGACCGCACCGAGACCGCGATCGACGTCCGCGCTGCGCTGGACCGGCTGCCCGAGCACCAGCGGCAGGCCCTCGTGCTGGTCGACATGCACGCGATGTCGGTGGCCGAGGCCGCCCAGGTGCTCGAGGTCGCTGAGGGCACGATCAAGTCGCGGTGTGCCCGTGGGCGCGCGGCGCTCGCGCAGCTGCTGCGGCCGGGGAACCTCGAGGGCGTCCCTGACGTCCCACCGGTGACGCCTGCGGCTCCCGCACCGGCCGCGGAGCGTCCCCATCCCGGTGACCACGAAGGAGGGCGTGCGTGAACCACCCCGCCCTCGAGTCCTTCGGCGACCTCGACGCGGCAGCGCGTGACCCGCACGTCGCGGCCTGCCCCGACTGCCAGCGTGATCTGCAGACCCAGGTGCAGGTGCGCACGCTGCTGGCGTCGTTGCCTGACCCCGGCCCGACGCCCCCCGACGTCGTCGACCGTCTCGAGGCCACGCTGCGCCGGCTCAGCGCCGAGACGTCGGCCGGACACCCCGAGCAATCGGCCGCCGCGAGCACCGTCGTGCCGCTGGCCCCCGCCCGCGAGCGTCGGCACCGCGGCTGGCTCGCGGTGGCGGCGGCCGTCGTCCTGCTCGGTGCGGGGGGTGCGACGCTCAGCCAGCTGGTGCCTGACGGGGGTCGGGCCGACAGCACGGCAGCAGGCGCGGCCCTGAACGGCACGGCCGAGAAGCGCGTGGCACCGGACGCGGGCCTGCAGGCCACCGCCTCGGGCACCGACTACACCGCCGACCGGCTGGCCACGCAGGTCGACCAGGTCCTGGCCAGCCGCCCGTCCTCCGCCGCGGCCGCGCCCTCCGGGCCGCTCGCCACGCCCGCGGGCGTGGCCGCCTGCCTGGCAGCCATCGGTGCGCCCCGGGCGACGCCCCTGCTCGTCGACGTCGCGCGCTACCAGGGCTCGCCCGCCGCCGTCGTGGTGGTGCCGGCCTCGGGCGGGGGACGCGAGATCTGGGTCGTGTCGACGACGTGCTCGCCCGGAAAGGACGGCACCCGCTACTTCACCCGCACCCGCTGACGGGTTGAGGTCGCCCCGTGCCGCCGGGGCCCCCACGGGGAACATCGGGGCCGTACGATCGCTTGACGCAGGTGCTGTCGCACCACACGCCAGGGCTGCCTCGTCCTGGCCACGACCTTGAGGGAAGGCACCCGTGAACGACGTCCGCAACGTGATCATCATCGGCTCGGGCCCTGCGGGGTACACGGCCGCTGTGTACGCGGCACGGGCCAACCTCAACCCGCTGGTCTTCGAGGGCTCGGTGACCTTCGGTGGCGCCCTGATGAACACCACGGAGGTCGAGAACTACCCGGGCTTCCGCGACGGCGTCATGGGCCCGGAGCTCATGGAGCAGATGCGCGCGCAGGCCGAGCGCTTCGGCGCCGAGCTCGTCACCGACGACGTCGTGGAGGCGCGCCTCGACGGTGACGTCAAGACGGTCGTCACCGGTCGCGGTGAGACCCACCAGGCTCACGCGGTGATCCTCGCCACCGGCTCGGCCTACCGCGAGATCGGTCTGGAGAACGAGAAGCGGCTGTCGGGCCACGGCGTCTCGTGGTGCGCCACCTGTGACGGCTTCTTCTTCCGCGACCAGGACATCGCGGTCGTCGGGGGCGGCGACTCGGCGATGGAGGAGGCGACGTTCCTCACGCGCTTCGCTCGGTCGGTGACGATCATCCACCGCCGCGACGAGCTGCGGGCCTCCAAGGTCATGCAGGAGCGCGCCTTCGCCAACGACAAGATCACCTTCCGCTGGAACAGCGAGGTCGTGGAGGTCGAGGGCGACACCAAGGTCACCGGCCTGCAGCTGCGTGACACCGTCACCGGCGAGCTGAGCCACCTGGGCGTCACCGGCCTGTTCGTCGCCATCGGCCACGACCCGCGCACCGAGCTCTTCCGCGACCAGCTCGACCTGGGGCCCGAGGGCTTCGTCGAGGTCGACGGCCGCAGCTCGCGCACCTCGCTCGCCGGCGTGTTCGCCTGCGGTGACGTGGTCGACCACGAGTACATGCAGGCCATCACCGCCGCCGGC
This sequence comes from Angustibacter sp. Root456, assembly GCF_001426435.1. NCBI lineage: Bacteria > Bacillati > Actinomycetota > Actinomycetes > Kineosporiales > Kineosporiaceae > Angustibacter > Angustibacter sp. Root456. The sequence goes on along the minus strand of NZ_LMER01000020.1, from coordinate 434,727 downwards.
TCGGGCTGCGTCGCCGCCCTGGACGCCGAGCGGTACCTCGCCGACCTGGCCGACCACCCGGTGCCCGAGCGCGAGGAAGTCGTCACCCCCGCCTGACCCCGCAGGCGGCTGTCGTCGCCGCCTGGTATGACTGCTGTGCACCTCACCGACCGGAAGGACCGCCATGGGCTCCCGTGTGACCACTGACGCCACGTTCGACCAGGACGTCCTGGCGAGCGACAAGCCGGTGCTCGTCGACTTCTGGGCGCCGTGGTGCGGCCCGTGCCGCGCCGTGTCGCCGATCCTCGACGAGATCGGCGCCGAGCACGCCGACCGGATCGAGGTCGTCAAGATCAACACCGACGAGAACCCCGCGATCGCCGCGCGGTACGGCGTCACCGGCCTGCCGACGATGAACGTCTACGTCAAGGGCGAGCTGGTCAAGTCCATCACGGGGGCCAAGCCGAAGCCCATGCTCGTGCGCGAGCTGGCCGACTTCATCGGCTGAGCGCGTTCCACGCGCTCGACGTGCCATGACGGACCCCTCGGCGGACCCGAGCGCCCTGATGCGCGCAGGTGATCGCGGCGACGGCGTGCGCGCCGTCCGCGAGCGGCTCGTGGCGGCCGGGGAGCTGCCCGCCTCCGCGGTCGAGGACGACGTCTTCGACGGCACCGTCGAACGCGCCGTGCGCGCGTTCCAGCAGCGCCGCGGCATGCTCGTCGACGGTGTGGTGGGTCCGCAGACCTTCCGGGCGCTCGATGGCGCCCGCTGGCTGCTGGGCGACCGGATCCTGCTGCACACCCCGGGGCACCTCGTGAGCGGGGACGACGTCGCCGCGCTGCAGGACCGGCTGAGCTCGCTCGGCTACCCCTGCGGGCGGGTTGACGGCATCCTCGGCGTCGAGACCGACGAGGCGCTGCGGGACTTCCAGCGTGGCGTGGGTCTGCAGGCAGACGGTGTGGCGGGTCCGAAGACCCTGCGGGCGCTGGCCCAGCTGGGCCGGGCCGTCACCGGCGGCGCGCCTCACGCGCTGCGGGAGGCCGACCGCGTGCGATCGGCCGGCCCCGACCTGCGCGGTCGGCTCGTGGTGCTCGACCCGGGGCACTCCCAGGTCGAGCCGGGTGCGGTCGTCGGCGACGTGCGCGAGGCTGACGTGACGCTCGACCTCGCCCGACGGATCGAGGGCCGGCTCGCCGCGCTGGGCGTCCAGACGGTGCTCACCCGCGGCCTCACGGGCAACCCCACCCAGCTCGAGCGCGCCGAGCTGGCCAACGCGCTCGGAGCCGACCTGCTGCTGTCGATCCACTGCGAGGCCCTCCCCAGCACGCCGCAGGCTCACGGCGTCGCCACCTTCTTCTACGGCAGCCCCGAGGGCGGCAGTGCGTGGTCGGCGACCGGCGAGCAGCTGGCCTCCCTCGTGCAGCGCGAGATCGTGGCGCGTACGGGCCTGCTCGACTGTCGCTCGCACCCACGCACCTGGGACATCCTGCGCGGCACCCGGATGCCCGCCGTGCGCCTGGAAGCCGGCTACCTGTCGCACGAGGCGGACGCCGCCCGGCTGGCCGACCCCGAGTTCCGCGACACCGTCGCCGAGGCCGTCGTGGTCGCCGTCCAACGGGTCTACCTCAGCGACCAGGACGAGGGCGCCACCGGCACGCTCCGCCTCGCCGACGTGCTGGCCCGCGTCCGGGCCCCCTGAGCGCGCCGAGTCTCTGGCTACTCAGCCAGGTGGCCAGAGATCCGGCTGCCTGAAACCCAGTAGGCGAGAAACCCGTTGTGCCCCAACGGTTTTGGCCTGCTAGGGGCCGCTCAGCACGGGCGCGCGCACCGAGCCCAGGATGCGCTCCAGGGCCTGCTCGACGTCCTCGCGCCACGACAGCGTCGTGCGCAGGTCGAGCCGCAGCCGTGGGTGTCGGGGGTGGGGCCGCACGGTCTTGAAACCCACGCTGCGCAGGAAGTCCGCAGGCAGCACGCAGCCACCGGCGCTCTGCAGCCGGGCGCGGTCAGTGGAAGTCTCCCAACCGAAGGCCTCGATCGCCCGCACTCCGCGCCGGGTGAGGTCCTTCGCGACGCCCTGCACCAGCATCCGTCCCAAGCCGCCGCCGGTGTACCCCGCCACCACCCGTCCGGTCATGAGCAGGACCGCGTCGCCGCTCACCGGGGCGGTGGGGAAGGCGATCGATCGCGGCACGAGGTAGGCGGGTGCGTACATCAGGTAGCCGGCCGGCACGTCATCGACGTAGGCGATGCGTCCGACGGAGCCCCAGTCGAGCAGGGCTGCCGACAGCCAGGCCTCCTTCTCGAACGCCGTGTCGCCGGTGCGCTCGGCCTGCTGCGCCGCCACCGGAGCGAGCTCCCAGAAGACGCACGATCGGCACGGCGTGGGCAGGTCGGGCAGCGAGTCCAGGGTCAGCGGCTCCAGGCGACGCCCACTCACCCGACCTCCGCACCGACGCCCGGGGGGACGGGGGCCTGGTAGCTCCCGGCGGGAACGGGGTACCGCCGAGGCAGGACGAGGGCCGCGAGGTAGCCGACCGCGGCACCGGTCAGCAGTCCCCCGACCACGTGACGGGCAATGCGCCAGGCGAGGGCGCGACGCCCGGCGGCCCGGTCGTCGCGGTTGCGGCTGTGCATCCTGCCTCCCCTACGTCGCGCCCCACGGGTTCACCGCTGTGCACCGCCGTGCTCCGCGGTCCGTCGCCGGCCACTGCCGGCCATCAGCAGGGCGCAGCGCGGCGCAGCCCTGGACTGCTCGCATCCTACGACGCGAGGGGTCGCTGCGGACAGACCGTGCCCAGCCGGCGCCGGCTCAGCGCTCCGGCTGGCTGCCTCCACCGAACGCCTCGTCACCCGGAGCCAGCAACGCCACGATGCGGTTGAGGTCCTCGACGCTGGCGAACTCCACGCTCAACCGTCCCTTGCGCCGGCCCAGGGCGATCTGCACGCGAGTGTCGAACCGGTCGGACAGGCGCTGGGCCAGGTCGTCGAGGCCAGCGTGCCGTGAGCCGGCACGCGGGCGCTTGGTGCGCGCGGTGGGTGCGCTGTCACCGCCGAGCGCCACGACCTCCTCGACGGCTCGCACCGACAGGCCCTCGGCCACGATCCGTTGGGCCAACCGCTCGATCGCCGCGCCGTCATCGAGGCCGAGCAGCGCGCGAGCGTGCCCTGCGGACAGGACGCCCGCCGCCACGCGTCGTTGCACCAGCGGGGGTAGCTTCAGCAGCCGGAGCGTGTTCGAGATCTGCGGACGCGATCGTCCGATCCGCTGCGCCAGCTCGTCGTGCGTGCAGCCGAAGTCCTCGAGCAGCTGGTTGTAGGCGGCGGCCTCCTCGAGCGGGTTGAGCTGGCTGCGGTGCAGGTTCTCGAGCAGCGCGTCACGCAGCAGGTCGTCCTCAGCCGTGTCGCGCACGATCGCCGGCACGCGCTCGAGGCCAGCCGCCTGGCTGGCCCGCCAGCGACGCTCACCCATGATGAGCTCGTACTGGTCGGGTGCGCCCGCTACCGGACGCACCACCACCGGCTGCAGGACCCCGATCTCGCGCACCGAGTGCACGAGCTCTGCCATGTCGTCTTCATCGAAGACCGATCGCGGCTGCTTGGGGTTAGGCCGGATCTGGCCGACCAGGATCTCCGCGAAGTGCGCTCCTGGCACCGGCATGAGATCAACGGCGGAGGTTTCACGTGGAACCTCAGTTCCTGTTTCACGTGAAACGGCCGGCTCGGCCTGCTCCACGGTGGTCGACTCCCCCGACGGCGCGTCGGTGGTCTCCGTGGTGGTGCCCGCCGTGGTGTGGGCGCCAGGTTCGGCCTCGGCGACCGGTGCGTCCTTGCCGGGGAAGAACACGTCGACCGGCCGCTGGGTAGCCCCCGAGGAGGGCGGGATCAGCGCCCCCAGACCTCGGCCGAGTCCCCGTCGCTTCTCGCTCACGCGCTCGCTCCCTCTCGTTGCCCGCGTTCTGCCACCTCTTTGGCCGCCTCCAGGTAGGACAGCGCACCGCTCGAGCCGGGATCGTAGGTCATCACCGTCTGCCCGTGGCTCGGTGCCTCCGAGATCCGCACCGACCGCGGGATGCTCGCGCGCAGGACCACCTCGGGGAAGTGCTCGCGCACCTGGTCCGCCACCTCCGCCGACAGCCGCGTCCGGCCGTCGTACATCGTCAGCAAAATGGTCGACACGTGCAGTCGCGGGTTGAGGTGCGCGCGGATCAGCTCGATGTTCTTCAGCAGCTGCGAGAGACCCTCCAGGGCGTAGTACTCACACTGGATGGGGATGAACACCTCTTGCGCGCTGACGAACGCATTCACCGTGAGCAGCCCGAGTGACGGCGGGCAGTCGATGAGCACGTAGTCGATGCGCTCTTCCCCGGCGGCGTCCCTGCTCTCAAGGTAGGCGTTCAACGCCTTGAGCAACCGCGACTCGCGAGCCACGAGCGACACCAGCTCGATCTCGGCGCCGGCCAGGTCGATGGTGGCAGGAGCACACCACAGGTTCTCGATGTCTGGGCACGCCTGCACCACGTCGACCAGGGGCGTGTCCTCGACCAAGACGTCGTAGATGCTGGGCACCTCGCTGTGGTGGTCGATGCCCAGGGCGGTCGAGGCGTTGCCCTGCGGGTCGATGTCGAGCACCAGCACGCGGAGCCCGGACATCGCCAGTGCGGCCGCGAGGTTCACCGTCGAGGTGGTCTTGCCGACACCACCCTTCTGGTTGGCGACGGTCATGATGCGGGTGTGCGTGGGCGCGGGCAGACGCTGACCGTGCAGGACCAGACGGCGCCGCGCATCGTGGGCGACCTCCTGCGCGAGAGGGGTGTCGTCGTCCGCCGTGGGGATGGACTCAGCCAGCTCGGCGGGGTCGAGCCGCACCTCGCGGCGCAACAGCGCGGGCCCGTCCAGCGGCGATGTTTCACGGGAAACATCCGGCCAGCCGAGGGACGAGTGCCGTCCAGGCGCCGGGGGGGTCGAGGGGGCCGGTACGTCAGGCCACCCCAGCCCGCTCTCCTTCCGGGAGGGCGATGCCTCCTGCGCTTCCGTCGTCACGCCAGCCTCCAGGGAAGTCATCTCAACGATCAGTGTCCTCGGCCGGTTCGGTTGATCGGCATCCGGGGGTGCCGACTCCTGCGGGGTGCCAGAGAGTCGGCCGTCGGACCCCGTCTCATCCGCAAGCACCCATCATCCGGCACCCGGCCGACGCCCCGGACCGCGACGCGCTCGGGAGCTGGCACGACCGGCTCGCCCGGGCCGCCCCAGCACCGCGGCGGGATCCGGCACCGTCAGACGAACCACGATCGTGGGGTCGTCCACCAGCCCCGTACCGATCTCGACCACCTCCCCCGTGATCCCCCACCGCCGTAACAGCGCCGCATGGGCGTCCAGCTCAGCGGGCGCGCTGCGCCCCTTGATCGCCAGCATCTCGCCGCCGGGCACCAGCAAGGGAGCGCCCCACCGCACGAGTCGGTCGAGCGGAGCCACAGCCCGCGCGGTGACGAACGCTGCGGTCAGCTCACCCGCCAGGTCCTCGGCTCGCGCCCGGCGCAGCTGCACGTGCTCGAGCGCGAGGTCGGCGAGGACAGTCTGCAGCCAGGTCGCCCGCCGGAGCAGTGGCTCGACGAGGGTCACCACCAGATCCGGACGGCGGACCGCCAGCGGGATGCCCGGTAAGCCGGCGCCTGCACCGACGTCGATCACCGAGGCGCCCGGAGGCAGCAGGTCGCTCAGGAGCGCGCAGTTCAGCAGGTGCCGCTCCCAGAGCCGAGGCACCTCGCGCGGCCCGATCAGCCCGTGACTGACGCCGGTGTCCGCCAGGTGATCGGCATACCGCGAGGCGAGGGCCAAGCGGTCTGCGAAGACCGCACGCGCCGCCTCCGGTGGCGGGGGCGTAGGCGATGCGGGGGGTCGGCCGTCGGGGTGTTCCACGTGAAACGCGGGGATCAACCCGGGAGGACGACGACGTACCGGCGGGGCTCGACGCCCTCGGACTCGGTGGACAGGCCTTCCAGCGCCACGGCGTCGTGAACGACCTTGCGCTCGAACGGCGACATCGGGTCGAGAGCCAGTCGCTCGCCCGTGTCGCGAACCCGAGCGACAGCCTCCTGAGCCTGGGCCACGAGCGATGCGCGGCGGGCGGCTCGATGGCCGGCCACGTCGAGCATGAGCCGGCTGCGCTGACCGGTCTGCGCCAGCACCGCGAGCCGGGTCAGCTCCTGCAGAGACTCCAGCACCTCGCCGTCCCGCCCAACCAGCCGCCGAGGCACGCGGCCCTCGTCGGAGTCCACGATCGCCACCGAAGCGCGGTCGCCGTCGATGTCCACCTCGATGTCGCCGTCGAGGTCGGCGACATCCAGGAGCTTCTCGAGGTAGTCGGCGGCGACGTCACCCTCACGCTCCAGGCGCTCAGCCAGCTCCTCCGTCGTCATAGCGGCCGACGTTTCACGTGAAACAGGCGCCTGCGTCGTCTCGGTGTCGTGCGTCGTCTCGGTGCCGTGCGTCGTCTCGGTGTCGTGCGTCGTCTCGCTCATGGGTACTCCTCTGGGAACGGTCCGGGACCGGGCCGCGTGAGTGCGGCAGGAAAGGGAACGGCGGGCGGCGCTGGGGTCAGCTGCCGGCGTTCGGGCTCTTGGGGGTGCGCTTGCCGCGCGGCGCGCGCTTGGGCTGCTGGCGCTGTCCGGCCGACTGCTCAGGCTCGACGGCCGTGCCACCCTCGGTTGCCGCCTCGACGGCCGGCACCTTCCCGTGCTTGCGCTTGCGCTCGAGCATCGCCTTCTCCGCGGGCGAGCCGGGGGCGGGCATGCGGCGGATCACGTAGAACTGCTGACCCATCGACCACGCGTTCGTGGTGAGCCAGTACAGCAAGACACCGATCGGGAAGTTCACCCCCGAGATCGCGAAGACCAGGGGCAGCACGTACAACAGCAGCTTCTGCTGCTTGGCGAACGGGTTGTCGAGCGCCGCCGCCGGCATGTTCTTCATCATCAGCTGGCGCTGCGTGGTGAAGGTGGTGGCCGACATCAGGATGATGAGCACCACCGTGATGATCTTGGTGTTGATGTTCGTCGAGTGCATGAACGTCGACGACAGCGTCGCCCCGAAGAGCGAGGAGTTGTCGGCCTGCTCGGCGAGCTGGCGAGTCAGCGGGCCGATCGGCTGGGAGTTGCGGACGTACTGGTTGAGGACGCGGAACAGCGCGAAGAAGATCGGCGCCTGCAGGATGATCGGCAGGCAGGACGCAAGGGGGTTGGTGCCCGACTCCTTGTAGAGGGCCATCGTCTCCTGGGTCATCGCCTGGCGGGACTCAGGATCGGTCTTGCCCTTGTACTTCTTCTGGATCTTCTGGATCTCGGGCTGGATCAGCTGCATGCCGCGTGAGGCCTTGATCTGCTTCACGAACAGCGGGATCAGGATGATCCGGATGACGATCACGAGTCCGACGATCGACAGCGCCCAGGTGACGCCCGACGCCTCGGGCAGCCCGATAGCCGACAGGATCCGGTGGAAGCCCACCATGATCCACGCCACGGCGTACTCGAGCGGGTACAGGATCTTGCCCATGCGGTGAGGTCCTTGCTGGCGTCAGGCGGCGGTCGCGGGACCGTCGGCGGAGTGGTCGCCCGGCGCAGGCGCGCTGGACGGAACGTGGGAGTGGACGCGCTTCGGCGCCTTCGGGGGAACGTGGTCGACCCCGCCCGGGTTCCAGGGATGGCACCGACCGAGTCGGCGCACGGCGAGCCACGACCCCTTGAGTGCGCCGTGGCGGCGCAGGGCCGTGACGGCGTACGCGGAGCAGGACGGGTAGAACCTGCACCGTGGTGAGATCCACGGCGAGATGATCAGCTGGTACCCGCGCACGAGCAGCGCGAGCACCGACGCCACCGGCCCGGGACGCTCGGTCTCGCCGTCGCGAACTTCGGTGCTCATCGCGGGGCCACCGCGGGCGACGCACCCAGCACACGCTCGAGGACGCGGTCGACCGAGCGAGCCAGCTCAGCGGAGGTGGCCTCGGCGGCCGCGGGGTTCGCGCGGACGACGAGCAGGCTGCCGGCGGGGAGCAACCCCAGGCGGTCGGCGAGCACCGCCCTCAGCCGGCGCTTGACGCGGGTGCGCACAACGGCACCCCCGACGGCCTTGGACACGACGAACCCCACCCGCGCGTCAACGGGGTCTGGACCCATGCGTGCACTCCGCCTCTCGGCCGGTGACCTCTGCGCCTGTGGCTTCTCGGCATCCACTGCCGCCACGAGCAGGTGCGCGACGACGTGCCGGCTCCCGGCCCGAGTTCCGCGGCGCACCGTCAGCGCGAACTCGTCGCGACGGCGCATGCGGTGCGGGGCGGGCAGCACGCCCGCAACCTCAGGCGGAGAGGGACTCGCGGCCCTTGCGGCGGCGAGCGGCCAAGATGGCGCGGCCGGCGCGGGTCCGCATCCGCAGGCGGAAGCCGTGCGTCTTGGCACGACGACGGTTGTTCGGCTGGAACGTACGCTTGCTCACGGCATCTCCTACGGCTTGCGGTGCTCCCCCCGGGAAGCGTGGGCGTCGGCCACCATCGGACACCAGCACGCGGAGCGTTCGGCACGAGGCCGAACGGGTCGAGCGCGGGCATGCGACAGCGGCCGCCACGAGGGGGACCGCACCACGGTACGGCCCGCTTCGGCTGGGGGTCAAACCGCGAGGCGCGACCGGAGCGACCAGCCTCGTCGAACGACCAACCGAGCATTGTTGCAGAGCGGCGAGGCACGGCTCGGATCCGACACGCCGAAGTCTCCCCCCGTCGGCCTCACCTCGTGTAGCGTCTCGTCGCGGCGTCCGGAGACCACTGTCTCCACCGGCGTCCACAGGCTGTGGATGAACGTGTGGACCACCTGCGTAGAGTGGGTCGCCGCGGCGGCACCCGGCAGCCGTCGGCCGAGGACGAGAGGGGCTGCTCAGGTGCAGGTCTCCGAACCCGACCTGGCCCGCGTCTGGCAGGGCACGGTCGCCGCGCTCGGTGACGCCGGCCTCAACGCCCAGCAGCGTGCCTTCCTGCGCTTGGCCAAGCTGGTGGGTCTCATCGACACCACCGCACTGGTCGCGGTCCCGAACGAGTACACGAAGGACGTCCTCGAGCAGCGACTGCGTGCGCAGGTGGTTGACGCGCTGGGCGCGCAGCTCGAGCGCGAGGTGCTGCTCGCCGTCACCGTCGACCCCTCACTCGCGGCCGACCAGGTGGGCGAGATCACCGTCGAGCACGGCAGCGACAGCACCCACTCCCCGGCGAGCACCGACGCCGACGCGTTGCCCGGGCCCGAGGCGCTCGGCAACGGGTACGCCACCGTCGACGACGACTTCGACCTCGACGAGCCCGTGGCGCCGCGGCCGGCCCTGGCGACGTCCGGTGCGGCCGCCGACGAGGCAGCGGCCTCGCACCTGAACCCCAAGTACGTCTTCGACAGCTTCGTCATCGGCTCGAGCAACCGCTTCGCCCACGCCGCCGCGGTGGCCGTGGCCGAGGCGCCGGCCAAGGCCTACAACCCGCTGTTCGTCTACGGCGAGTCCGGTCTGGGCAAGACGCACCTGCTGCACGCGATCGGGCACTACGCCCGCAACCTCTACCCCGGCGTGCGCGTGCGGTACGTGAACTCCGAGGAGTTCACCAACGACTTCATCAACTCGATCCGCGACGACAAGGCCCAGGCGTTCCAGCGCCGGCACCGCGACGTCGACATCCTGCTGATCGACGACATCCAGTTCCTGCAGGGCAAGGTGCAGACGCAGGAGGAGTTCTTCCACACCTTCAACACGCTGCACAACGCGAACAAGCAGGTCGTGATCACCTCGGATCTGCCGCCCAAGCAGCTGTCGGGCTTCGAGGAGCGGATGCGCAGCCGGTTCGAGTGGGGCCTGATCACCGACGTGCAGCCGCCGGACCTCGAGACCCGCATCGCCATCCTGCGCAAGAAGGCGATCCTCGAGCGGATGACCGCACCCGACGAGGTGATGGAGTACATCGCCAGCCGGATCTCCACGAACATCCGCGAGCTCGAGGGCGCGCTCATCCGGGTCACCGCCTTCGCCAGCCTCAACCGGCAGCCGGTCGACCTGGCCCTGGCCGAGATCGTGCTCAAGGACCTCATCCCCAGCGACGGCAGCCCCGAGATCACCTCGGCGGTCATCATCGGGCAGACGGCGAGCTACTTCGGCCTCACGATCGACGACCTGCAGGGTTCGTCGCGTTCGCGCGTGCTCGTCAACGCCCGCCAGATCGCGATGTACCTGTGCCGCGAGCTCACCGACCTGTCGCTGCCGAAGATCGGTCAGCAGTTCGGCAACCGCGACCACACCACGGTCATGCACGCTGAGCGCAAGATCCGCCAGCTCATGGCCGAGCGTCGCAGCATCTACAACCAGGTCACCGAGCTCACGAACCGGATCAAGCAGCAGAGTCGCTGACCGCGTCGGCTACATCACGTTCTGTAGTTCCCCACCGGGCAGCCGCAGTGGATCCACACGTCATCCACAGGCCGTTTCTCCACACATTGTGGGAAACCCTGTGGATCTGTGGATGCCTTGTGACCCCGTTCACACGCTGTTCCTTCACAGATTGTGAACTCGTCACCCGGCCGGCGCGCAGAGGGCTGCGGATCGCCGGGGAAGGCCCGCGGATGACGTGGATGACCCGGGGATGACATGGATGACTCCGTGGATGACCCCGTGGACGCACCGTGGACGGCCTGTGGATATCGGTGGACGGCCTGCGGACGGCGTCGCTGCGTGCACATCGCGTCCCCGGTCGACGACCGCGCCCTCCACAGCTCGTCAACAGCCCAAATGCCGCGCTGAACTGCACGAACGGGCCCTGATCCACAGCATCCACACGTGCTAAGACGATGATGAGATATCTCTAGGACGAAGAATCCCCACGAACAGCTGGGACGGGCCGATCTGGGGACGAGCGCGCCACCAGGGCACTGACGGGCCCTCGCGGTTCCCCCTGTCACTGCTGCCGGATAGGGTCGCTCCACGCGTGGCAGCACGTCACGTGGTCGACGCACGATGCGTGGAGAGGATCGGTGGCCGGTGAAGTTCCGCGTTGAGCGCGACGTCCTCGCCGAAGCGGTGACCTGGGCAGCACGAGGTCTGCCGACCCGACCGCCGGTGCCCGTGCTCGCGGGCGTCCTGCTGCAGGCCAACGACGACGGCACGCTCGTGCTGTCGGCGTTCGACTACGAGGTGAGCGCGCAGGTCACGGTCGCGGCCGACGTCAGCGAGTCCGGCACGGTGCTGGTGTCCGGGCGCCTGCTCGCAGACATCTCCCGCAACCTGCCGGCACAGCCCGTCGACGTGGTCACCCAGGACTCCAAGGTCTCGGTCACCTGTGGTTCGTCGCGGTTCACCCTGCTGACCATGCCGGTCGAGGACTACCCGGCGCTGCCGCCCATGCCGGAGTCGTCCGGCACCGTCGCCGGTGACGTCTTCACCCTGGCTGTCGCTCAGGTCACCACCGCGGCCGGTCGTGACGACACGCTGCCCATCCTCACCGGCGTCCGGGTCGAGATCGACGGCTCGAAGATCACGCTGCTGGCCACCGACCGGTACCGGCTGGCCATGCGCACCCTGGAGTGGTCGCCCGAGGGCACCGACGCCTCCGCCGTCGCGCTGGTGCCGGCGCGCACCCTCGCCGACACCGCGCGGGCCCTCGGATCCGGCGCGAGCGTCGAGCTCGCGCTCGGCCGCACCGGTCAAGGCGACGGCCTGATCGGCTTCCAGGCCGGCTCGCGGCGCACGACCTCGCGGCTGCTCGACGGTGAGTACCCGAAGGTCAGCTCGATCTTCCCCACGACCAGCGAGGTCACCGCGGTGATCGAGACCGCGACGCTGGTCGAGGCGGTCAAGCGCGTGGCCCTGGTCGCCGAGCGCAACACGCCGGTGCGGCTGCGCTTCTCCCCCGGGGCGGTGGTCATCGAGGCCGGCCAGGGCGACGACGCCCAGGCCAGCGAGCAGCTCGACGCCCTGCTCGAAGGCGAGGAGCTCGAGATCGCCTTCAACCCGCAGTACCTGCTCGACGGGCTCGGAGCCCTGCACCAGCAGTGGGCGCGTTTCGCGTTCACCCAGCCCACGAAGCCGGCGCTGCTCACCGGCCAGGGCGAGCCCGACGCCGCACCGGACGACAGCTTCCAGTACGTGCTGATGCCGGTGCGCCTCGCGGGCTAGCTCCTCGTAAGGTCGACGTGCGGTAACGACGCGCGGCAGCTCAGCGCGGTATCGACGCGACCCGCCCCTCGAGGACGGCGCCAACACAGCAAGGAGCGCAGATGAAGATCGGTCTGGTCGGCCTGGGCAAGATGGGCGGCAACATGCGCGAGCGCCTGCGCGCGGGCGGCATCGAGGTCGTCGGCTACGACCGAAACCCCGACGTCAGCGACGTCGAGTCGCTCGAGGCGATGGTCGCCGCGCTCGAGGCGCCTCGCCTGGTGTGGGTCATGGTGCCGTCCGGTGAGATCACCCGCCAGACCATCGCCGACCTGGGCGATCTGCTCCGCGAGGGCGACCTCGTCATCGACGGTGGCAACTCCAAGTGGCTCGACGACGCCCAGAATGCCGCGCACCTGCACGAGCGCGGCATCGGCTTCGTCGACTGCGGCGTGTCCGGTGGCGTCTGGGGCAAGGACAACGGCTACGGCCTGATGTGCGGCGGCAGCGCCGAGAACGTCGAGCGGGCTATGCCGGTCTTCGACGCGCTGCGCCCCGAGGGCCCGCGCGAGGAGGGCTTCGTCCACGCCGGAGAGGTCGGCGCCGGGCACTACACGAAGATGGTGCACAACGGCATCGAGTACGGCCTGATGCAGGCGTACGCCGAGGGCTACGAGCTGCTGGCCAAGAAGGATCTCGTCACCAACGTGCCGGGTGCGTTCAAGGCGTGGAGCCGCGGCACCGTCGTCCGGTCGTGGCTGCTCGACCTCATGGTGCGCGCCCTCGAGGACGACCCGGAACTCGACCGCATCCGCGGCTACGTCGACGACACCGGCGAGGGCCGGTGGACCGTGCAGGAGGGTGTGGAGAACGCCGTCCCCATGCCGGTCATCTCCTCGGCGCTGTTCGCCCGCTTCGTCTCGCGCCAGGACGACTCCCCCGCGATGAAGGCCGTGGCGGCACTGCGCAACCAGTTCGGCGGGCACGCCGTCAAGGCGGTCGAGGAGGGCCCGTCGGCCCCCGGTTCGCCGTCGCAGTCGGACGCCGGCTGACCGCACGATGACCCGCTGACGCCCAGTGACGACCCGACCCTGACGAACGCGCCGTGCACGTCGCGCACCTGTCGCTGACCGACTTCCGCAGCTACCCCGCGGCCGAGCTCGCGCTCGACCCCGGTGTGACGGCCCTCATCGGACCCAACGGGCAGGGCAAGACCAACCTGGTCGAGGCCGTCGGGTACGTCGCCACGCTCGGCAGCCACCGGGTCGCGCAGGACGCTCCCCTCGTGCGTGCCGGTGCACCGCGGGCCATCGTGCGAGCCTCCGTCGTGCGCGACGAGCGCCCGACGCTGGTCGAGATCGAGATCACCCCGGGCAAGGCGAACCGCGCGCGCATCAACCGGTCTCCGGTGCCGCGCGCGCGAGAGGTGCTCGGCCTGTTGCGCACCGTGCTGTTCGCGCCGGAGGACCTCGCGCTGGTCAAGGGCGACCCCGGTGAGCGACGACGGTTCCTCGACGACCTGCTCGTCGCCCGGGCACCGCGCTACGCCGGCGTGCGACAGGACTACGAGCGCGTCGTCCGTCAGCGCAGCGCCCTGCTGAAGTCGGCGGGGTCGGCGATCCGGCGGGGCCAGGGCGACGTGCGCACGCTCGACGTGTGGGACCAGCACCTGGCCACGGCCGGTGCTGAGCTGCTCGCCGGCCGGCTGCGCCTGGTGGGCGAGCTGGCCGACCCGGTGCGGCGGGCGTACGAGCAGGTGTCGCGCGGTCAGGGCGAGGCCACCTTCACCTACCGGTCGAGCCTCGGTGACGAGCTGCTCGCTGAGGTCGTCGACGCTCCCGGGTGGGGCCGCGAGCTGTTGCAGGCGCGGCTGCTCGAGGCGACGAGCCGGATGCGCGCCACTGAGCTCGAGCGGGGCGTGTGCCTGGTGGGGCCCCACCGCGACGACCTGCAGCTCGCGCTCGGGGCCCTGCCGGCCAAGGGCTACGCCAGCCACGGCGAGTCGTGGTCGTACGCGCTCGCGCTGCGGCTCGCGTCGTACGAGCTGCTGCGCCACGAGGGCGGCGGCGACCCGGTGCTGATCCTCGACGACGTCTTCGCCGAGCTCGACTCCGGGCGCCGTGACCGCCTGGCGGAGCTCATCGTCGACGCCGAGCAGGTGCTGGTGACCGCGGCCGTGCCGGACGACGTCCCCGAGGCGCTGCAGGGGGCTCGGGTCGACGTCATGGCGGGCGAGGTCAGCCGTGTCCGATGACGGCGAGCTCCCCCGACCTGCGGACCTGCCGGTCGAGCCGAGCCCGCACGACCTGACCGACGAGGTCGAGCGCGCGACGATCGCGGCCCGCGAGGCGGTGGCGCGAGCGCGGGCGGCCGCGGCGGCGCGCGGGCTGCGGCCGGGGATGGCGGCCCGACGTCGTCCGCGCGTGGCCGGCGAGTCGCGCTCGAGCGCGCGGTCGGACGACCGCGATCCCCAGTTGTTCGGGGCGGGCATCCAGCGGCTGGTCGCCGACCGCGGCTGGGACGTCGACGTGGCCGTCGGTGGCGTGATGGGTCGGTGGGGCAGCGTCGTCGGCGCGCAGCTGGCTGAGCACTGCACGCCCGAGTCCTTCCACGACGGCGTGCTGGTGGTGCGAGCCGACTCCACGGCGTGGGCGACGCAGGTGCGCCTGCTGGTGCCGACGGTGCTGCGCCGGCTGGCGGAGGAGCTGGGCGAGGGCGTGGTCGAGCAGCTGCAGGTGAAGGGCCCGACGGCGCCGACCTGGCGGCGCGGCTCGCGCACGGTGCGCGGACGGGGGCCCCGCGACACCTACGGGTAGACCCGTGGCGGCACCGGTGCCCGGATGGTCCACATCTGTTGTCCACAGGCTGTGGATCGCGTCGTCGCCGCACGAATCTCGCCGGCTTCGCCGGTGGTGGACGGCGTCAGCAGGGCCGAGCGACGCAGCGGCCGTCTGGGCTCGCTGAACCCCCGCAGGACGTGGGGGGAGTCGTCCTCCCCCACGACATGGCGCCCTAGCGGCCGTTGCAAGCCCACAACACGGCCCTCAGGAGCGCCGCTGGCGGCCGCTGCGGGGTAGGATGACAGCCGAACAACCGCCTCCGACCGTGATGGCGCCCGCGTCCCCGCTCTCAGCCTGGGTCCGACGTGTGCCTGCACCGGCCGGGCTGACCCTGAGGGAGCACGACCTCGTGTCGGATGCCACGTCTGCTGCTGCTTCGCCCGAGCCCGAGGGCACCCCGATCGACCGCGAAGACCTCGTGCCGCTCGACACCGACCGCGAGGCGCCGAGCCTGGCCTCTGAGGGGTCGACGTACGACGCGAGCGCGATCACGGTGCTCGAGGGTCTCGAAGCCGTGCGCAAGCGCCCGGGCATGTACATCGGCTCGACCGGCCCGCGTGGCCTGCACCACCTGGTGTACGAGGTCGTCGACAACTCGGTCGACGAGGCGCTCGCCGGCTACGCCACCCGCATCGACGTGACGCTGCAGGCCGACGGCGGCGTGCGGGTCATCGACGACGGCCGCGGCATCCCCACCGACATCATGCCGGGCGAGGGGCGGCCCGCCGTCGAGGTCGTGCTGACCGTGCTGCACGCGGGCGGCAAGTTCGGTGGCGCGGGCTACGCCGTGTCCGGCGGTCTGCACGGCGTCGGCATCTCGGTGGTCAACGCGCTGTCGCGCCGCCTGGACGTCGCGGTGAGCCAGCGTGGCCACGTGTTCCGGCAGAGCTACGTCGACGGCGTCCCCCAGGCGCCGCTGGAGCAGGGCGAGTCCACCGACCGCACGGGCACGTCCGTGACGTTCTGGCCCAACCCCGACATCTTCGAGACCATCGAGTTCGACTACGAGACGCTGCGCACGCGGTTCCAGCAGTACGCGTTCCTCAACAAGGGCCTGACCATCACGCTCACCGACGAGCGCCCCCAGGAGGCGGGTGCGGAGGCGACCGAGCTCGAGGAGGGCCAGGACCACGAGCCGCGCCACGTGGAGTACCGCTACGACGGCGGCCTGGTCGACTACGTCAAGCACCTCAACAGCAGCAAGCGCGCCGAGGTCGTGCACGCCGACGTCATCGACTTCGAGGCCGAGGACACCGAGCGCCGGCTGTCGGTCGAGATCGCGATGCAGTGGACGGGCGCCTACTCCGACAGCGTCCACACGTACGCGAACACCATCAACACCCACGAGGGCGGCACGCACGAGGAGGGCTTCCGCGCGGCGCTGACCTCGCTGGTCAACCGCTACGCGCGCGAGAAGGGTCACCTCAAGGACAAGGACGACAACCTCTCGGGTGAGGACATCCGCGAGGGCCTCACCGCCGTCGTCTCGATCAAGCTGGGCGAGCCGCAGTTCGAGGGCCAGACGAAGACCAAGCTGGGCAACACCGAGGCCAAGGGCTTCGTGCAGCGCGTGGTCACCGACGGCCTGGGCGACTGGCTCGAGAGCCACCCGAGCGAGGCGCGTGAGGTGATCCGCAAGGCGATCCAGGCCGCGGCCGCTCGCGTCGCGGCCCGCAAGGCGCGCGACGCCACCCGCCGCAAGGGTCTGCTGGAGTCGTCGTCCCTGCCCGGCAAGCTCAGCGACTGCCAGCTCAACGACCCCGAGAAGTGCGAGATCTTCATCGTCGAGGGTGACAGCGCCGGCGGCTCGGCCAAGGGTGGCCGCAACCCGATGACCCAGGCGATCCTGCCGATCCGCGGCAAGATCCTCAACGTCGAGAAGGCGCGCATCGACCGCGTGCTCGGCAACAACGAGGTGCAGGCGCTGATCTCGGCGTTCGGCACCGGCATCGGCGAGGACTTCGACCTGTCGAAGCTGCGCTATCACAAGATCGTGCTGATGGCCGACGCCGACGTCGACGGCCAGCACATCCGCACCCTGCTGCTGACGCTGCTGTTCCGCTTCATGCGTCCGCTGGTCGAGGGCGGCTTCGTCTACCTCGCCCAGCCGCCGCTGTACCGGCTGAAGTGGAGCCAGGGCGCGCACGACTTCGTCTACTCCGACCGCGAGCGCGACGCGCTGGTCGAGGCCGGCCTGGCCGCCGGGCGCAAGCTGCCGAAGGACAACGGCGTCCAGCGCTACAAGGGTCTGGGTGAGATGAACGCCCACGAGCTGTGGGAGACCACGATGGACCCCGACCACCGCGTGCTGCTGCAGGTGAGCCTGGACGACGCGGCCGCGGCCGACGAGTCGTTCTCGGTGCTCATGGGTGAGGACGTCGAGGCACGGCGCTCGTTCATCCAGCGCAATGCCAAGGACGTGCGCTTCCTCGACATCTAGCGCGGACGCCGGCCCGCGCCGCCCGACCGCCGCCCGACCCGTCCGACTCTGACGTCTGACCCTGACGAAGGACCCCCGTGAGCGAACAGCCTCCGACGCCCCCGACCACCGACCGCATCGAGCAGGTCGACCTGCAGCTCGAGATGCAGCGGTCGTACCTCGACTACGCGATGAGCGTCATCGTGGGTCGCGCGCTTCCCGAGGTACGCGACGGTCTGAAGCCGGTGCACCGCCGGGTGCTGTACGCGATGTACGACGGCGGCTACCGCCCCGACCGCGGCTACAACAAGTGCAGCC
This sequence comes from Angustibacter sp. Root456, assembly GCF_001426435.1. Classification (NCBI taxonomy): domain Bacteria; kingdom Bacillati; phylum Actinomycetota; class Actinomycetes; order Kineosporiales; family Kineosporiaceae; genus Angustibacter; species Angustibacter sp. Root456. The sequence continues at coordinate 417,008 of NZ_LMER01000020.1, read as the reverse complement.
GCGTCGTCGGTGACGTCATGGGTCAGTACCACCCGCACGGCGACACCTCGATCTACGACACCCTCGTGCGCCTCGCGCAGCCGTGGTCGCTGCGCTACCCGTTGGTCGACGGCCAGGGCAACTTCGGCTCGCCGGGCAACGACCCGGCCGCGGCCATGCGGTACACCGAGTGCCGGATGGCGCCGCTCGCCATGGAGATGGTGCGCGACATCGACGAGGACACCGTCGACTTCCAGCCGAACTACGACGGCAAGACGCAGGAGCCGTTGATCCTGCCGGCGCGCTTCCCGAACCTGCTCGTCAACGGCAGCAACGGCATCGCCGTCGGTATGGCCACCAACATCCCGCCGCACAACCTGCGCGAGGTGGCGTCCGGCGTCCAGTGGTACCTGCAGAACCCGGACGTCGACCGCGAGACGCTGCTCGAGGCGCTCATGGAGCGCATCAAGGGCCCGGACTTCCCCACCGGCGCGCTCATCATGGGCCGGCGCGGCATCGAGGACGCGTACCGCACGGGCCGTGGCTCGATCACGATGCGCGCGATCGTCGAGGTCGAGGAGATCCAGAACCGCCAGTGCCTGGTGGTCACCGACCTGCCCTACCAGGTCAACCCCGACAACCTCGCGCTGAAGATCGCCGAGCTGGTCAAGGACGGCAAGATCGGCGGCATCGCCGACGTCCGGGACGAGTCGTCGTCGCGCACCGGCCAGCGCCTGGTGATCGTGCTCAAGCGCGACGCCGTCGCGAAGGTCGTGCTCAACAACCTCTACAAGCACACCCAGCTGCAGGACAACTTCAGCGCCAACATGCTGGCGCTGGTCGACGGCGTGCCACGCACGCTGCCGCTCGACGGCTTCGTGCGGCACTGGGTCGAGCACCAGATCGAGGTCATCCAGCGCCGGACGCGCTACCGCCTGCGCAAGGCCGAGGAAGAGGCCCACATCCTGCGCGGCCTGCTCAAGGCGCTCGACGCGCTCGACGAGGTCATCGCGCTGATCCGCGCGTCGGCCACCGTCGACGACGCGCGCGAGGGCCTGATGCAGCTGCTCGACATCGACGACCTGCAGGCGCGGGCGATCCTCGACATGCAGCTGCGCCGCCTCGCCGCCCTCGAGCGGCAGAAGCTGCTCGACCGGTTCGAGGAGCTGCAGACGCTGATCGCCGAGTACAACGCGATCCTGGAGTCCCCGGCCCGCCAGCGCGAGATCGTCGGCGACGAGCTCGGCGCGATCGTCGACAAGTACGGCGACGACCGGCGCACCGAGATCCGGCCCTTCGACGGCGACATGTCGATGGAGGACCTCATCGCCGAGGAGGACGTCGTCGTCACGATCACCCGCGGCGGTTACGCCAAGCGCACGCGCGTCGACCAGTACCGCTCGCAGCGGCGCGGCGGCAAGGGCGTGCGCGGGGCGCAGCTGCGCGGGGACGACCTGGTGGAGCACTTCTTCACCACGACGACGCACCACTGGCTGCTGTTCTTCACCAACCTCGGACGGGTCTACCGAGCGAAGGCCTACGAGCTGCCTGAGGGCAGCCGCGACGCCAAGGGCCAGCACGTCGCGAACCTGCTGGCGTTCCAGCCCGGCGAGCAGATCGCTCAGGTGCTCGACCTGCGCGACTACGAGGCCGAGCCGTACCTCGTGCTGGCCACCAAGGCCGGTCTGGTGAAGAAGACGCGTCTGGCCGACTACGACTCCAACCGCAGCGGTGGCCTGATCGCCATCAACCTGCGTGACACCGGGGTCGATGCCGACGGCAACGTCGTGGGCGACCAGCTCGTCGCGGCCCGGCTGCTCTCACCGGACGACGACCTGCTGCTGGTCTCCCGCAAGGGCCAGTCGGTGCGCTTCACCGCCACGGACGAGGCGCTGCGCCCGATGGGTCGAGCGACGTCCGGCGTCACCGGCATGAAGTTCCGCGATGACGACAGCCTGCTGTCGATGGACGTCGTGCGCCAGGGCGAGGACGTCGAGGTGTTCGTCGTGTTCGCCAGCGGTCTGGCCAAGCGGACGCCGGTCGAGCAGTACCGCGTGCAGGGGCGGGGTGGTCTCGGCATCAAGGTCGCCAAGATGTCCGACAAGGGCGGCGACCTCGTGGGCGCGCTGCTCGTGCAGGACGATGACGAGGTGCTCGTCGTCATGGAGAAGGGCAAGATCGTCCGCTCGCGCGTCGACGGCGTCCGGTCGACCGGGCGTGACACGCAGGGTGTGCGGTTCGCGATGCCCGACAAGGGCGACTCCATCATCGGCATCGCCCGCAACGTCGAGCGCGAGGTCGAGGAGGAGGCCGAGGTCGTCGACGGCGTCGACGAGGGCGTTTCGTCCGAGGATGGCGTACCGTCGGACGGTGAGACGGCCGCACCCGCGGCCGGGGACGACGCCGAAGGCGCACCGGGAGGCGAGCAGTGAGCACGCCGGATCACGCGTACGGGTCGGGTACCCGCCCGTTCACGGCGGGTGGCCAGACCGCCACCGCGACGCCTGCGTCGTCCACCAGCGCGCGGCCGGCCGCCGCGGCGGGGGCTCGCCCGGCGCCGCGCGGGCCGCGCAAGGTGCGGCTCACGCTCGGCAAGGTCGACCCGTGGTCGGTCATGAAGATCGGCTTCCTGCTGTCGGTCGCCATCGGCATCGCGCTGGTCGTCCTCGTCGCCGTGCTGTGGATGATCCTCGACACGATGGGCGTGTTCAGCGACGTCAACCGCACGGTGGGCACGGTGCTGGGCTCGTCGTCCGGGTCGACGTTCAACCTGATGGACTACGTCGGCTTCGGCCGGGTCATCTCGCTCGCCACGGTGATCGCGGTGGTCGACGTGTTCCTGCTGACGGCGCTCGCGACTCTCTCGGCGTTCCTCTACAACGTCTGCGCGCAGCTCGTGGGTGGCGTGCAGATGACCCTCACCGACGACTGATCCGGTTTGGGAACAGGGTGCCCGCTGGGGTACCCTCGTGCGGCGCGCAGTGTGCGCCGTTGGGGCCTATAGCTCAGTCGGTTAGAGCGCTTCCCTGATAAGGAAGAGGTCACTGGTTCGAGTCCAGTTAGGCCCACGTCAGCCCGTTCGGGCCCGCGCTCTCGGAGGTGTCCGATGAAGAAGCTGCTGCTCCTCGCCGCCGCAGGTGTCGGTGCCTTCGCCGTCTGGCGCAAGGTCGAGGCCGACAAGGCCGAGCAGAACCTCTGGGCCGAGGCGACCGACGCGGTCTGATGCTTCTCCCCGCGCTTCGGCGCGGACCCGGGGACTGCCCCAGGGGCCATGGCGCAATTGGTAGCGCACCTGCTTTGCAAGCAGGGGGTTAGGGGTTCGAGTCCCCTTGGCTCCACTTCAGGACGACGCGCGCGACCGGTGCCATCGAAGGCACGATGGTGTGGTGATCCCCGCGCGCCTCGTCGACTCACTGCCCGAACGCCTGTGGGCGCCAGGGAACCTCATCGTCCCTCGCTGGGGCGACCGGGTCATCGGTCACTGGCACTTCTGCGTGGGTTCGGGCCACGCCGGTGGGGTGCGCACCATCGAGCGGAACGGGCGAGTCCTGGGTCGGGGAAGGCGCACCTTCTCCTTCTCGGCGCACCGTGATGGTTAGCGCCATCCGACGGAGCCGCTGGTTGAGTTAGTCGTCCTCCCACTGGGACGCCAACCTCCGGCGCAAGAGGTCCACCTGCACCGTTAGCGCCCCCAGAAGCTCTTCGAGGTTCGGCGGCTCCGACGTTCGGAACGACCACGAAACGTCGCCGTCTCGGTCCGGGCACTTGATCAGCGCAAACGTCATGAGCGGCACCTCTCCGTCGTCCAGGGGGTGCAGTCGCTGTCCGGGCAGGACCTGCTCTATGGGAAGCCGCTCGTCAGACATGGAGCCCAGTGTGAGCACTCATGGCCCATGGGTCCGTCATCCGCCGTCAGCCGGGGCCTCGCGGGTGGGCCAGGTCGTAGGCACGGGAGACCTTCTGCGGCACGACCATCCGCCAGGCCTCGACGACGAGCTCGCGGGCCTCGGTAGCGTCCAGCGCCGCGAGGTGGGCGTGGACCCAGTTGAACCGCAGGTCCAACGTCGACGGCAGGTGGAACTTCTGCGGCTCGCTGGCCACGAGCGCCGCTCGCTCCTCTTTCGGGAAGGCGAAGCCCATGACCGTCTCGTCGGCCGAGAACGCGACGTAGACCAGCTGCTTGACGCGGAACTTCAGGCGGCCGTGGACGTACACCTCATACGACCGCTCGAGCTGTTGCCCGAGTGGCCGGACGTCGTCGAGCACCGCCATGCTCGGCCCCCTCTGCCTCCGGTGATGGCACAACCCGTCGCCAGCAGTGATGATGCCCGCATGGGGCAGCTTTCGGAACCACCTCTCTACGCCGCCTTGCGTGCTCTCGCGCAGGATCGGCACCGGGCATTCGCTGTGGCGATCGCGATGGCGGAGATCGTGGAGCCGCTCGGCGAGTTGGCGTCGTTGACACCGGAACCGCTGTCGGAGCTCGCGGGGCGGATCAGGGACGCGACGAACCCCGACCAGGCCACTGCGGAGGCGGCGGTGCTGAGTGCCATCCCCGCCCTGCAGGAGGACGAGGAGCCCGAAGAAAACCCCGCCTGGTTCGCGCTCGGGGCGGTGGTGGCCTGGATCTACGCGGCTGAGTCGTTCGGTGATCCGGCGGGCCAGCGCGTGGTCAACACGTTCGCGCGGGTCGACGACGTGCTGGAGCAGGTCGAAGAGGTCCTGGGCGTGCCGGGCCTGTGCGACCAGTTCTACGGCGCGGCGGCGGATGCCGCCCGAGGCGATGACGCCGCGTTGCGAGCGATGCGCGGGCTCGGTCGGAGCCTGCTCGGGCAGCTCCGTGGTGTCAGCTAGCGGCCGGACCAGCGTCCGGACCCCCGGCTCGTAGGCCGACTCCCTCGCGCGGAGTGTCACATCGCCTTGACCTGTCTCGTCTGTGGGGGTGTAGGCCTGACACCGACGAGGGAGTCGACGATGAAGGTGTTCGTAGCAGGGGCGAGCGGGGCGATGGGGCGCCAGCTGGTGCCGCGGCTGGTACGCGCCGGCGACGAGGTGCACGCCATGACGCGCAGCGAGTCCAAGCAGCCGATGCTGCGTGAGCTCGGTGCGGTGCCGGTCGTGGCTGACGCTCTGGACGCCGAGCAGGTGGCGTCCGCGGTCGCGGCCGCCGAGCCCGACGTCGTCGTCCACCAGCTGACGGCGATCGGGCCGATGGACCTGCGGCACTTCGATCGCGCGTTCGCGCTGACGAACCGGCTGCGCACCGAGGGCACTGACCACCTGCTGTCGGCGGCGCAGGCCGTGGGCGTCCGGCGTTTCGTGGCCCAGAGCTTCTTCGCCGGCTACGACCGCGTGGGGGCGATGGTGAAGTCCGAGGACGACGCGTTCGGGCACACGCCGCCGTCCGGCATGGAGCAGACGGTCGCCGCGATCAAGCACGTCGAGGACGCCGTGCGGGCGGCGACCTGGACCGACGGGCTCGTGCTGCGGTACGGCGGGTTCTACGGCCCGCACACCTCGCTCGGGCCGGACGGCGAGCAGACGGTCGCGGTGCGACAGCGGAAGATGCCCCTCGTGGGTCGCGGCCAGGGGGTGTGGTCGTTCATCCACATCGCCGACGCGGCCGACGCCACCGTTGCGGCCGTTGAGCGGGGGGCGCCCGGCGTCTACAACGTCGTGGACGACGAACCCGCCGCGGTGTCGACGTGGCTGCCCTACCTGGCCGAGGTGCTGGGCGCGAAGAAGCCGTTGCGCGTGCCGGTGTGGCTGGCGCGGATGATCGCCGGGGAGACTGGCGTGGTGATGATGACCGACCTGCGCGGCGCCTCGAACGCCAAGGCGAAGCGAGAGCTCGGCTGGGCGCCGGCCCACGCGACCTGGCGGGACGGCTTCCGGGAGCTGTCGGCTCCGACGTCCCTGCAGATCGGCGCCGCGTGACGGACTGCGAGTCGCTGCTCGCCGACCTCCGGCCGGTGGCCTTCGGCATCGCCTACCGGATGCTCGGCAGCGTCAGCGAGGCTGAGGACGTCGTGCAGGAGGCGCTGCTGCGCGTGCACCGGGCGCTGGAGGCGGGCGAGGAGGTGCGGTCGCCGCGAGCTTTCACGGCGACCGTGACCACGCGGCTCGCGATGGACGAGCTGCGATCGGCGCGCGTACGGCGCGAGCGGTACGTCGGCGACTGGCTGCCGGAGCCGGTGATCACCGACGGGCGGGACGATCCGGCCGAGCAGGCCGTGGCCGCGGACTCACTGTCGCTGGCGCTGCTGGTGGTGCTCGAGAGCCTGTCGCCCGAGCAGCGGGCGGTGCTGCTGCTGCACGACGTGTTCGGCTACGGGTACGGCGAGATCACCGACATCGTGGGCAAGAGCGAGGCGAACGTGCGCCAGCTCGCCGTCCGGGCTCGCCGGCACGTCGAGGAGCGCCGGCCGAGGTTCACCACGACGTCCGAGCGTCGGGCCGAGCTGGCGGAGCGGTTCTTCGCGGCGGCGCGGGAGGGTGACCTCGCGGGGCTGGAGTCGCTGCTGGCCCACGACGTCGTGCTCGTAGGTGACGGCGGCGGCAAGGCGCCGTCGCTCGCCCGCTCGCAGCAGGGGCGGAGCCGGGTGGCGCACACCCTCACGAACTGGCTGGGCGTGCTGCGACGACTTCCGGACGTCGAGATCCGCCTGGCGGAGGTCAACGGCGATCCCGGTGCGCTGTTCTCGGTCGGGGGCCAGCTGTATGCGGTGTGGGCGCTCGACGTCCAGGGCGGTGAGGTCGCCGGCGTGCGGGCGGTCGTCAACCCCGACAAGCTCGCCCACCTGGGCCCGGTAGGTGATGCGAACGCGCTCGTGCAGCAGCTCCGCGCTCGTCCTGGGGACTGAGCGGCCGCCAAGAAATGTGGCCCGTGGTGACGAATATCAGAGCTGCTGTCCTCCGCCCATCCCCAATTGCTTGTCAGAGTCGCTTTTCGCATCTGTCGATGAAAAGCTGCGCTCGTGTCGATCGAGTACAAGCGGTTTCAACGCGCTGTCATCACTCCCGCCGAGAGTGCCGCAAGCCGCAAGGTCGACGAATTGGCGCATCGCCTGCGAGACGCATTGCACCTGGAGTCGATGGCGATCGACGCAGCGCACATCCACGGTGCCAAGAGCCTAGCCATTCAGCAGATCGCGTCGTCGATACTCAAAGATCGCTTGGGGTTCGACGAGGAAGTTCTGCTTACTCGCGAGGATGGAATCGTCTCCCGACCCAGGCCCGACTTCTTTTATCGCCTCGGCCCCCAAACGGGCGTTATCGCCGAGGTCGAACGCGGCGGGACGGTGAATAACAACCACGACCTAAAGGACATTTGGAAGGCGCACATCGCACCGGACGCACAGCACTTGTTCCTCATCGTCCCCAACTCGAACTGGAAACAGGATGGCGGGGCGCGTGAGCGGCCGTACGTACGCGTCTGCCATCGCATGGGTGCCTTCTTCGGTGACTCGCGACGGGAGATAGACGTTCTGACGTGTCACGTCTTTGGCTACGGCCGCCTCGAGTGAAGCTCGGCTCAGCCGGTGGCCCGTGCAGCCGACGCCGTTGACACGCAATGGCCGCACCGGTGTCAGCTCATAGCATCGAGTGCATGAGTGCTTTCGACCTGTCAACACTCACCAACTTCGAGCGCCAGGGGTGGGACTCGCTCACTCGTTCACAGGGCGGCGATTTCTACGGTGCCCTCATGACGGACGACGCGGTGATGGTGCTCGTCAACGGCATGGTGCTCGACCGCGCCACGGTCGCCAGCTCGCTCAACGACTCACCGCCGTGGGACACCTACGAGCTCACTGATGAACGACTCGTGCAGGTCAGCGATGACGTCGCGGCGCTGCTCTACCGCGCCACGGCGACCCGAGCCGGCGACCCCGAGCCGTTCGTCGCGCTGATGACCAGCGTCTACCGGCTGCAGGACGGCGAGCCGCGCCTCGCGCTCTACCAGCAGACGACGATCACCCACTGATGCGTGAGGACGTCGCGCATCACGAGTGGTCCATCGATCAGCGCGAGATCGACCGGCACGTGGCACGCCGGGGACGCGAGCACGCCTACGTCCGGCTCGACCCTCGGACGACGGCACTGGTCGTCGTCGACGTCGTGCCGTTCTTCGTCGAGGAGTCCGCCTACGTGCGCGGAATCCTGCCAAAGGTCAACCGCCTCGCCGGAGCTCTGCGAGCCGAAGGCGGCACGGTCGCCTGGGTCGTGCCCCGCACCACGGCGCCGTCGCCCGTGACGCGCGAGTTCTTCGGGGACCGCGTGGCCGAGCTCTACTCGCAGTCAGGCGGTGCGGGCGCGCCGCGCGAGCGGCTGTGGAGAGGGCTCGACGTCGACCCCGCGGACGTCGTCGTCGACAAGTCCGGCCCCAGCGCCTTCTTCCCCGGAACGTGCGACCTGCACGACCTGCTGGCGGCCCGCGCCATCGCCACGCTGGTCGTCACGGGCACGGTCACCAACGTGTGCGTCGAGTCGACCGTCCGCGACGCGTCGGCCCTTGGCTACCGCGTCGTGCTGGTCGCCGACGGCTGCGCCGCCGTCCGTGACCGCGACCACGACGCCACCCTCCACGTGGTCTACCGCAGCTTCGGTGACGTACGGGCCACCGACGACGTCCTCGCGCTGATCCAGGCCGGTGGCCTTGAGCCCGGCCACGCCGACGTGCTGTGACTGGCTCGCCTTGCTACCTTCTGGCGCGGCACGATCACCAGGTCGGCCGCGTGACAGGGGGGACACCGCATGCACGCCACACGGCTGCTCACCGTCTGCGTCCTGAGCGCGGGCCTGGCGCTGACCGCCTGCTCGGGCACCACGAAGGACGAGGCCAAGGGCGGCAATCCATCCCCGACGTCCACGGCTGCTGGTTCACCCAGTGCCGCGACGTCCGTGGACCCGCAGAAGAACGGCTCGGCCGAGGCCGGCGTCGGCCTGGAGGCCCTCGACCACCCCATCGCCTCGGTGACCGCCAAGACCGGCATGCAGAAGGACCCCACGGCCACGGTGAAGGTCGACCTGCTCGGGTTGAAGCGCAAGGAGAAGCTGGTCGTCCTGACCGCCGCGGTCACCCCGACGACCACGCTCAGTGACCCGCAGAGCCTCTTCCGGGTGCTCGGCTCGAACAGCTGGAGGCCCAGCCTCATCGACACGGTGAACCTCAAGCAGTACTCGGTCGTGCGCGCCGACGGCAGGATCCTGTTGAGCAACGACCTCGTGGTGCGGGCCGGCTCGGGGCAGCCCATGTTCGTGTACGCCGTGTTCGCGGCACCCCCGCCGGAGGTCACCAAGGTCAACGTCCTGTTCTCCGACGCGATCCCGGCGTTCTCCGACGTCCCGATCCAGTGACGAGCCGCCGAATCGCCGCAACCGGGGCGCTCGCGATGGTCCTGCTCGCCTTGCCGGTGGCCGCTTCGGCGTCGGCTGTCGACGATCTGCCCCAGCCCTCGCAAGCCGAGCTGGCCGACTCGGTGCACGACATCGACCTCAACGTGGCGGACATCCGACCCCGCGTCGAGGACGTCGAGACCACGTCGACGGAGGGCGACGAGACGGTCGTCAGCCTGCGATCGGACATCCTGTTCGCCTTCGGGCGCGCCGAGCTGCCGGACGCGGCTTCCGCCAAGATCAAGGCCCTGCTCAGCAGCATCCCGAAGGGCGCACGGCTCAGCGTGTACGGCCACACCGACTCGGTGGGCGACGCCGCCCGCAACCAGTCCCTCTCGCGCGCCCGCGCCGCAGCCGTCGCGGCGGTCGTGCATCAGGCGAGGCCGGACCTGCGCCTCGACGTCCGGGGGTTCGGAGAGTCCCGCCCCGTCAAGCCCAACACCAAGGACGGCAAGGACAACCCCGAGGGCCGTGCCGCCAACCGACGCGTCGAGCTGCGTTATGCCAGCTGAGCGGCCGGGACTGTCGGACCCCGGTGATCCACTCACCTGAGGACCCCGAGGGTGAGGAGCACCCCATGGACTTCAGGATCGAGCTCATCCCGCTGGCCGTGGCGGACGTCGACCGTTCGGTCGCCTTCTACGGCGACGAAGTCGGCTGGAACGTCGACCACGACGTGACCGTCAACGAGGGTCTGCGCTTCGTGCAGGTCACGCCACCCGGCTCCGCCTGCTCGTTCTGCTTCGGTGTGGGGCTGGAGATGATGCCGCCCGGCTCGAAGCAGTTCATCCAGGTGGTGGTTGACGACGCCGACGCCGCCTGCGCCCACCTGCGCGAGCGCGGCGTGGCGTGCAGCGACGTCGACGAGCAGCCGTGGGGCCGGTTCGTGCGCTTCGACGACCCCGACGGCAACCGCTGGGCGCTCCAGCAGATCGTCCGGCCGAGCGGCGCGGCCGGCTCCTGACGTCGAGGTTCACCTGGCGTAGGGGTGACGTGGACACCGGCTCAACTCGCCCCCCGCCTGGCCGATACAGCAGTCATCCACAGACCTGTGCGATATCACATAGCCGCGGCGGCCTCTCAACCTCTGCGCCCACTGGATCGCTGCCGTCGGGGCCGGCGTCCGGAGAATCGAGGAACCCGTGTCCACTGTCCAGCCCGGCGCCGCCACGCTCACGCAGGGCCGCCCGTCAAGGCTCGGCAAACTGCGCGACCTCGGAATCGGCGTCAAGATCACGGGCGTTCTGGGGCTGCTGCTGGCGGTGGCGCTGGTGAACGGCCTCACCGGGGTGTCCGCCGTCCGGGGCCTGCGCGGAGTGCGTGACGGCGAGGTCGGCCGGGCGGTGCCGTACGTGCAGGCCCTCTACACGATCCGGCTCACGGCCAAGTCGATGGCGAACGACGAGCGCGGCGCCCTGCTCACCGGCGACGCGTCGTACGGCGCCGAGATTGCCAAGCGCGAGATCAAGCTGCAGGACGCCATCGCCACCGCGCGGCGGCTCGCACCCGCCGGCAAGGACCGCCAGCAGCTCGACCAGGGCGTCGGGCAGCTCGCAGCCTGGACCGACGTGGTCGACCAGGTGCTCAAGCTGCGCGCCACCGACGCCGCGGGTGCTCGTGAGCTGAGCTTCACCAAGGGCCGTGATCTGCGCAAGACCTACGAGGACACGTTCGACCAGGAGACCCAGCAGGCGGAGAAGTTGCTCACCCAGGGCACCGAGTTCCACGACGGCGTCAGCCGCTCGCAGACCACGCTGGCTGTCACGGTCGCCCTCGGCGTCCTGCTCGCACTGCTGGCCGGCTGGCTGCTGATCCGCAACATCGTCCCCCGGCTGAAGCGTCAGGCGCAGGCCCTGAGCGCCGTGTCGACCGGCGACCTCACCGTGCGCGTGAACGATGACAGCCGCGACGAGATCGGAGCCATGGCGGCTGCTCTCAACACGGCGACCGCGTCAGTGGGCACCGTGGTGCAGGCGATCCGCGACAACGCGACCGATCTCGCCTCCGCAGCGGCGCAGATGTCGTCCACCTCGGAGCAGATCGCGTCCTCGGCCGATGAGTCCTCCGCGCAGGCCGAGGTCGTCTCGGCGGCCGCCGAGCAGGTCTCCCGCAACGCCCAGACGGTCGCGGCGGGCACGGAGGAGATGTCGGCCTCGATCCGCGAGATCGCCCACCAGGCCACGAGCGCAGCGGGGGTCGCGTCGCAGGCGGTCGCCGTCGCGTCGTCCACGTCGTTGACCATGGCCAAGCTGGGTGATTCGTCGACCGAGATCGGCAACGTCATCAAGGTCATCACCTCGATCGCCGAGCAGACCAACCTGCTGGCGCTCAACGCCACCATCGAGGCGGCGCGTGCCGGCGAGGCGGGTAAGGGGTTCGCTGTGGTGGCGGGCGAGGTCAAGGAGCTGGCCCACGAGACCAGCAAGGCCACCGACGACATCGGACGCCGCGTCGAGGCCATCCAGGCCGACACAGCGGCCGCGGTCGCCGCGATCGACGAGATCTCCGAGATCATCGCCCGCATCAACGACACCCAGGTGACCATCGCCTCGGCCGTCGAGGAGCAGACGGCCACCACCAACGAGATGAGCCGCAACGTCGCCGAGGCGGCCACGGGCTCCAGTGAGATCGCCCAGAACATCACGGCGATGGCGCACAGCGCCGTGCAGACGAGCAGCAGCGCGACGGCGACCCTGAGCGCCACCGAGCAGCTGGCCCGCATGTCGGCCGAGCTCGAGCAGCAGGTCGCTCGGTTCCAGGTGTGACGCGCACCAGGCGGTGGGCGTTCGTCCGGCCCACCGCCTGGTTCGTCCGCCCGGACGACACGAGCCACTCCTGACGCAGACGCTGCGCGCGGGGCGCCGCCGCCGGTTACTGTTCAGTAGGTAACCAGAGCAGGGGCTCCGGCAACGGGAGGACCCGTAGGTGGTTCAGGTGAGTCTCGAAGACAGCACCCACGACGTCCGGACGGTCACGATCCACGGGCACGCGCTGTCGTTCATCGACAGCGGCCACGGCTCCGCCGTCCTGTTCATCCACGGCCTGCTGGGCTCGCACCGCAACTGGACCCACCTCGTCGACCGGCTCGACGAGGACCACCGCGTGATCGTGCCCGACCTGTTCGGCCACGGCATGTCCGACAAACCGCGTGGTGACTACTCGCTCGGCGCCCACGCGGCCACGCTGCGCGACCTGCTCGACCGCCTCGACGTCGAGCGAGTCACGCTGGTCGGGCACTCGCTCGGCGGCGGCATCGCGATGCAGCTCTGCTACCTGTTCCCCGAGCGCGTCGACCGGCTCGCCCTCGTCGCGAGCGGCGGCCTCGGCCGCACGGTCAGCCCACTGCTGCGCTCGGCCACGCTGCCCGGAGCCGAGTGGGTGCTGCCGGTGCTGGCCTCGCCCCTGGTGCGCGGCGGCGTCGACACGGTGGGGCGCGCTCTGTCGCTCACCGGGTGGCGAGCCGGCGCCGACGCTCGCATCGCCTGGGAGAGCTTCGCGTCGCTCTCGGACGCCGAGAGCCGGCGCGCCTTCCTCGCCACCACCCGCGCGGTCATCGACACCGGCGGCCAGTCGATCAGCGCCCACGACCGGTTGGCCGAGGCCATCGCCGTGCCCACGCTCGTCGTCTGGGGCGCTCGCGACCGGCTCATCCCCGCCGGTCACGCCGAACGGGCACGGACGGCGTTCACGGACGTCCGCGTCGAGGTGTTCGAGAGCGCCGGGCACTTCCCGCACCTGGAGGAGCCGGAGCGGTTCGCCGCCGTCCTCAACGACTTCATGGCCTGACACCGCAGCGCTCGGCTGAACGACAACGCAGAAGTGGCCCACCCGGACGGTTCCGGATGGGCCACTTGTGCGATGTGGCGCGGCTCGCTCAGCTCTTGGGCGGCGAGGACTTCTTCGGCGCTGCCTTCTTGGCGGCCGAGCCGGGCGGGTTGGTGCTCGGCTCGGTGGGGCGCGGCGCGTCATCGGACGACGAGCTCGCGGACGTGGATGATTCGCCCGACGAGGCGTCCTCGCCCGCGGACTCAGCGATGGCCTCGGCGGCCGCAGCGGAGTCGGGGGTCAGACCCGCGACCTCGGCCTCGCCCGCACCAGGGCCGTCGAGCGTGCTGCTCGCGGCACCCGAGCCGAGCGCGGAGGCACTCGATGACGAGCCCGTCGAGCTCGTGCTGCTGGAGCCGAACGAGGACGTCGACGGGTAGGTGCCGGCAGGCACGGCCCACGGGTCCTCACGCGGCTGCTGCTTCTTGAACACGGCCACGGCGGCGCCCACTGCAGCGACGAGCGCGGAGAACAGCAGGATCTTGCGACCGCGCCGCTTCGGCTTCGCCACGGCGTCGCCCTTGAGCACCGCGACCGCATCGCCACTGCGGGCCTTGGCGGCGGCTCCGGCGGCCGCCGCGGTCGCACCCGCTGCGGCTGCGGCGTTGACCGCCTCCACCAGCCGCGGCAGCAGGTCGTCCACGATCTTGTCGCGCGCCGCGTCGACCGCGGGACTGACCTTGTCGACCGCCGCCTCCACCTTGGGTGCGGCAGCCTCCAGGCTCCGCTCGACGTGCGGCGTCGCCCAGTCCTTGGCGTCGCGGGCCTTCTCCGCGACGACGGGCGCGACCTTCTCGCGCAGGTGGTGGCTGGCTGTCGAGGCGGCGTCCTGAACCTGGGCCTTCGCCTGGTCCGTGCGGCTCTTCCTGAACACGTGCCCTCCCTGAGGTGATCGTGGGTCAGCGACGGCAGACCTGACGGGCCCGTCGCGCCGCGCCACCCATCCTGCCCTGATCTTGGCCCGCGCGCGCCCCGAGTCGACCGGTGCACGGTGCGGAACCGGCCGCACGCCGTGCCAAGATGGCGGCATGAACGTCACGCTGCACACGAACAAGGGCGACATCAACGTCACGCTCTTCCCCGACCACGCGCCCAACACCGTGCGCAACTTCGTCGGGCTCGCCGACGGCACGAAGGAGTGGAAGGACGCCGACACCGGCGAGGCCAAGACCGAGCCGTTCTACGACGGCCTGACCTTCCACCGGATCATCCCGGGCTTCATGATCCAGGGCGGCTGCCCGCGCGGCGACGGCCGTGGTGGCCCCGGTTACACCTTCGACGACGAGATCCACCCCGAGCTGAGCTTCACCAAGCCGTACCTGCTGGCCATGGCCAACGCGGGCAAGGTGGGTGGCAAGGGCACCAACGGGTCGCAGTTCTTCATCACCGTCGAGCCGACCACCTGGCTGCAGGGCAAGCACACCATCTTCGGTGAGGTCGCCGACCAGCCGAGCCGCGAGGTCGTCGACGCGATCGTCGCCGTGCCCACCGGCCCCGGCGACGCGCCCGTCGAGCCCGTGGTCATCGAGCGCGTCACCGTCGACGCCGGCTGAACCGAACCCTGAGGACGAGGCAGGCCGCCCGGTGAGCGACGCGATGCTGCCGGGCGGTGCGCCGTCCGAGACCGGCTCGGAGCCGGTCTGTCCCCGCCACCCCGACCGCGTGAGCTACGTGCGCTGTCAGCGGTGCGAGCGTCCGGTGTGCCCGCAGTGCCAGCGTCCGGCGGCGGTGGGCGTCCAGTGCGTCGACTGCGTCCGCGAGCAGTCGCGCAGCGTGCGGCGGGGACGCACGGTGTACGGCGGTCGCATGAGCGGTGGCCGCCCCGTGGTCACGCTGGGGCTGATCGCCGCCTGCGTCGTCGTCTTCCTGCTGCAGCTCGTGCCGGGCAGCGACATCACGCGGCGCTTCGCCTTCGCGCCCGTGCTCGCGGACGCCGAACCCTGGCGGTTCATCACCTCGGCCTTCCTGCACTCCACCGGCTTCCTGCCGCACATCGCCTTCAACATGCTGGTGCTGTACCAGGTGGGGCCCTACCTCGAGGAGCGGCTCGGACGGCTGCGGTTCCTCGCGCTCTACCTCGTGAGCGCCGTCGGCGGGTCGGTCGGCTTCCTGGCGCTCGCGAACCCGGCCAACCCGTTCTCGTGGAACGCCGGGGTCGTGGGCGCCTCGGGTGCGGTGTTCGGGCTCTTTGGGGCGCTGCTGGTGGTGCAGCGGCACCTCGGCGGCACCAGCCAGGGGCTGCTCGTGATGATCGGTCTGAACTTCTTCCTCGGCTTCGTCATCCCCAACGTCGCCTGGCAGGGCCATCTCGGCGGCTTGGTCACTGGCGCGATCATGGGCCTGGTGATGGTGGCGCCCGTGCCGAGGCACCGGCCGCTCGTGCAGCTCGCGGGGACGATCGGCGTCCTGCTGCTGCTGACCGGCGTCAGCCTCTGGAAGCTGTCCACAGCCGTCGGCATCTGACGGCGGACGCTGCCTCCCGCCGTCCACTGTGGTTATCCACAGGTCTTTCCCCACCCTGGGGACGGAATCACACCCGTGTAAGCAAGTGTCTGGGGAAGATCACTTCACTCGTGGGAGGTCGCTGGGGCACCCCACTGCCATAGGAGTGCAGCAGGGTGCCACCGCGCCCAACAACGGGAGAGGTTGCTCAGCGCCAGCGCGTCGACATCATGAAGCCCGCCATGATCACGCCGAAGCCGATCACGACGTTCCACGGGCCGATCGCCGCGATGGGGTACTGGCTCTGGCTGAGGTAGAACACGACGATGTAGACCAGCCCGATCACCATCAGCGCCACCATCACGGGCGCCCACCACGACGGGCTCTGCTTCTTTCCCGTCGACCGCTGCGGCGGCGGGGTGTAGTCGGGCTTCTTGCGGGCCCTCGACTCGGGCACAGTGACTCCTAGGGTCGGCTGGTCGTCTAGCGTAGTGGGGTGCTGACCGGCCTGCGAAGAGTGCGGCTCTCGCGATGGGGTGTCGCCGCGCCTGTGGTCTTCGCCCTGGCCGGCCTGCTCGCCACCACGAGCGCCCAGACGGCGCGTGGCACCGACCTGCGCTCCGAGGGGCGCACCGACACCGCCGACCTGATCCGCGAGCAACAGCATCGCGCGGAGGTGCAGGAACGGGACGTCGGCCAGCTGCGCGAGCAGGTCGAGCGGCTGTCCAAGCAGGCCGCCCCGGCCGGCTCGGAGCTCGAGCGGCTCACCGAGCGTGCGGCGGCGCTGGCTCCCGCGGCCGGCACCGTCCCCGTGCGCGGCCCGGCGCTGCGGGTCGAACTGGACGACGCCTCGCACGACGGCACGGTGCCCGACGGCTTCGAGCCCGACGACCTGGTCGTGCACCAGCAGGACGTCCAAGCCGTGGTCAACGCGCTGTGGAGCGCCGGTGCCGAGGCCATGATGCTGATGGACCAGCGGGTCATCTCGACCAGCGCCGTACGCTGTGTGGGCAACGTGCTCATCCTGCAGGACCGGGTCTACTCACCGCCGTACCGGATCACCGCGATCGGCGACGTCTCGGCGATGGAGCGGGCGCTCGAGAACTCCGAGGCGTTGCAGATCTACCGCCAGTACGTCGACGCAGTGGGGTTGGGTTACAAGGTGCAACGGCTGGGGACGGTGCGCATGCCTGGCTACGAGGGATCGCTGCTCATGCAGCACGCCACGGTGGTTCGGCAAGCGGAAGTGCGGTGAACGCTCTGCGCACAGCCGCCCGCACCCTGGGCGAGCTGATGGTGACGCTCGGTGTCGTCGTGCTGCTCTTCCTCGTCTGGCAGCTGTGGTGGACCGACATCACGGCCAGCCGCGTGCAGGATCAGCTGACCCACCAGCTGCAGAGCTCCTGGCAGCCGTCGCCGCGCACCGGCTCGACCCCCACGGCCGTCCCGACGAAGCCGGTGGACGACCCGCCTCTGAAGCTCACGGATGGCAAGGCCTTCGCGCTCATCCACGTTCCGCGCTTCGGCCAGAACTACGTGCGCCCGATCATCCAGGGTGTCGAGCTGCCGGTGCTCGACCGCGGCGTCGGCCACTACCCTGACTCGGCCGATCCCGGGGCAGTGGGCAACTTCGCCGTCGCCGGGCACCGCGTCACCTACGGCAAGCCGTTCAACCAGATCGCCGAGCTGCGAACGGGCGACCCGATCGTCGTCGAGACCGCGACGGCGTGGTTCGTCTACCACGTGCAGCGGCACGAGATCGTGACGCCCGACCGGGTCGACGTCGTCGCACCGGTGCCCGAGCAGCCCAAGGCCACCCCCACGAAGCGCATGATGACCATGACCGCCTGCCACCCGATGTTCTCGGCGCGGGAGCGCTACGTCGTCTTCAGCGAGCTGGAGAGCCGGATCCCCAAGACGGCGGGCGTCGTGCCCGACGTCCTGAAGTGAGGAGACTCGCGTGTACGGCTGGATCTGGCACCACCTCCCCGGCCCGGTGCCGGTGCGAGTGCTGCTCAGCGTCGTGCTGCTCGTCGCGGTCGTGGCGGCGCTCTTCGTCTGGGTCTTCCCGGCAGTGGCGCCGTACGCGCCGTTCAACGACGGCACGGTGAACCAGTGATTGACGCCCGACGCGTGCTCGTCGTCGACAACTACGACAGCTTCGTGTTCACGATCGTCGGCTACCTCGCCCAGCTGGGGGCGCAGTGCGACGTGGTGCGCAACGACGAGGTGTCGACGGACACGGCGGCCGCCTACGACGGCGTGCTGCTCTCCCCCGGGCCGGGCACACCCGAGGACGCCGGCGTGTGCGTCGACATGGTGCACGCGTGCGCCGAGCGCAGCCAGCCTCTGCTGGGCGTGTGCCTGGGTCACCAGGCGCTGGGCGTCGCGTTCGGTGCGGTCGTGGGCCGCGCGCCGGAGCTGCTGCACGGTAAGACCAGCCTGGTGCACCACCAGGGCGCCGGCGTGCTCGCGGGTCTGTCCGACCCGTTCACGGCCACCCGCTACCACTCGCTCGCCATCGAGCCAGACACCGTGCCGTCCGAGCTCGAGGTCACCGGGACGACGCCCGGCGGCGTGATCATGGCCGTGCGCCACCGCGACCTGCCGCTCGAGGGCGTGCAGTTCCACCCCGAGTCGGTGCTCACCGAGGGGGGCCACCGGCTCCTGGCGAACTGGTTGGCGACCTGCGGTGACGCCGACGCCGTCGAGCGCTCGCACGGGCTGGCGCCGCTCGTGCGCTCGTGACAGCCACGACCCCGGGGTGAGCCACCCCGGGGTCGTCGCCTGTGATCGGTGCTGCCTCGGGGTCTAGTCCGTCGGTGTCCCCGTGCTCGTGGGCGTGGGCGTGGCGGTCTCGGTGGGTGTCGCGGTCTCGGTGGGGGTGCTCGGTGCCGCCTTGGCGATCACCAGCTCGATCACGGTGCCCTGCTCGACGGTGTCGTTCTGGTGGGTCTGGGACGTCACCGTGCCCTCAGGCTGGGTGCTCACCTCGTACTTCACTGCCTTGACCTTCAGGCCGGCGTCAGTGAGCGTCGTGGTGGCATCGGCCAGCGGCTGACCGATGACGTTCGGCACCTTGACCTTGCCGCTCGCGATCTCGATGGCCACCTTGGTGTCCTTGGCGACCTGGTCACCGGACGACGGGTTGCTCGACATGACCCGTCCCTTCTCCTGCTCGGTGGTGTCGGTCTCGGTGACGTCGCCGAGCTGCAGACCGGCCTGCTCCAGGGCGGCCTTGGCCTGGGCCTTGGTCTTGCCGACCAGGTCGGGCACTCCCACCGACTCCGGCCCCGTCGAGACCACCACCGCCACTGCGGTGCCCTCGTCGACCTGCGCGCCGGACGCGGGGTCCTGCTCGATGATCTGGTCCTGCGGCACGGTGTCGTCGGCGCGGGTGGTCTGCTCGCCGAGCGTGAGGCCCTTGGCCTTGAGGGCCGCGGTGGCCTCCTCGACCGTCTTGCCGCTGAGGTCCGGCACCGCCACCTTCTGCGCCACCGGGGTGTCGGGGCCACCGGATCCGAGCATGCCCGGCAGCACGAGCACCGCGACGGCCAGGAGCGCAGCCGCCAGCAGGCCGAGCAGCACCCACAGGCCGGTGCGGTTCGGCGTGTCGTCGTCGTCCCGGCCGTTGTCGGGCAGGATCGCGGCCTCGGGTACGGCTGCCGGCAGCGTCGTGGTGGCGGCAGCCGCCGGCACGGCACCAAGAGCCTCGGTGGCCGCCCCGGCTGCGGCCGCACCAGCCACAGCGCCCAGCGCCGCGCTGCTGATCCGGCGTCCGGACAGCACGGCGTCGACGTCGTCGCGAAAGTCGTCGGCGGTCTGGTAGCGGCCGCCGCGCTCCTTCTGCAGGGCGTGCAGCACGATCGCGTCGACGGCGTCCGGGACGTCGTCCGCCACCGAGCTGGGGGCGGGCGCCTGCTCGCCGACGTGCTGGTAGGCCACGGCCACGGGCGAGTCCGCGACGAACGGCGGCCGACCGGTGAGCAGCTCGAACATCAGGCACCCGGCCGAGTACAGGTCGCTGCGCGCGTCGACGGTCTCGCCGCGGGCCTGCTCCGGCGAGAGGTACTGCGCAGTGCCGATGACCGCCTGGGTCTGCGTCATCGTCGCCGAGGAGTCCGCGATCGCCCGGGCGATGCCGAAGTCCATCACCTTGACGTCGCCCGTGGGCGTCACCATGACGTTGGCCGGCTTGATGTCACGGTGCACGATGCCGGCACGGTGGCTGTAGGCGAGGGCCGCCAGCACGCCGGACATCACGGTGAGGGCCTCGCGCCACGGCATCGGCCGTCCCGGCGCGGCGAGCTCGCGCAGCGTGCGGCCCTCGACGTACTCCATGACGATGTACGGCACAGGGACGCCGCCCTCGACGGCGGGCTCCTCACCGCTGTCGTAGACCGCGACGATGGCGGGGTGGTTGAGCCCGGCGGCCGACTGCGCCTCGCGGCGGAACCGGGCCTGGAACGAGGGGTCCCGCGCGAGATCGGAGCGCAGCATCTTGATCGCGACCGTGCGCCCGAGCCGGGTGTCGCGGCCGAGGTGCACCTCGGCCATGCCACCGCGGCCGAGCAGGTCGCCGATCTCGTAGCGGCCGCCGAGCAGGCGGGGTGTCGCGTTCACTTCGAGCCCTTCGTCGTCGTGCGGTTCGTGCGGCGGGCAGCGGCCGACGGCCTACTTCTTCTTGCCATGGCCATGACCCTTCCCCGGCTTCTTCTTCGGTCCGGACTGCGTCGCCGGCTGGCTGGAGACGCCGTCGGCGACGCTGAGCGTCACGGTGTCGCCCTGGTTCAGACCGGTGAGCGGCGCCAGGGCCGTCACCGTGCCCCGGGTGCGTGAGCTGCGCACGGTGGCCGTCTTGGTCTTCAGCCCCAGCGCCTCGAGCCGCTTCGACACCGTGGTGGCGCTCTGACCGACGTAGTCGGAGGCCTTCAGCGTGATCGCCGGGGGGGTCGGCGTCGGCGTGCTCGTGGTGGGGCTCGTACTGGGGGTCGGGGTGCGGCTCGTGCTGGGGCTCGGGGGGCGGCTCGCCGTGGCCCCGGCCGCAGGGGTCTGACTCCCGCCCAGCGAGCTGGCGAGCAGGGCGATGAGCACCGCGATCGCGACGATGCCCACCACGCCGAGCACCAGGGGACGCCCGAGCGGCAGTTCGCTGACCACCTGGGTGGCCCCGGTGATCGCCCGCGAGGTGCTCGTGCGTGCGGCGGCCATGACGGCGGTGGGCTGAGTCGCCGGCGCGGCGGCGCGCTTGCGTTCGCCCCGTGCGGGCTTGTCGACCCAGGCCTGCCGGATCGCCGAGTTCAGCCCGGCGCCCAGGGCCGTGCCGAACGCCGCCGCGCTCACCGGACGGTCGGCGGGGTCCTTGGCCATGGCGCGCAGCACCTGGTCGGCGACCTGCGGCGGGATGTCGTCCGGCAGCGGCTCGGGTGGCTCGTTCACCTGGGCCAGGGCGGTGGCCACCACGGTGTCGGCGTCGAACGGGCGGCGCCCGGTGAGCGCCTCGTACGCCACCACCCCGAGCGCGTAGAGGTCGCTGCGCGGCGTGGCCGGGCGCCCGAGCGCCTGCTCGGGCGAGAGGTACTGGGCGGTGCCGACGACCTCACCGGTGCGGGTGATGGGCACCTGGTCGCGGGCGCGGGCGATGCCGAAGTCGGTGATCTTGACCTGGTCGTCGGCGGTGAGCAGCAGGTTGGCGGGCTTGACGTCACGGTGCACGACGCCGGCGTCGTGCGCTGCCTGCAGCGCCGCCGCAGCCTGTTGGATCAGCGGCACGGCCATCGCGGTGGGCAGGGCGCCCTCACGCTTGATCCGGTGTGAGAGCGCCTCGCCCTCGACGAGCTCCATGACGAGGAACGCGGTGCCGCCGTCCTCGCCGTAGTCGTAGACCGACGCGATGCCCGGGTGCGACAGCGACGCCGCGTGGCGCGCCTCGGCGCGAAAGCGCTCGAGGAACGTCTCGTCGTCGGCGTACTCGCGGCGCAGGAGCTTGACGGCCACCTCGCGTCCCAGCACGCCGTCGCGGGCGCGCCACACCTCGCCCATGCCGCCGCCGGCGATCCGCGACGTGAGCTCGTAGCGTCCGCCGACGCGCAGGCCGGGCTCGGGGTGGGAGGCGGTCATCGCAGCACCGCCTCCATCACGGCCTTGGCGATGGGCGCCGCGATCTTGCCGCCGAAGGCCTCGTTGCCCGCCTTGCCGCCGTCCTCGACGACCACGGCCACCGCCACCTTGGGGTCGTCGGCGGGTGCGAAGGAGGTGAACCAGGCGTGCGGCGGCAGGCCCTTGCCGTGCTGGGCCGTGCCGGTCTTGCCGGCGACCTTGATGCCGGGGATCTGCGCCCTCGTGCCGGTGCCCGCCTCGACGACCCGCACCATCATGCGCGTCAGCTGTGCCGCGACGTCGGGGCTAACGGCTCGGCTCAGCTGCTGTGGGTCGGCCTGGTCGATGACGTCGAGGTCGGGGCTGCGCACGGTCTGCACCATGTACGGCGACATCACCACGCCCTGGTTGGCGATGCCGGCGCTGACCATGGCCATCTGCAGGGGCGTCACGCGCACGTCGTACTGGCCGATGGCCGCCTGCGCGCTCTGCGGGGGGTTCATGTCCTGCGGCACCTGGCTGGGCGTCACCGGCATCGGCACCGTGAGCCGGTCGCCGAAGCCGAACTTCTGGGCCTGCTCGCGCAGCGCGTTGCCACCCAGCTGGAGGCCGAGGTAGCCGAACGCGGTGTTGCACGAGATCTGCAGGGCCCGGGTGAGGTCGACCTTGCCGCCGGGGCCGCACGCACCGCTGAAGTCGTTGGGCAGGTCGGTGCTCGTCAGCGGCAGGTCGAGCGAGGGCGGCCCGGGGATGACGGAGTTCTCGTCGTACTTGCCGCTCGAGAGGGCCGCCGCTGCCGTGACGATCTTGAACGTCGACCCCGGCGGGTAGAGGTTGCCACCGATCGCCCGGTTGACCAGCGGGTCGCCGTCAGCGGAGTTGAGCTCCTTGTAGGCCTTCGACACCGCTGCGAGGTCGTGGCTCGACAGCCGGTTCGGGTCGTACGTCGGGTGGCTGACCATCGCGAGGATCGCGCCGGTGCGCGGGTCGAGGGCGACCACGGCACCGCGCTGGTCGCCGAGCGCGTCGGCCGCCGCCTTCTGCACCTTCGGGTCGATGGTGAGCTCGACCGAGGCACCCTGCGGCGCGCGGCCGGTGAGCACGTCGACCACGCGGCGGTAGAACAGCGCGTCCGAGGAGCCGGAGAGCAGGTCGTTCTCGGCCCGCTCGATCCCGGCACCGGCGCCGTACACGAAGGAGTAGTAGCCCGTGACGTGCGAGTACAGCTCGGGTTCGGAGTACTTGCGGACGTACTTGAGGTCGTCGTCACTGGGCACGGAGCGGGCGATGGGCCGCCCGCTCACCAGGATCGGGCCGCGCTCGCGGCTGTAGCTCTCGAGCAGCGTGCGCCGGTTGTTCGGCTTGTCACGCAACGACGCCGCCTGGACGTACTGGATGTACGTCGACGACAGCAGCAGGCCACCGAAGAGCACGAGCACGACGGCGGCGAGCCGGCGGATGGGCGCGTTCACCGCAGCTTCACCACCTCGGTGGGCGCGTCATCACCCGTCAGCACGTCCGCGCGGACGACCGGGGCCGGGCGCCGCGCCTGGTCGCTGATGCGCAGCAGCAACCCCAGGATCGCCCAGTTCGCGATGAGCGATGACCCGCCGGCCGACAGGAACGGCATCGTGAGGCCGGTGAGCGGGATCAGCCGGGTGACGCCGCCGACCACCACGAAGCACTGCAGCGCCACCGTGAACGCCAGGCCGGTGGCGAGCAGCTTGCCGTAGCCGTCGCGGACGCCGATCGCCGTGCGCAGGCCCCGCTCGACGAACAGCAGGTAGAGCAGCAGCAGCGCGAACAGGCCGACCAGCCCGATCTCCTCGGCGAAGGAGGGGACGATGAAGTCGCTCTCGGCGTAGTAGGTGAGGTCGGGACGCCCGCGGCCCAGCCCCGTGCCCAGCAGGCCGCCGTCGGCCATCCCGAACATGCCGCGCACGAGCTGGTCGCTGACCTCCAACGCCTTGCTGGAGAACGGGTGCAGCCACAGCAGCACGCGCTGTTGCACGTGCCCGAAGAGCAGGTACGCGACGTAGGAGCCCGCGACGAACATCGCCAGGCCGATCGCGATCCAGCCCTTGCGCTCGGTGGCGACGTAGAGCATCGCGACGAACAGGCCGAAGTACAGCAGCGACGAGCCGAGGTCGCGCTCGAACACGAGCACCGCGAGGCTGAAGCCCCACGCCACGAGGATCGGGCCGAGGTCGCGACCGCGAGGCAGCGAGATGCCGATGAACCGGCGCCCGACCAGCGCCAGGGAGTCGCGCGCCTGCACCAGGTAGCCGGCGAAGAACATGGCCAGGCAGATCTTCGCGATCTCACCGGGCTGGAACGACAGCGGCCCAACGCCGACCCAGATGCGTGAGCCGTTGATGTTCTTGCCGATCACCGGCAGCAGCGGCAGCAACAGCAGCCCGACACCGGCGGCCAACGCGGTGTAGGTGTACCGCTGCAGTCGCCGGTGGTCGCGCACGAACCACAGCACGGCGAGGCACAGCACGACCCCGACGGCCATCCACAGCAGCTGACGGGCCGCCATGCCACCGCCCGTGCGCTGCTCGGCGAGGTCGAGCCGGTGGATCATCACCAGGCCCAGGCCGTTGAGCACGGTGGCGATCGGCAGCAGCACGGGGTCGGCGTACGCGGCGCGCCACCGAAGCAGCAGGTGCACGGCACCCACCAGCACGATCAGCCCGAGCCCGTAGGTGAGCAGGCTCGGAGGCAGCGTGCCGTCGACGGCGAGGCCGACGTTCGCGTAGGCCAGCAGCACGATGCCGACGGCGAACACGAGCAGCACCAGCTCGACACCACGGCGGGTGCGGGGCACGACGGTGGTGACGACCGACATCAGCCCACCTGCACGCAGTCGCTCGGGGCCGGCGCGTTGGCGCTCGCCGTGGGACTGGCCGTCGGGGTCGGCGTCAGGCTGGGGGCGCTCGACGCGGTCGGGAGCGCCGAGGCGCTCGCGGTGGGGTTCGGGGTGGTCGTGGGCGTGGTCGTCGGCGTGGTCGTCGGTGTCGCGGACGGCGTGGGTGTGCTCTGCGAGCAGGCCTGCGTGCGCAGCTCGCTCACCTTGTCGCGGGCGGCGCCGAGGTCAGCCACGGTGATCCCGCCACGCACCTGCTCGGCGGAGTACTCCGGCAGCTGGTCGAGCGTGACGTCCTGCCGCTCGTAGACGTGCGACATCCGCACCGGCCCGATGTCCTGCGGCAGCCCGCGGTAGATGGCCACGTTCTGGCCGGCCGCGCCCACGAAGTACTGCTGCTGGCTCCACGCGTACGCCGCGTACCCGCCGGCGCCGAGGACGGCAGCCACCACGAGCGCGGCGAGCACCCGCAGGGTCCACCGCCGGCTGGAGGCAGGGGGTCCAACCGCGGGCTCGTCGACGTCGTCGTCGGCTGCGGGCTGCGGACGGGTGAGTGCGGCTGCCTTGGCGGCTGGCGACTGCGGCTGCGAGGTGCTGGCGGCGGCGCGCACGGCGGCCGATCCCACGGTCTCGGGCACCGAGCTCGGCGGGGCGTCGGCGGCGTCGACCACGTGCGCGACGACGCAGGTGATGTTGTCGGCCCCACCACCGCGCAGGGCCAGGCTCACGAGCGCCTCGGCGCAGGCGCCGGGGTCGTCGTGCTCACCCAGCAGCTCGGCGAGCGTCTCGTCACGGACGACGCCGGTGAGCCCGTCGGAGCACACGACGTAGCGGTCGCCCACCCGCGTCTCGCGCACGGACAGGTCGGGTTCGTCGTCCGGGTGGCCGGTGAGGACGCGCGTGATCACCGAGCGTTGCGGGTGACGCTCGGCCTCCTCCTCGGTGATGCGGCCCTCGTCGACGAGGCTCTGCACGAACGTGTGGTCGTGGGTGAGCCGCGTGAGTTCGCCGTCGCGCCAGCGGTAGCACCGCGAGTCGCCGATGTGCGCCATCGAGATGCGCTGACCGTGCAGCACCACGGCCGTCGCCGTGGTGCCCATGCCGTGCAGCGTCGGGTCGCCCGCGGCACGCTCGCGCAGCTCGGCGTTGGCTTCGTGCAGCGTGCGCTCGAGCTGGGTCAGGGCGTCACCGCCGTGCGACTCCCCGTCGAGGGCGACCAGCCGGCCCAGCGCGATCGAGCTCGCGACGTCACCGGCGGCGTGACCGCCCATGCCGTCGCAGACGGCGAGCAGGTGCGGCCCGGCGTAGCCGGAGTCCTGGTTGTTGGTGTAGCGACCGAGCCCGATGTCCGAGCGCGCCGCGAACCGGAAGGCCATGGGCATCGGCGGCTACCTACGCAGCTCGAGGACCGTGGTGCCGATCCGCAGGGTGGAGCCCACCTGCAGCTTCAGCGGCGAGGTGAGGCGTTGGGTGCCGGAGAACGTGCCGTTGGTGGAGCCGAGGTCCTCGACGAACCACTCACCGTTCTCCGGGTAGATGCGTGCGTGGCGGCCGGACGCGTAGTCGTCGTCGAGGACGAGCGTCGACTCCGGGTTGCGCCCGATGAGCACGGAGTTCTGGCCCAAGGTGATCGTGGTGCCCTTGAGCGGCCCCTCGGAGACCAGCACGTGCGACGGCGTGCGCCGGCTCGTGCGCTGCCCGCGGCGGCCGGACGGGCCGGACGGGGCGGACTGGGGCCCGGGCGCCGGGCGTGGTGCGCTGCGTTGGCTGACCTTCGTGCCGAACAGGTCTCCGCGCAGCACGCCCACGACCGAGAACACGAACACCCACAGGACTGCGAGCAGTCCCAGCCGGACGACGGTGACGGTGAGCTCGCTCATCGTTCTCCGCTGCGGTAGACGGCACGGGTACGGCCGAGCATGATCGTCGACCCCTCGACCAGCTGCGTGGCGGTGATGCGCTGGGTGTCGACGAAGGTGCCGTTGGTCGAGCCGAGGTCGCGCACGGAGGCGACCAGGTGCGGACCGTCGGCGGTCACCCGGATCTCGGCGTGCTTGCGGCTCACACCCGGGTCGTCGAGCACGATGTCGGCGTCGTCGCCCCGGCCGATCACGGTGATGCTCCCGACGAGCGGGTACGCCTGGCCGTCGACGTCCAGCCACGGACGCCTGGCCGGGGTGGTCTGCGTGACCGGGCCCGGGTCGGCGTGCATCGGGGGTCGCAGCACGCCCGGGCCGGTCTCGGGATCGCGGGGGATCGGTGCGGGTGAGGGACCGCGCTCGGTGCGTCCCTTCACGGTGGCTGCCCGCACCCGGAAGACGCCCGTGTCGAGGTCGGGCACCTCCTCGAACTCCACCGTCACCGGGCCGACGAAGGCGTAGCCCTGCTGCTCGGCGTGCTCGCGCAGGTTGGCGGCGAACTCCTCGGCCAACGCGTCGGCGTAGTCGTAGAGGCGGTCGTGGTCGGTGGACCCGAGCTCGACGACGAAGGCATTGGGGACGAGCGTGCGGCCACGGCCCACGACCGCGGCCCGGTCGTCGGCGGCGCGTCGCAGGGCGCTCGCGATCTCGACGGGCTGGACCTCGGAGCGGAACGCCTTGGCGAACGCGCCGTTCACGGCTCGCTCGATGCCCTTCTCGAACCGGTCGAACACCCCCACGCAGCACCTCCTTCGCGCTCGCTCACTGACTGGGACGACCGCGGATCGGGCTGACCGCCGCCGGGCGCGGCGCAGCGTCCAGTCGCGGGCGCTGGCCTGGCCTGCGCTCAATCCTAGCCGGGGACAGGATCATCGCCCGTCCGTGCTAGCCTGAGCGGCGAACTTCGGGGCTCGGTCACGGCTGGGCGAACGAAGTTCATGCGCGAGTGGCGGAACGGCAGACGCGCTGGCTTCAGGTGCCAGTGTCCGAAAGGGCGTGGGGGTTCAAATCCCCCCTCGCGCACGCACAGCCCCGGCGGCCAGCCTCTGGTCCCGGGGCTTTTCGCTGCCCTGACGCTGATCACGTTCAGTGGGCGACACTCCGCTTGCCGAGGGTTGTACCCCTCGACAAGCGGGAGCAACCCTCGACATGGTCACCGGCGAGCAGCTCAGTGGCCGCGGTCGCACACAAGCCGCAAGGGCGAGCCACATCCGGCCATTGCAGTGCGCGACGGGAGGATCGACGTCTCGCAGGTGATGCCGGTGTGACGGCCGGTCGGCGTCCTGCAGCCACGGCCATCGCTGCGACAGCTCTCGCGCGGCGATCCATGACCGGTAGGGCTGCTGGCGGTCGCGTCAGCGCTCGTCGTCCCACGCGACCGCACTGATCTTCCAGCCCGAGCCGATGCGCACGAACTGCATCGTCTTGCCGCCGGCGCCGGTCACCGCCACGCCACCCTCGGTCCAGGCCTTGGCGTACGTGCACCAGTGATGCGCCACGTCGCCGTACACCTGGGTGGTGCCGGCCACCTCCCACTCACGGAAGCCAGCGATGCGGCTGCTGGTCAGCAGCTCACGGCGGGGCGCGATGAACTCGGCGACGTCGTAGGTGGTCACCGCGCCACAGGTGCGCACGATGAGCGCCTCCGGCAGGAACAGGCCGGCCAGCTGGTCGAGGCGCGCACTCAGGTCCGGGCCCTGCGTGAACGCGGCGAAGAAGGTCCGGACCAGGTCGTCGATCGCGCGTTCGTCGTCGGTCACGTGGAGCGGGGTCACGAGAGGCGGCGAGCGTCGCGGATTCTCTGCAGCTCGGCCCGCTGGTCGGGCGTCAACGGCGGCAGCACGCAGAACTCGTTGCCCTCCGGGTCCGACATCACGACCCATGCGACGTCGTCCGGCTGCCCGACGTCCACGCGGTCAGCCCCGAGGGCGATGAGCCGGGCGACCTCCGCGTCCTGGTCGTCGGGTCGAAGGTCGAGATGGAGCCGGTTCTTGCCCGCCTTGGCCTCCGGGACACGATTGAACAGCAGGTCCGGGACCACGCCGTCCTCCAGCGAGCCCTCGGGTGGCTCGAGCACCACCCCCGCGTCGGAGTCGCGCGTGCGGCGCCAGCCCAGCGCCTGCTGCCAGCACGTGGCAAGCGTCTGCGGGTCGGCGGCGTCGATGTCGAGGCACTGAACGGCGAGTCCCATCGGCAGACCGTCGCAGCCGGCGGCACTGCGCCGCAACGCATTTGCTCTCNCGCGAACGGCAGGGTCGGCTGCGCCCCGTGGGCGAACGGCCAGCGCGGCTCGCCCCCGCCACGACAGCCAGGTGGCCGCGACGACGCGCTCAGAGCTCATCGGACGGCGAGCTGACGGGGGCACCCGGTGATCAGATCCAGATCGTAGGGGTCGTCGCCGTGGCCTATAAGGTTGTACATTGCACGACGCAATGCCTGGCCGCCGAGATGAGGAGCCCATGGACGCCGTCACCGCCCCACCCCAGCCGGTGAACGAAGCAGTGCGGACCTACGCACCAGGAAGCCCCGGCGCGGCCGCCCTGCGCCGCGAGCTGGACTGTCTGGCCTCCGGCAGCCATGACGTGGGCCCTGTCATCGACGGGCGCGTCGAGCACGTCAGCGACGAGCGACTGACGGTCACCCAGCCGCACGAGCGGCACACGCGGCTGCTCACGGCCTCCGTCACGAGCCCCGACCAAGCGGTGCGGGCCATCGACTCCGCGGTGAACGCGGCGGCCGCGTGGCGCGAGGCGCCGTTCGACACCCGGGCGGCCGTCCTGCTGAAGGCCGCTGACCTGCTCTGCGGCCCGTGGCGCGCGCGGATCAACGCGGCCACGATGCTCGGGCAGTCGAAGTCCGTGCACCAGGCGGAGATCGACGCCGCCTGCGAGCTGGCCGACTTCTGGCGTTTCAACGTCCACTTCGCCCGCCAGATCCTCGCCGAGCAGCCGCTCGCCAGCTCGCCCGGCACGTGGAACACCCTCGACCACCGGCCCCTCGAGGGCTTCGTCTACGCCGTCACCCCCTTCAACTTCACGGCGATCGCCGGCAACCTGCCCACGGCACCCGCGCTGATGGGCAACGCCGTCGTCTGGAAACCGGCGACCACCCAGCTGCTGGCCGCCGACCTGACTCTGCAGCTGCTCACCGAGGCCGGCCTGCCGCCGGGCGTCATCAACATGCTCCCCGGGCCCGGGCCCGAGGTCTCCGATGTGGTGCTGTCCGACCGGCGGCTGGCCGGGATCCACTTCACCGGGTCGACCGAGGTGTTCCGTCAGCTCTGGAAGCAGGTGGGCACCCGGCTCGACACCTACTCGTCCTACCCGCGGCTGGTCGGCGAGACCGGCGGGAAGGACTTCGTCGTCGCCCACCCCAGTGCGGACGTCGACCGGCTCCGCACCGCGCTCGTGCGCGGGGCCTTCGAGTACCAGGGCCAGAAGTGCTCGGCCGCCTCCCGCGCGTTCATCCCCGCGAGTGTGTGGGCGCGGCTGAAGGACGCCCTGGTCGACGACATCCGTAGCATCGCCATGGGCGACGTGCGTGACTTCAGCACGTTCATGGGTGCGGTCATCGACCAGCGCGCCTACCGGCGCCTCACCGAGGTGCTCGACCGGGCCCGGCACGACCCCAGCATCGAGGTGCTGGCGGGTGGTGGCTACACCGACCGGGTCGGCTGGTTCGTCGAGCCCACCCTGCTGGTCGGCACCGACCCGACCCACGAGGTGTTCCGGCGCGAGTTCTTCGGCCCGATCCTGTCGGTCCACGTGTACGACGACGGCGCCTACGACGACGTCCTGGCGCTCGTCGACTCCGGTAGCCCCTACGGCCTGACGGGCGCGGTGTTCGCCCGCGACCGGGCGGCCGTCGACACCGCCCGGCAGGCTCTGCGATTCGCTGCCGGCAACTTCTACGTCAACGACAAGCCCACGGGCGCAGTCGTCGGTCAGCAACCGTTCGGCGGGGGGCGCGCGTCGGGTACCAACGACAAGGCCGGGTCGGCGGAGAACCTGCGTCGCTGGACGTCGACGCGCACCATCAAGGAGACGTTCGTCGCCGACACGGACTACCGCTACCCGCACATGGCGCCCGCGGCGGCCGAGCGCACGGGGGGATTCGCACCGTGATGCTCCAGGGCCCGACCAGCGCACACCCGGACGTCGAGCACTGCCTCTGCGGTGAGGCCCTGCGACCGTGCATCACCTGCGCGCAACCGCGCTGCTCGCGGTGCGACCCCTACCGCAGCGAAGACTGCCTGCGCGACCTCCAGGCGTTGAACGCCGCCGCTGCGGTGGCGCCAGCCCAGGGTTGAGCCGCAGGGACACCCTCTTCGTCCACAGATTTCCGGAACGTCATTGACGACTCGGCCTGGCTCAGTAGCATGTCACATGTGATCGAGCCAACGACTGAGACGACGGCGATCCCCTCTGAGGGAGACGAGGCAGAAGCGTCGACGCAGCTGCACACCGGCAGCCACGACCTGCCGGTCAGTGCGGCGCTCGAGCGCTTCATGGCCGACGACTGGGCCACCCCGGCGACGCCGGATGGCGGGCCGCGTGAGGTCGCTGTCTGGGCGGCCAAGCGGCGCTCGCGGCTGTCCGAGCAGTTCGCGGGTGAGCGCGTCGTCGTGCCGTCGGGCTCGTACCTGGCCCGGTCGAACGACCAGGACTTCCGGTTCCGCCCTCACTCGGACTACGTCTGGCTCACCGGAGACCAGACGTCGGACTGCGTGCTGGTGCTCGAGCCCACCGCCGGTGGCCACGACGCGATCCTGTTCCTGCGCCCCCGAGCCGAGCGTGAGGTGTCGCAGGAGTTCTGGCGCGACCGGCAGTACGGCGACTTCTGGGCGGGCCGACGTCCCTCGCTGGCGGAGTCGATGGCCGAGCTGGGCATCGAGTGCCGCCACGTCGACGAGCTGCCCGGCTTGCTGCGCAGCCCAGCGCCGACCCGAGTACGACGCGGGGTCGACGCGCGGGTGGAGGCGGCGGCCGGCGACGTCCGATCTCGCGCCAGCCTCAGCCAGGCCAGCCTCGACGGCCTCGACCAAGAGCTGGCGGCGACGCTGTCGGAGCTGCGGCTGGTGAAGGACCCGTTCGAGCTGACTCAGCTGCAAGCGGCCGTCGACAGCACGATCCGAGGATTCCGAGACGTCGTCGCGGAGCTGCCCGCCAGCCGAGGGCTGGAGCGTGGCGAGCGGTGGATCGAGGGCACCTTCTGGCGACGCGCGCGGCTCGAGGGCAACGACGTCGGCTACACCAGCATCGTGGCCGGCGGACCACATGCCACGACGCTGCACTGGATCGCTAACGACGGTGCCGTTCGCGACGGCGACCTGTTGCTCCTGGACATGGGTGTGGAGACCGACGAGCTCTATACCGCCGACATCACGCGCACGCTGCCGGTGAGCGGGAGGTTCACGCCTCTGCAGCGCGAGCTGTACGAGCTCGTGCGCGCGGCGCAGGACGCCGGCATCGCGGCCGTGCGCCCCGGCGCTGCCTTCCGCGACTTCCACCACGCGGCGATGAACGTGATGGCGCACGGCCTGGCCGACCTCGGCCTGCTGCCGTGCTCGGCCGAGCAGGCCCTCGACCCCAGCTCGACGATCTACCGCCGCTGGACCCTCTGCGGCACCGGCCACATGCTCGGGCTCGACGTCCACGACTGCGCACAGGCCCGCGCCGAGCAGTACCTGGACGGCGAGATCCAGCCCGGTCACGTCCTCACCGTCGAGCCCGGGCTGTACCTGCAGGCCGACGACCTGCGACTTCCCGAGCACCTGCGCGGCATCGGCATCCGCATCGAGGACGACCTCGTCGTCACCGATGACGGCGCCCGCAACATGTCCGCCGGTCTACCCCGCAGCCCCGACGCCATCGAGGCGTGGATGGGTGAGCTGCTGCCCTGACCGTCTCCGGCGAACGTCCGGTGACCGCTCTACACCAACCCGATCAGGATGGAGTGCCCATGCAGATGCCCCGTGCGGTCGTACGCGGAGGGAGCCTGGCCGCAGCGGCAGCGCTCGCGCTCGTCGGCTGCAGCAGTCAAGGGAAGACAGGGTCGTCCGATGCGTCGGGCGACAAGGCCCGCACCGGTGGCACGCTCACGATCCTGTCGCTCAACCAGCAGCTCGACCACGTCGACCCGCAGCGCACCTACACCGGCGAGGACATGGCGTTCCTGTCGGGCTTCCTCACCCGCACCCTGACCGCCTACAAGATCAGCGCGGACAACAAGGCCGCCGGCGAGCTCGTGGGCGACCTGGCCACCGACACCGGTAAGGCC